>CAWKIY010000175.1:0-12929 GCA_963849245.1 candidate division FCPU426 bacterium | reverse complement strand
AGGAAGACATCGCGAATATTTACGAATCCGGGGCGAGTTCTTATATCACCAAGCCATCCAATTCCGAGGGATTTACCAAGATCATCCAAAATCTAAAAAACTATTGGTTGAACTACGTGGAGCTTCCCGTAGGATAAAAACCTGTTCATCTGTGGTGAAAACAGACTTAAGTTATTTGTTGATGACATCATCCGAATACTTTTAATCAGCCTCGATGTGAACTTCCCGCCTCATATGATTCTTGCCGGATTGGACCTGGATAAAGTAGGTTCCGGGTGAAGCCAGGGCTCCATCCTCTTTTTTACCATCCCAAATGAAGACCTTTTGCCCGGCGGGCAGGACGCCCGCGTAGAGCGTTTTGATTTCGACCGATTGGCTGTCAAACACCCGCACGGTGACCAAACCAGAATTGGGCAGCTCCACGCTGATGGAAAGCTGCTGGTAGCGCGGCGGAAGGGGAGCGGGATTGGAAACGGGATTGGGCTGAAGGGACGCCGGTGCGGAGAGGGCAGTGGGGCGCGGCTCCGTGACCTGGGTGTAGGTTTTGTAAGAAACATAGACTAACGAGGGGAGCGCGACGGCCAGAGCGCCCAGTTTGAACCATCCGCTTAATTTTAAAGCTTGAGCGCCATACTTGAGTCCCTGGTAGCCCAGCTTCAGACCGGCGGGATTGAAAGGCTTCGGGTGCCAGACCGGATTGGGCAGACCCAGCAGCATATAATGCTTTTTCATGGACGCGGCAAAACGCTCGGCTTCCTCCGGCGAGGAGGAGAGCTGTTTTTCCAACTGCTTCGCCTCACTCTCGGTGAGATCGCGGAGGCGCCGATGGGGTTGGAGGATCAGTCAGTGCCAATGGGTGGTAAGAGACTAATTTCTCTGGAAACAACCCCAAGTTCAGGTCGTCTTGGTTCCGATTTATCACTCGGTTTTTTAGGATTGGATTCCTGAAAACAGTTCAAGACATCCTTTCGGTTACCGGAAAATCGAACCCGTTTAAGTCATTGGTTTTGCGTGGTTTTAACTGAAGTTTAATATATCGTTTCTACCGGCTGGGCTTTATCTGGTATTTTAAGTAGACTATTTACGTTCATTATGTAGTGAAGGGATTTCTTTATGCGCCCCTATTTTTTAGTCTTCCTTTGCACAATTCTTCCCGTTGGAGTCTGGAGCCAAACCCCGCCCAGCGCGGCCCCGACACCGTCCGCTTCCACTTTTCCCAACAGCGTTAATTGGAGCGACTTCGGCCAAAATGACAGTTATCCCGGCCGTCATTTTTCCACCGCGACGGTGATGAATAACCACCTCTGGATGATCGGGGGACTGGCTTTGGGCAAGCCGGTGGCGGATGTCCTTTCCTCGGCCGATGGATTGAATTGGAATCTCGCCACGGATAAAGCCGCTTTTGGACCCCGCTGGGGACAGGCGAGTCTGGCGTTTGACGCGGGCCAGGGAACCGCCTTGTGGGTTATCGGCGGGTCCGACGGAAAAAACTTTTTCAACGATGTCTGGCAGTCCCAGGACGGCGCCAACTGGAAATTGATAACCGCCAACGCGCCCTTCGCGGGCCGCGCGCGCATGAACGCGGTGGTGTTCAATCATAAGATGTGGGTTACCGCGGGATTGGGCGCGGGGGCCTACTTCAACGACATTTGGTCCTCGCCGGATGGAAAAACCTGGACACAAGTGATCCCTCAGTCCGCCTTTCCGGCGCGCTATTCGGCTACTTTAACGGTTCACCATAACGCGTTATGGCTCATCGGCGGGCAGGGCAGCACGGGTCTTTTGAGCGACATTTGGTCTTCTCCGGATGGGGTGAATTGGTCCGCGGGAGTTCATCCCGCTTTTGCCGCGCGCTCGAGCCACACTGCGGAGGAGTACCAGGGCCTTCTTTGGGTTTTTGGCGGGCATGACGCGGAAGCCAATGTGGTCTTCAATGATGCCTGGTGGTCGGCCAACGGCAGCGATTGGCACCAAGCTTCGGCTTTGGCGAATTACACTCCCCGGTGGGCCCATGCGAGCGCAGTCTTCAACGGCCAGGTTTGGCTTCTCAACGGCGCGAATGGACCTAAAACTAATCCAGTGGATTATTCCGATATCTGGGACATGGGCGCCGCCTCATCGGGGTTGTCGTTAACGTCAAACGCGCTCAAGAGCCCGGCGGTGGTTTCGCCATCCGTGGCGGCTCCCGCCGCTACGGCAACTCCAAAACCGGTTAATCCGATTGTCGCGCCGCCTCCTCCTGTACCGACGGCCACGCCGACTGCCCCCTTGGGGAAACCCCGCAAAACCGTTTAGTATTGAACAACTAATCCGTCTGGCTGTTAGCGATAACTAGAGCTCAACCCTCCTCGGAGGGCTGAGCTTTTTTTATTTTAAGACACTGGTTTGGGTCAAGGCGGGCTTCGCGGTTTTCTTGAGATACTCCCGGATATCTTTAGGCCAGGACCCAATCAAGCTCTCGAAAACCGTTTTATTTTGGGCGTAAAGAGCCCGTAAGGCTTCCTCGTATTGAGGTAGGTTTCCCGCGATGGCGGTCATAAACTTGTGAGAAGCGTTCTGGGACTGCCGGACCTGATCCTGAACGCTGTTTTGCTTTTTGGCCTCATGAACGAGTTTGCGCAAGGCCGCGGAGGCGCCCCCGGGTTGTAAGGACAGCCAATCCCAGTGGGCAGGCAAAAGACTGATTTCCCTGGAAACAACTCCCAGTTTAGGACGGCCTGGGCCGGCTTTATCGCCAGATTCCTCTTGGCTGGATTCCTGGAGCCGGGTCAAAATTTCCTTTTCGGTGCCCCGCAGATCAAACTCGATTTGATGGCCGGTGAGATCCTCGAAAACCAAAAGGCGGGAACCGCGATTTTTAGAAAGGAATTTTTTGACCTGAAGGGCGACAGCCGCGGCGTCGCCGGATGCGATTTTTTGATGTTCCGAAAAAGCGGTACAGAGAAGCTTGGAGTGGGCTTTCATATAAACCTCATTTTAAAGTGGTTGAGGTTTTAATATTACCCGGGTAAAATAGAAAAATCAATATTACCCGGGAAATATTTAAGGGGAGAAGGAACGGCAGGCCGGACGCGTTATTCCTTTTGGAACCCTGGTTCTTGTGAATCGCGGGCGGCGTGTTTCGACCACATTTCCTCGACGCGTTTGATGAGGCTGGAATAGTCCTCTAAATTAGAAGGTTTCACCATGAAGAAATCGGCTTTGGATTCACGCGCTTTTTGATGGTCCTCGTCAGAGGAGGAGCCGGTTAACACCATGACAGGAATTTTTTGAAGGCTGGAATCGGCTTTGATTTCGCTCAGAACCTCGTAACCATTTTTTTTCGGAAGGCTGATATCCAGCAGAATCAAATCAGGATGGGAAACGCTGTGGTAGATACCTTTCTTTTTTAAAAAATCCATCGCATCCTCACCGTCGGTGACCCGGGTTAATTCAATTGAGGCTTTGGATTTTTGGAGCATCACGTAAGCAATGTTGGCGTCTCCATAATTATCTTCCGCCAAAAGAATTTTTAAGGAATGGGAAGAATGGGGAGTAGGCGAAGTCATGAATTCTCCTTAAGTTTTCTGATTTTTGAAAAGCAAAAAAGAGATATTAATTTTGCAGCTTCGAGGTATTTTTTACAATCAGCTTTTAAAAAAATGAGTGAATTTTTATTGTGCATTAAAATCGTTTTCGGCTGAGCGGGTAAATTATTCGATGACTCTCATTTTGAGAAGCGATGTGAAGACTTTTGATTTTTTTCAGAAGGGATTGTTACAAACTGTTACAAAAGGAAACATAAACGAAAGGCATTTCGGATCTCGTTTTTGTATAAAGCGTTCAAAGGGCGGGCCTGTTGAAAAAACCCCGAAAAGCCATGTTTGGCGCGGTCTGTTTTTTTATTTCAGCATTTCGTAGACAAAATTTGACTTGGCCGGGTCTTTCCTTCAGGCGGGGTTTTCGGCATAATCCCGTTGGTTTGATAATCGTTTTTAGTCTTCGCAGGACAAGTGTTTTTAATCTTTATTCAAGAGGCCCACGATGAGCGATATTGTCTCCATTCAAAACGTTTATAAAGAGTACCCGTTGGATAAGGTAGTGGTTCCGGCGCTTCAGGGCGTCAGCTTGTCCGTAGTCCAGGGAGACTTCCTCTCTATAGTAGGTCCTTCGGGATCGGGCAAAACCACCCTCCTGAACCTGATTGGCTGTGTGGATGTGGCCACTTCGGGGACGGTCCTCATCGACGGGCACGACACGAAAAGCTTGAATGACCGCCAATTGACCGATTTGCGCTTGAATACCCTGGGCTTCATCTTCCAAAGTTTCAACCTGGTTCCGGTTTTGAGCGTTTTTCAAAATGTGGAATTTCCGCTGTTGTTGCAGCGTAAATTCACCAAAGAAGAAAGAGCCTCCCGGGTGAACGCCCTCCTGGCTAAAGTGGGTTTGGATAAGCATTCGCTTCACCGTCCCAGTGAGCTTTCGGGCGGACAGCGCCAAAGGGTCGCCATTGCCCGAGCCCTCGTGACCCGTCCGAAGATTGTTTTGGCGGACGAGCCGACCGCAAACCTGGATTCCGTGACCGGCGAGAACATTATCGATCTGATGAAAGAAATGAACCGAACGGAAAAGACCACCTTTATCTTCTCTACCCATGACGCCAAAGTGATGTCCCACGCCAACTCGGTCGTGCGGTTGGCGGACGGGAAGATCACCGATGGGAAAGCCGTCGGCGCGGGGAGCCACTAATGAGCTGGGCTCTTCTTTTACTCCAGACCGCGTTCCGGAATATTTTCTCCAGCTTTCTGAATGTGGTCATCGGCCTCATTATCCTGGTGGGTACTCTCTTTTTTGTGGTGGGCGGCTCTTTCGTGGACAGCATGGACAAGGCCATGAGCCGAAGCATCATCGGTTCCATCGCGGGTCACGCCCAGATCTATCAGGCTTCCTCCACGGATTCTCCGGCGGTTTTCGAGGGCTGGCAGATCCCAGATTTAGACCCCATCCCGGATTTTTCCAAGGTGAAGGGGCCCTTGATGGCGAATTCCAATGTGGCGGCGGTGGTGCCGGAAGGCATCAATACGGCCATCGTGGTTTATGGCAATACGATCGACCAGGTTTTGGAAAGCCTCCGCAAGGCTGAAAGCTCCAGACCGAAAGCCCCCGGGAGAAAGATTGAAAGCCTGAAGTCCCATGTGCGCCAGATGGTTTCGGTCATCCAGACCGACATGACCAAGCTGGATAAAGTGGCGGCCAAGGGCACGGTGGACCCCGAGGCTTACGAGGACCTGAACAAGGCCTCCTCGCCGGCTTTTTGGAACAGCTTTGATCAGGATCCG
This sequence comes from candidate division FCPU426 bacterium, assembly GCA_963849245.1. GTDB lineage: Bacteria > Oederibacteriota > Muellerivitia > Muellerivitales > Muellerivitaceae > CAWKIY01. The sequence continues at coordinate 7,611 of CAWKIY010000175.1, read as the reverse complement.
CTGAATCATTTGGAATTTTTGGAAAACAAGATCGCCTATTTGGTGCCGGACTCGGACCAGATTTTCCTTTCTTACGTGGGGACGGACCTGGACGCTTTCGCCAAGTCTTTCGACCGCATGCAGATCGTGGACGGCCAGGCGGTGCCCAAGGGCCACCGGGGAATGCTTCTTTCCAAATATGTCTATGAGAACCAGTTCAAACTGAAGTCCGCCAATCGGCTGGACCAGATCCACGAGGCCCTGACGGAGAAAAATAAGAAGATCGCCAAGGATCCGGATCTGCAGGATTTGGTGAAGCAGAACCGAAACCAGACCCGGGAAATCGTCCTGCAGTTGGACCCTCTTTCCAGCCAGAAGGCCGTCTCCATTTTGCAGACGGCGCTCGGTTCCAAAGAAACGGACTTGCCCAAGCTGCTCTCGACTTTCTTTGACACCGATGACTCCAATTTTGAGGCGCGCTACAAGATTTTCTACGACCAACTGGCGCCCTTGGTGGAGCTTTACCGCCTGAAGCCGGGCGATATTCTGACCATCAAGGCCTATACCAAGTCGGGTTTCGTGGAAGCGGTCAATGTGAAGGTTTACGGCACCTTCCAATTCAAGGGCCTGGAAAAGTCCGGCCTGGCGGGAGGCTCGAGCCTGATGGACCTGATGAGCTTCCGGGACCTTTACGGCTATGTGACGCCGGAGAAGATCGCTGAGACCAAGTCTTTGGAAAAGGCCGCGGGGGCTTCAATTTATTTCCCGCGATAAGGCCGAGGCCGACCTTTTTGGCGGCTCACTTCCAGCACGTGGAGCAGACCCAGTCCGAAGACCATCAACGACAAGGCCGAGATGGGCGGGGCTAAGGTGAAAAGGGCGGACTTGATTAATCAGGTTTACAGCCAGGAGGAGATGGAAAAGGGTGTGGCGATGGGGGCCGCCATCATTCTGAAAGACCCTTCGAAGTTGAAACAAACCATGAAGGACCTACAAGCCATCTGCGACCAGCAGAAACTGGGCCTGAAAGTCATTGACTGGCAGAAGGCCGCGGGCAATCTGGGCCAGTTCGTCTTTGTGGCCAAGTTCATCCTCTATCTGGCGACCGCCATTATCTTTGTGGTGGCGCTGGTCATCATCAATAACGCGGTGGTCATGGCCACCCTGCAGAGGGTCCGGGAAATTGGAACCATGCGGGCCATTGGCGCCCAGCGGGGGTTCGTGCTGGCCATGGTGCTGACTGAAACAGTGGTGCTTGGGCTGGTCTTTGGCACTGTTGGCGCGGTTTCTAGGGAGTGGCTTTGTGGTGTGGCTGGGGCATGCGGGATTCCCGCGGGCAACGAGTTCCTTTACTTCTTCTTCTCCGGGCCCCGGCTTTATCCCGGCGTTAAGTTGGGGAAGTATCGTGGGAGCCTTCATCGTGGTTGTGATCGTCACCTGCGTTTCAGCCCTTTATCCCGCTCTGATGGCGACGAAGGTGTCGCCTATCCAAGCCATGGCCTCGGAGGATTAATATGAACCAAATTATTCTGATCGCTTTTCGTAATCTCATCAGCCACAGCCGCCGTAGCCTGCTTTTGGGCGGAGCTATCGCGGGGGTAACGGCCCTTCTAGTTTTCCTGGGCTGTCTTTCCTCAGGAGTGAAGGCCACCATGCTGGAATCGGCCACCACCGTGGCCACGGGTCACCTGAACGTGGGCGGTTTTTACAAAGTCACGGCGGGGCAAAGCGCGCCCCTGGTGACGGACTATAAAAAGATCCAGGACATTGTCGAAAAAACCTTGCCGGACCTGGATCTGGTAACGGCCCGGGGCCGGGGCTGGGCCCGCCTGGTTTCGGACCAGGCCAGCATGCAGGTAGGTATCGCGGGGGTGGATATGGCCCACGAGCCGAACCTGCCCAAGGTGCTCAAAATGAAGGAAGGCAAGCTGGAAGACCTGGCCAAGCCGGGCAACGTCCTCATCTTTGAGAGCCAGGCCAAGAAGCTGAAGGTGAAGACCGGCGACAGCATGGTCTTTCTCCGTGCTGACGGACCGGAGGCGTGAACAACACGGTGGACGTGCGGGTTTGCGGCGTGGCGGAAGATATGGGGCTGATGACTTCCTGGAACGTTTTTTTGCCCCAGGAAACCCTCAACCGCCTGGATCAGACTAATGACAGTAGTACGGGTGCTCTGCTCATCTATCTTAAAAACATGAAACGCATTCCGGAGGACATGGATCTTTTACGCAAGGCCCTGACTTCGCGCGGGTTATATCGTCATGGACCGGGGCGCCAGCAAGGCTTTCTGGATGAAGTTGGCGGAAGTCAGCCGGGAAGAATGGACCGGCCAGAAGCTAGATATCACCACCTGGGAAGACGAGATCAGTTATGTTACCTGGACTTTAAAGGCCATCGACGGCCTGACCTTTCTGCTCACTTGGGTTCTTCTGGTCATCATCGCGGTGGGGATTATGAACAGCCTCTGGATCGCCATCCGGGAAAGGACCCGGGAAATTGGCACCCTTCGGGCCATCGGCATGAGGCGCAGGCTGGTCATGGTGATGTTCCTGCTGGAAGCTTTCTTTTTGGGTGCCTTAGGCACGGCGGCGGGTGTGGTTTTGGGCTGTCTCGTGTCGCTTCTCTTGAACACTTTGCATATTCCGGTGCCCCAGGGGGTGCAGTTCTTCACCATGTCCACCACCTTAAAATTCGCGGTGGAACCGGCCAAGGTTTTGGGGGAAGCGGGGGTCATCACGGCCTGCTGTACCCTTATTTCATTGATTCCCTCGTTTAAAGCCGCGCGGATGAAACCCGTGACGGCCATCACTCACGTTTAAGGAGAAGTTATGAGTAAGAAAATAAATTTTCACCACAAAGTACACGAAGTTCACAAAGTTAAAACAGATGCTTTATTAAAACCTTTCGCCTTACTTCGTGTACTTAGTGAACTTCGTGGTGAAAAGGTTTTGGCTTTCTTTTTAGTTGTTCTGACTTTGATTCCTGGGGCCCTTTTCGCTGGGACATTGGATAAGGGTCAAATGGTTGATATCCTCAAAGGCATCGACCTTCGCATCCGCAGCGGCGGGGACTATAAGGCGCTGGTTTATATTGAACAGCACCAAAAGGATAAACCGGATGTGGCCCAAGAAGCCCTGGTTTACCGGCGGGATGTGGATCAGAAGCTGATGATCCTCTTCACCAAACCCAAGACTGAGGCGGGGAAGGGCTACCTGCGGGTAGACCGCAACCTTTGGTATTACGACCCCTCAGTGGGCAAGTGGGAGAGACGGACGGACCGGGAACGCATTGGCGGAACCGATTCCAACCGGCAGGATTTCGATCAGTCCAATCTAGCGGTAGAGTATGATCCGGCTTTCGTAGGCGAGGAAAAACTGGGTGCCTTCAAGGTTTGGCATCTGAAACTGACAGTTAAGTCTACTGTGGACGTGGCTTATCCTCTGGTGGAATTTTGGGTGGATGAGGCGACGGGCAATTACCTCAAGCGCCAGGACTTTGCTTTGTCGGGCCGCCTGATGCGCACCAGCTACGATCCAAAATGGGACAAGCTCTATAGCGACGCTAAGAAGGACTATCTCTGGTTTCCTCATGAGATTCACATTTATGACGAGATCGACAAAGAAAATTCAACTCTTGTCATCATTCAATCGGTGGATCTCGCGACCTTGCCGGAAAACATGTTCACCAAGGCCTGGTTAGAAACCAAGAGCCGGTAAAACCACAAGAAAAGGAAAAGCATGAAACGAGTACTTTTGCTGGTGGGGATGTTCTATTTGACGACAGGGTTGGTTTTGGCGCAAAGTCGGCCCACGGAAGATTCCATGTTTGGGGGAGATTCCTCTGTCGCGGCTACGCCTACGCCAACCCATAAATCGGCGAAGGCGAAGTCGGTTAATCTCCCGGCCTCGAAGGATTCGGACGAGGTCGACGCGAAGCCTCATTCGCTGGTGACCACGGTTGAGGAGAATACCCAAATCGGCGGGACTCTTTCCACGGAGGCGGATCTTTACCTCCAAAAGGGTATTCCGTTGGATCAGAACATCATCAGCAATCCCAACATTCTTTTCCTTTATCTGGATTCCAAGTTGGAAAATGACAACCGGGTTTTCGCCCGTTTGCGGGCCTTTTACGATCCGACGGGGGTTTCCAGCGGCAGTTCCAGCTCGAGCAGTTATGTGAACCCCTATGGTTTTGGCGCCCAAAACAGCGACAATTTGTCGGTTCAACTTCAGGAATTACGCATCTCAACTAACATCGATCATCAGCTTTTCTTCACCATTGGCCGCCAAAAGGTGAAATACGGCGCGGCGAAGTTTTTTAATCCGACCGATTTTCTTAATTCTCAGCCTTACGACTTTTTCCTGCCTTCGGACGAAAGAACGGGGGTGGATATGGTGAAGATGCAAATCCCCTCGGGTGTGGCTAATCTTTACGCGGCGGGCTTAACGGGTAATCCTACCAACGGTAATCCGGCGGGCGGCTATTTCCGGGGTGAGGCGGCTTATGACAGTTTCGCGGGCATTCTGGAAAGCGGGGAGATTTCGTTGTCCGGTTATCTGCCCAAAGGCCAGTCGGGCCGGGCGGGATTCGATATTTCTCAAGGAATCGGGGATATTGATGCTTATTTCGAGGGCGCCGCGGGCCAGGATTCGGGCGGCAATTGGAAAGGCGCTTTTAGTACGGGCGCCGGCTGGGAATTACGCTATTCTGACCGCCAAACGGATACGGTGACATTTCAGGGAGAGTTTGCCGATTATCCCGTACTTAATCCGGGAACCAGTTTTGGAACTTTTTCAGCGACTCAATTTGGGGTTTTTGCCATTGATCTGGCGGGGCCCGGCGGGTTGACGGATATTACGTTTATTGAAACGAATCTCTATGATTTCACCGGTCAAAGCGGCTTTTCCCGCCTGGATACGGTCTGCCAGTTCACGGACCGCATTAGCGGTCGGGTCTATGTTTCCGCACCCTGGGGACAACAGGGAGGGGCCTTTACTTTACCTGGTCTTTTGGCTCAAACCGGCGCCCGTTTGGATGTAAACTTTTAGAACAAATATCCTTTTTTTAGAAATTGGAGATCATGGAAACTTTTTTTGGCAAATTGATTCCTCCTCGCGCGACTTTTCCGGGAGATATCACGGAGGCGGAACAAAACGTGATGCGGGAACATGTGGCTTATTGGACCTATTTTCTGGAGAAGGGCAAAATCGCGGCCTTAGGTCCTGTGGCGGACCCGAAAGGAACTTGGGGATTAGGTATTTTTCAAGTCGATAACGAAGCGGAAATTCAAACCCTCACCTCGAACGACCCGATTGTTAAGGCCGGATTCGGGTTCAAGTATGAAATCTATCCCATGCCCCGGATTATTCTGAGAAATTAATCATAAATTTATATTAAGGATCTCCATGCCGGACTCCCTTTATGTCTCCAAGCCTTATACTTCCGCTCACGGATTTACGGACGGCATTGAAGGCCCGGCTTGCGACGCCCAGGGAATCCTTTACGCCGTTAATTTCTCTAAACAGGGCGGGATTGGCGCGGTGGCTCCCAATGGCGACTCGAGTTTATATATTGAGCTGCCCACTCCCAGCATTGGTAACGGTATCCGGTTCCGCCAGGACGGCACCATGCTCATTGCCGATTACGTTGGACATAAGATTTATCAGGTCGACCCCCGCACCCGTCGGGTCTCAGTTTTCGCCCACAATCCCACCATGAATCAACCCAATGACATCTGTATCACCGCGTCCGGTTTGGTTTTCGCCTCGGACCCCAAGTGGAGCGACGCGACGGGCCAGATTTGGCGCGCGGGACTGGATGGAAAACTGGCGCTGGCGGCCCGCGATATGGGGACGACCAACGGCATAGAGATCAGCCACGATGAGAAAGCCCTTTATGTGGACGAAAGTATCCAGCGCCGGATTTGGGCCTTTGATCTGAGCCTCGCGGGCGAACTGACGAACAAGCGCCTGCTGATTGAGTTTCCAGATCATGGTTTGGATGGAATGAGGGTGGATATCGACGGAAATCTTTACGTGACCCGCTATGGCAAGGGCACCATCGCCAAACTGAATCCCGCGGGCGACGTACTGTTGGAAGTGAAACTTCATGGAACCCGTCCTTCCAATTTATGTTTCGGCGGACCGGATGGTTGTACGATTTATGTCACGGAAGTCGACTATGGCCGTATTGAGACTTTTCGAGTGGAAAAACCAGGGCGGGAATGGCAGTTGTGGAATTCGAGATGAGATAAAGTGTAATTTCCGCTGACGGGGTCGTTGGTACATGCCTGAAACTGGTAGTATAATAACACGTCAGCTCATTTTGATTTTGGCGAGGAAGTTCATGGAAAGTCCCGCATTAAAAATCATTTTTCAATTACAGGCTGTTATCCAAAAAGACGTCACGGCCCATTTTAGCCATGGCCGGTTTACCCTCCATGGGGTCGATGAGGTTAAAAAATACGCCCAAGACCGGTTGGATCAGTATGTCGGCGCTTTGATGAAGGAATCGCCCGAATTGGAAAAGTTGTGGCGTTTTGGCCACCCTTTAATGGTGAACGTGAAACTCAGCGTGAATTCCCATTCCTACGCTGTCGAGATCACGGCAAAAGATCACATTTAGCATTTTCAATTTCATAAAATCTTCTTTTAAATTCCTGGTTTTAAAAAACCACAGCGATTTGTGAAGTCTTTCGTTCCGGAAAGCTTACTTTTCGATTTATCATTTATTGCTTTTTTTCTTCGAATTTGAAGTTGACAGGAGAATTTTGTGGAATTAGTATTTAACCAAGAGGTTAAATACTAAACATGCCGACGGATCAACTCAGCGCTACTTTTTCAGCTCTCTCCGACCCGACTCGGCGCGCCATGCTGGCGCGGATGAGTCAGGGGGAAGTTTCGGTCCAAGAGCTGGCAAAACCCTTCAAAATGAGCCTTCCAGCGGTGTCGAAGCATCTTAAAGTTCTGGAACGAAGCGGCTTAATCACCCGTGGCAGGGACGCGCAGTGGCGGCCTTGCCGGTTACAGGCGAAACCCATGAAACAAGCTAATGAATGGATTGAGCATTACCGCCGTTATTGGGAAGAGAGTTTTGACCGTTTGGATGACTATTTGAGAGAAATTCAAAAAGAAGTAAAAAACAAGGAGAGGAAAAATGATTCCACAAAGTAATGAGATAAAAGAATTTGTGATTACCCGGGTTTTTGACGCGCCGAGGGAACTGGTTTTCAAAGCTTGGACCGAACCGGAGCGTATCGCGAAGTGGTTCGGTCCGAAAGGTGTTACGGTTAAAAGCGCTAAGATGGATTTACGCCCCGGCGGCAGCCTTCACAGTTGTATGGCAACCCCGGATGGCCATGAAATGTGGGGGAAATGGGCTTTTCGAGAGATTGTCCCGCCGGAAAAGCTGGTTTATATCAATTCTTTTTCTGACGAAAATGGCGGACTCGCCCGCCATCCTATGAGCCCGACTTGGCCTCTAGAAATGCTAACCACGGTTATTTTGAAAGATAAAGCGGGTAAAACCGAATTAACGCTGACCTGGATTCCTATTAACTCGTCGAACGATGAAGTGAATACCTTTGTCGCTGGTATGTCGGGTATGACGGGAGGCTGGACCGGAGCAATGCGT
>CAWKIY010000174.1:0-7509 GCA_963849245.1 candidate division FCPU426 bacterium | reverse complement strand
TGCCGCTGGGATTTATGTTGGGTTTCGCGGCTTATTTTTTAATCATGAGAATAACAACGGGAGATTATTTCGCGGGATTCGAATCCCAGACTCATTTCGCTTCCGGATATTCTTTCGCTCATGTTCTGCATCCGCTGGCCTGGATTTCCCATAATTTTTTTGAGGTTCAGTACAGCTTTAATCAATTTGCAACGAGCGCTTTAAATCGTTTGTTGTTTGTTTTATTTATTGTGGGTTTGGTTTTCGGTTGGAAACGATTAAGCGTTCCGTTTTGGGTTTACTCCCTCTTGCTGGGATTGATTCCGGCTTTATCGGACAATTTGACCTCTTATCTGCGTTATGGAATTGTGGTTTTTCCCTTATTTATTTTGGCCGCGTTAAAACTGAAAGATAAAATGGATTATTACTTGTGGATCGCTTTGCCTTTGCAGATGTTTCTGGCGCTTCTTTATTCTTTGAATGAGTGGGTGGCTTGACGGCGGGGAAGAAGGGCGCTTTGAAGGGGCTTTTTGAAGTAAAAAGGCCCCCTTTTTCTTGAATCCGCATGTTCTTTTCGATAACCTATAGCTCCTTCAAACCAAACGCCCTGGGCCCTCTGAATGCCGGGGCGTTTTGCTATTTGGAGCTCTTTTAACGACCCCAGGGAGAATGTCATGGCTGAAAAGTCGGTGATTCAAATCGGAATGATTGGTTTCGGCAACGTGGGCCAGGGAATTTACAGGCTCCTGGAGAAGAACCGTTCTCTCATTGAATCCAAGGTCGGCGCGCAAATGCGCATTAAGAAAATCGTGGTCCGAGACATGGCCAAAACACGGGAAGTCGTGGTGCCTGAGGGAATGCTGACGACCTCTTATGAAGACATCCTGAATGATCCCGATATTGATATTGTTTTGGAGCTGATGGGCGGCTATGAACCGGCCCGCACTTATCTCTTAGACGCGATGCGCAAGGGAAAACACATTGTCACGGCGAACAAAGCGGTTCTCTCCATGCATTGGGATGAGATTATCCAAACCGCGCGCCAGCAAAAGGTGGATATTTACTTTGAAGCCGCGGTGTGCGGCGGTATTCCGGTGATCCAGGCCATTAACGACGGATTGGCCGCTAATAACATTACTTCCATTTATGGCATTGTGAATGGCACGACCAATTTCATTCTTCAAAAAATGACGGAAGAAAAGAAGTCTTATAAAGAAGCTTTGCAGATGGCCCAGAAAAAAGGGCTGGCCGAAGCGGACCCCACTTTGGATATTAATGGGATGGACGCGGCGCATAAGTTATCCATTTTGGCTTCGCTGGCCTTCTCGAAACGGGTGAAGGTTGAGGATATCTATGTTGAGGGTATTGACCGCATCACGGTTCAGGATATCGAGTTCGCCAAAGAAGAATTCGGGCGCGTGGTGAAGCTTTTCGCCATCGCGGAAGTGGAAGGCGATGAATTGGAAGTGCGGGTTCACCCGACCTTGATTCCGGAAGACCATTTGCTGGCTAAAGTCGACGGGGAATACAACGGCGTCTTGGTGACCGGCGATTTCGTGGGAACCACCATGTATTACGGCCTGGGCGCGGGCAACAAGCCGACCGCCTCAGCGGTGATGAGTGACTTGATTTATGTGGGACGCAGTGTTCACGACAATGTGGCGGGCGAAATCTCCAATTGCTGGTTTTTAAATGACAACCCCGAGATTAAACGCATTAAAAAAATGGGCGATGTGAAGTCCCGCTACTACTTGAAGTTCTCCGTTTTGGACCAGGCGGGAGTGCTTTCGGCGATTTCCCGTATTTTGGGCGAGCACCAGATTTCCATCGCATCCGTCATCCAAAAAGAGCAGAAGAAGGGCGATAAAGTGCCGGTGGTCATCGTGACTTACGAAGCCCTGGAGAAGAACGTTCAGGAAGCCTTGAAGAAGATCAACGGCCTGCCTTTCGTGAGGGAAGAAACCCTCCTGATCCGCATGGATCGGGGGGAATAAATGGCCTATTGGAAAGGCATCATCGAGGAATATCGATCCTATCTCCCGGTGACGGAAAAAACGCCTGTCATTACCTTGAAAGAAGGGGATACGCCTCTTATTTTCGGGAAGCGAATCTCCGAAAAACTTGGAAATGGCCTAAAACTTTTTTTCAAATTTGAGGGATTGAACCCAACCGGTTCCTTTAAGGACCGCGGCATGACCATGGCGATGTCCAAGGCGGTTGAAGACGGGGCGAAAGTGGTGGTTTGCGCCTCCACCGGAAACACCTCCGCCGCGGCCGCGGCTTACGCCGCCCACGCCGGCATTTCCTGCGCGGTTTTCTTGCCGCATGGCTCCATCGCTTTGGGAAAAATGGCCCAATCACTCATCTACGGAGCGAAAGTGATCGCGGTCGAGGGAAGTTTTGACAAAGCCCTGACCCTGACCCGGGAATTAGCGGATAAATATCCGGTCACGATGGTGAATTCCAACAATCCCTACCGCATTGAAGGTCAAAAAACGGCGGCCTTTGAGATTGTGGATACGATCGGCGACGCGCCGGAATATCACGCGATCCCCGTCGGAAACGCCGGAAACATCACGGCTTATTGGAAGGGATACAAAGAATATCACCGCAAGGGAACGGCCCAGCAGCTGCCCCGCATGTGCGGCTTTCAAGCGGCGGGCTCCGCGCCCATTGTTCAAGGCAAAGTAGTGGAGGACCCGCAAACGATCGCGACGGCCATCAAGATTGGCAATCCCTATTCCTGGAAAACGGCTGAGGCCGCCCGGGACGAGTCCCGCGGTGTGATTGAGGCGGTGACCGACGAGGAAATTTTGGAAGCTTATCAATTGCTGGCGTCGACGGAAGGGATCTTTTGCGAACCGGCTTCAGCGGCTTCTTTAGCGGGCGTCATTAAGAAGAATAAAGAAAAGTATTTTATTGATGGCCAACGCCGGGTGGTTTGTACCTTGACGGGCCATGGATTAAAAGATCCGGACCGCGCGGTTGCGATGTGTTCCAAGCCCCACGTGGTGAAGCCGGAGTTGGGCGAGATTCTAAAAGTTTTGAACCTTTAATTTAAGGAAAATCAAAAATGGCTGTGATTGTTCAAAAGTTTGGCGGGTCTTCGGTGGCGGACGCTTCCAAAATGCTGGAAGTGGCGAAAAGAATCAACAAAACGAAGAAAAAGGGCAACGATGTGGTGGTTGTCGTTTCAGCCCCGGGCGACACGACCGATAATCTCATTGAGATGGCCCGTCAGATTACGGAAGAACCCGACGACCGGGAAATGGATGTGCTTTTGGCCACGGGCGAACAACAAGCCATCGCCCTTCTAGCGATCGCCCTCAAAAGCCTGGCTTGCGACGCTATTTCCTTTACGGGCCCGCAAGTGGGTATCGTGACGGACGACGTTCATACCAAAGCCCGCATTGTCAAAGTCGGGGACTCCAAAATTCGAGGCGCTTTAAAGCTGGGCAAGGTTGTCATTGTGGCGGGCTTTCAGGGGATGAACAAAGACAACGAAATCACGACCTTGGGACGCGGGGGCAGCGATTTGACCGCGGTGGCGATCGCGGCGGCGCTCAAAGCCGATGTTTGCGAGTTCTATAAAGACGTCGACGGTGTTTTCACGGCGAACCCCAGCATCGTGAAGAACGCCAAAAAGCTCGATGTGGTGAGCTACGATGAGATGCTGGAAATGGCGAGCGCGGGAGCCCAGGTATTGAACGCGCGCTCGGTGGAGTTCGCGAAAAATTTCGGGATTAAAATTCACGTAAGACCAACCTTTAACGAAAAAGAAGGGACGATCGTCATGCAGGAAACCAAAGCGATGGAAAAAGTCGTTATCAGCGGAGTGACCTATAACAAGGACGAGGCCAAAGTCACGGTGCGCGGCGTGCCGGACCGGCCGGGGGTGGCTTCCATCCTCTTTTCCAAGCTGGGCGAGGCGGGAGTGAACGTGGATATGATCATCCAAAATATCGGCGAAAAGGGACATTCGGACGTTTCCTTTACCGTCAACCGCTCGGAACTCAAAAAGACCATGAAGGTCGTGCACGAGGCGGCGAAAACCCTGAAGCCGGCCGGCATTATTTCCGACGAAAATATCGCGAAGGTTTCGGTGGTCGGCGTCGGCATGAGGTCCCATTCGGGCGTCGCGGCGAAGATGTTTCAATCGCTGGCGGAAGTGGGCGTGAATATTTTGATGATCTCCACCTCGGAAATTAAAATTTCCGTGGTTATCGACCAAAAAGACGTGGCGAAGGCCGTGACGGCCATCCACGACAAGTTTAAGTTAGGCAAAAAAGCGGCGAGCGAACGTGGATAAAAAAATAGTTCTTTATGACGCGTTATTAAGGGAAGGGCCCCAAACCGAGGGGATCAACTTGTCCGTGAAGGATAAGCTGGATCTGCTGGAGGTTTTGGACAGTCTGGGCCTTCACTATATAGAAGGCGGATGGCCGGGGGCCAATCCGAAGGATACGGCTTTTTTCCAACAGGCCCGCAAAATGAAGCTGAAGGCGCGTTTATCGGCTTTTGGGATGACCCGCCGGGTGCGTTTGAAAGCCCATGAGGACTCCAACCTCATCAATCTAGTGGAAGCGAAAACCCCCACCATCACGGTGGTCGGGAAGACCTGGGATTTTCATGTGACCCGCGCGCTGGGAATCACTCTGGAACAAAATCTTGAGATTATTTATGACTCCGTGAAATTTTTAAAGTCCAAGACAGATGAGGTTTTTTACGACGCCGAGCATTTCTTTGACGCTTACCGGGATAATCCGGATTTCGCCTTTAAATGTTTAGAGGCGGTACTGCAGGCCGGGGCGGATTGCTTGGTTCTTTGCGACACCAACGGCGGCTCCATCCCCGAGGATATCGAGGCGGTAGTCACCCGGGTCAGCCAGCGTTTCCCGGAAGCGGCCTTAGGTATTCACTGCCATAACGATTCCGACTTGGCGGTGGCCAACAGTCTGGCGGCACTGGAAGCGGGTGTGGTTCAAGTTCAAGGCTGTATGAACGGCTATGGCGAACGAGTGGGGAACACCAATCTCACTTCCCTTATTCCGACACTGCTTTTAAAAAAGAAGGCCTCTTTTTTGCGGCCGGTGAAAATTGAAAAGCTCACTGAAGTTTCCCGGCGGGTCGATGAGATTTTGAATGTCACGCCCCGGTCAAACGCGCCTTATGTGGGCAAAAGCGCCTTTACCCATAAGGGCGGAATGCATATCTCCGCGGTGCGCAAGGTTTCCCGGGCTTATGAGCATATTGAGCCTGAAACCGTCGGCAATTTGCGGAAATTGGTTTTGTCCGATCAAGCGGGGGTCGCTGCGGTGCTTCACAAAGCGGGCGACCGCAAAATTAAGATGAATAAAGATACTCCCGAGGCCAAGGCCATCATTGAAAAAGTGAAGGCGATGGAAAGCGAAGGCTATCAGTTTGAGGAGGCGGAAGCTTCTTTCGAGATTCTCTTAAAGAAAGCCCTGGGACAGCACCGTAACTTCTTTGACTTGGTGGGCTTCCGGGTGATTGTGGAAAATCGGGGCGACGGCAAGTTGATTTCGGAGGCCACGATTAAGTTGAAGGTGAATGGTGTTTTGGAAAACACAGTTGGGGAAGGCGATGGCCCCATTAACGCTTTGGACGAGGCTTTGCGTAAAGCCTTAACCAAGTTTTATCCCTCGTTAAAAGATGTTCATTTGACCGACTTTAAAGTCCGGGTCTTGGACGCCAAAGAGGGAACGGGCGCCAAAGTGCGGGTTCTCATCGAAAGCCGGGACAAAAAAGACACGTGGGGAACGGTCGGAGTTTCCGAAAATATCATTGAAGCCTCCTGGGGAGCCTTAGTGGATTCGATCGATTACAAACTGCTTAAAGACAGCGGCGTCAAAAAGAAATCCTCCAAAAAGGCCGCGCGTTGAAGAATCGTCCTATCGGTATTTTTGATTCGGGTTTGGGCGGCTTGACGGTGGTGAAGGCTGTCCAAAAAGAGCTCCCTAAAGAAAAATTGATTTATTTCGGGGATACGGCCCGCATCCCTTATGGAACCAAAAGCCCTGATACGATCCTGCACTATGCCCGGCAGATTGTCCGTTTTTTGATGAAGCGGGAAAAGGTGAAGGCGGTTGTGGTGGCCTGTAATACCTCCTCGGCTTGGGCCCTAAGGGATTTACGTAAAGAATTTTCCATCCCGGTTTTGGGTGTCATCGAGCCTGGCGCTACCGCGGCGGTTGAAATGACCCGTAACGGCCGTATCGGAGTCATTGGCACGGAAGGAACGATTTACTCCAAAGCCTATCCTGAAGCGATCCATCGTTTGATGCCCAAAGCAAAAGTCATCAGCCAGGCTTGCCCGCTGTTTGTGCCTTTGGTTGAAGAAGGTAAACTATCAGGGCCCGTCACTGAATCCATTGTCCGCGAGTATCTGAGGCCTCTTTTGAAAGCCAATATTGATACTTTGTTATTAGGCTGTACCCATTATCCGCTTTTGAAAAAAGTCATCGCTAAAACCATGAGTAAGAAAGTTAAAATTGTGGATTCGGCGGATGAGACGGCCCGGAGTCTTCACCGGGAGTTAGAAACGCATGGCATTGGTCTTTCCGGCCATGGAGGCGGAAAGTATTACGTGAGTGATCTTTCCCGGAAATTCAAAGAACATGCTCAGCGGTTTTTGGGCCGCAACATTAGTAAAGTCGAAAAGATATTCATCGAGAAGTACTGATGCGCCCTTTTCTCTTAGTTGACTTTGGTTCGTTTACCCCTACAATTTAAATCTATCGGAGGTTTCCCGTTAAAAAAATACTTTTATCCCTTACCTTTTTTAGCTTCCTGACAACGGCGCCCATGGCTTGGGCGGCGGGTGAGTTGGCTTCCGGTCCGACCAACTATGAAATGGTTCAAGCTCCCACGGCCTATATGCTTATGCACGGCGGTTATGATCTGGTCACCGAAATGTATGAAAATGGAGGTCTCTTTTTAAGGGCAAATGTCGGGTTTCAAAATTTTTTTATGTTTGGATTTTCGGCCAACGCGACCAACGTGATTGGCCAGGGAACGATTCAAATTCAAACACCCCGGCTTTTTTTCAAGTTTAAAGTCTTGGATCAAAAGACCGCACCGGTGGCTTTGGCGGTCGCGTGGGACGACCGGGGATATGGTGAACGTCGCGGTTCCACCCCGAGGCACGGTCTGTGAGGGAGTACTCCCGCCGCTGCCTCCGCTCGATGTGGTTGACAAAGTCAAAGTGTAGTCCTGCACGACTTCCGCAAGTGGACTGCTGGTAACGGAAGTGAAGGTGGAACCGCCATTGAAAACGGCGGTAATCGCGTGTGTCCCCGCGGCCAGCGAGGATGTTGTGAACGAAGCAGTGCCGTTGGACAGCGTGGCTGTACCCAACAGAGTGGTGCCATCGAGGAAGGCGACAGATCCCGCCGGCGTGCCCGCCGTTGCCTTGACTTCTTTAGCACGGGCACGTTTTTGGGTCCGGATCTGGGCGAGCGTCTCGGCTACGACATGGAGTGACCGCGTTGGTAGACGGTATCAGGATTA
>CAWKIY010000173.1:0-20158 GCA_963849245.1 candidate division FCPU426 bacterium | reverse complement strand
ACACTTGTCTTTAAAAGCTCAGTATGAAGGGCGGAAACTCCGTTCACCGAGTGGCTGCCGATAATCGCCAAATAAGCCATCCGGATGTGCGGGTCGTTCCCCTCCTCAAAAATTGACATCCGGCGCAAGCGGTCTGTATCGCCCGGATAGCGGTTCGCCACTTCCCGTAAGAAACGCGCGTTGATCTCTTGAATGATCTGCAAATGACGGGGAAAAAGCCGCCCAAAAAGAGAAACCTGCCATTTTTCAAGCGCCTCCGGCAGCAGTGTGTGGTTAGTATAACCAAAGATGGCCTTAGTGATTTCCCAAGCCTGTTCCCAGTTCAACGCTTCTTCGTCCAATAACACCCGCATGAACTCCGCGATACCAATGGAAGGATGAGTATCATTTAATTGAATGGAGGCCGCGTCCGGAAGCTCTCTTAAATCGGTATGTTCCCTTTTGAAACGGCGCAGGATGTCCTGAATCGACGCCGATACAAAGAAGTACTGCTGCTTCAAGCGCAGTTCCCGCCCTTCAGGGCTGTTGTCATTAGGATAAAGAACCTTCGAGATGGATTCGGTTTCAGTTTTCTTGGAAGTCGCCGCGAAATAATTGCCCTTGTTGAAAAAATCTAAATCAAACTCATCCGTCGCCTTTGCGGACCACAAGCGGAGGTTATTCACCGTTTTGTTGCCGTATCCCGGCACAGGCGTATCGTAAGCCATGGCCAAAACATCCTCGGTTCCCACCCAATCAAAAATCACCTTACCGCCTCGGCTGGTCCGGGGCATGACATGACCCCCAAATTTGATGCGGTAGGTATATTCCGGCCGGGCCACTTCCCAGGGATGCTCTTTGCTCAGCCATTCATCCGGCTCTTCAACCTGATAGCCCCGGACAATCTTCTGTCGGAAAATACCATAGTCGTAACGGATGCCGTATCCATAAGCGGGAATCTCTAAAGTCGCTAAAGAATCCATGAAGCAAGCCGCTAACCGACCCAATCCGCCATTACCCAGTCCCGCGTCCGTCTCAACCTCCCGCAATTCCTCTAAATCTAATCCTAAATCCGCCAGAGCCTTGGAGACATTGTCATAAACCTGAAGATTAATGATGGAATTCCCAAGAGTACGTCCAATCAGAAACTCGAGGGAAAAGTAATAAACCCGTTTTGCCTTATGTTCCCGGTAAGTTTTCTGAGTGGAAACCCAGTTTTCCACCAGCCGGTCGCGGATAGCGTAAGCGATGCTCAAGTAGCGGTCATAATCCGTCGCGTTCGATGGATCTTTCACCAGCCGGTATTTCAGTTTGTCTTTGAAGGAAGCTTTAAAGTCTTCCGGTTTAATTCCAACGTGAGAAGCTGAATCCAATTCATTTTTTGGCACGGAGTCTTTGCGGGGCACTTTCACGGCTTTAACTTTTTTCATGTTCGTCCTTTATCTCATAATCAGCGTCAATCACCGCCGCGTTGGAGCTTCTTTCATCAAGAGGTTTAAAACGATGTGTTTTACTTTGAATTTTGGGTTCCGCGGAGGCGGGTAAAAAGGACCGGACAACCGTCGCACCAATCGCTAGCACCGCCACCGCCGCGGCCAGTGTCAACGCGATCGGAATCAAAGCCAAAACGGCCAAAATAAGAAGAGGAACCACCCATCGGGGCAAACGAACGGATTGAACTTGTACACGCATCATGAAACCCTCCGAATAAACTGGGAGCATTTTCATACAGCGTCTCTAAATACTCAACTGGGGATTTGGCATATCTTTTGATGACAAGAATGAAGAGCAAGTCCGTTACGAGAACTTTACCCTTCTTGACAAAGCTTGAGGGGGTCCTAGAATATCCCTAGCCCTGACTGCAGTGTTCGACCTTGGGGTGGGAAATTTTGAGCCACAAATTAAAAACCGGGTGTTCTAAAACCAATCGGGGATAGTCTTCTTCGGAAGCGATGAACCGCTTGCTCGAGCGCCCACCTGACTTTGTCAGGCCTCAAAAGAGTACCATTTTCAACCGGCACAGGTGGTTGGGTCTTTTTATTTCCGAATCTAATGTTCACCTGCTTTTCTCTCCCATTCAGACAACCAATTCCTTCCCTCTTGTTGCTCCCAAGTCAGAGCCTTATTATAGCTTCATGGATTTATTTGATTCTGTTCCTGATGAAAAAGACACCGTCAAACCCTTGGCCATCCGCATGTCTCCCAGAACCCTGGAAGAATATATCGGCCAGGAACATCTGCTGGGCCCCGGCAAACTTTTACGCCGTCTTTTAGAATCCAACCGTATCGTTTCCGTCATTCTTTACGGTCCTCCCGGAGTGGGAAAAACCGGATTTGCCCGTCTGGTAGCCCGGCGCACTAAAAGCCGTTTCGTGGCCATGAACGCTGTCACCTCCGGCCTTGCTGACCTGCGTAAAGTCTTCGACGAAGCCACCGAAAACAAAAGACTCTATCAGCAATCCACCATCTTGTTTCTCGATGAGATCCACCATTTCAACAAAAGCCAGCAGGACGCGCTTCTGCCCCATTTAGAACAGGGTTCTATCCTTCTGGTGGGCGCTACAACCCAAAACCCCTTTTTCGCCCTCAACTCCGCCCTACTTTCCCGTTCCCGGGTATGCGAACTGCGCCCGCTGGAAGAAAAACACCTCACATTGATCTTGGACCATGCGTTAACCGATAAAACACGGGGCTTGGGTAATCACAATGTGCTTCTCTCGGATGAAGCGAGGGTCCATTTAATTAAAGGCGCCTCAGGAGACGCCCGAACCCTTCTGAACGCTCTGGAAGTGGGCGTTTTAACCACTCCCGCCAACAATAAAGGTGTCATCGACTTTAATTTGGAAGTAGCTCAGGAATCCATCCAAAAGAAAATGGTTCAGTACGATGCTACCGGCGACCAGCATTACGACACCATCTCCGCCTTCATTAAGAGCATCCGGGGTTCAGACCCAGATGCCTCCCTTTATTGGCTGGCCAAGATGCTTTATGCCGGGGAAGATCCCCGCTTTATCGCCCGCCGCTTGATCATTTCGGCTTCCGAAGATGTCGGCAACGCCGATCCCCAAGCTCTTATGGTGGCCGTGGCCACCCAGCAAGCCCTGGAATTTATCGGCCTTCCCGAAGGCCGAATTTCTTTGGCCCAAGCTACCGTTTATCTAGCCTGCGCCCCCAAAAGCAACGCTTCCTACATGGGACTTACGAAGGCCAGCGAGGACGTGAAAAGTGAAACAACCAAAGAAGTCCCCACCCACCTCAAAGACGCCCATTATTCCGGCGCCAAGGTTTTAGGCCACGGTCAGGGTTACCAATATGCCCACGATTATCCCGACCATTATGTTAAACAAGAGTACGCCCCCAACTTGGCCCGCTATTACTCGCCCACGACATTAGGTTACGAGGCTAAAATCAAAGCCTGGCTTGAGCACCTGAATGAACTTTCAAAAAGCCAACCCCAAAAGACCGACTCATGACAGCGGATGCTTTATCCCCTCAAGAAGCCAAAAACAAACTCCGGGCCGAATTAAAGCAATTGCGGAATCAAATTGAGCCCGGGTTGGCTGAAACCGCGTCCGTCGGGGTTTGGAACCTGCTTCGAACTACTCCCGAGTTGCATAAAGCGAAGGGCGTGGGAGCTTTTGTTTCCGTCAGCGGAGAAATCGATACCTATCCCATTCTCGAAGGCCTTTTGGAAGAAGGAAAGCGCCTCTACCTGCCCAAAGTGGTCAAGGACAAGAGCCATTTCGATTTCCATCCCATCCACAAATTGGAAAAAATGGCCCCCGGCGCTTTCGGCATTTTAGAACCAACCGGAACCCAAGCCGCCGAATGGAGCGAACTGGACTTGGTCCTGGTTCCGGGTTTGGCCTTTGACCGCCATGGAAACCGTTTAGGATTTGGCAAAGGCTATTACGACCGGGTGCTTCCCTTGCTGCCTAAATCGACCCTCATTGTGGGACTGGCCTATTCCTTTCAAATGGTCGATCAAGTCCCCGTCACCCCCGAAGATGTACCCATGAAAGCCCTCTTAAGCGAAAAAGGTTTTACGTTCTGCTTAAAATAGGCTTCACAAGGTTTGCATTTAGCGGTCTTTTTGTTTACTCTCGTGCCTGTTTCCCATTTCCCACGTTAGGTGTCTTATGAACATTCTTCTCATCGGTGACATTATTGGTAAACCAGGCCGGCACGCTGTCCACAATTGTTTGGGCCGCATTAAAGCGGACCATTCCATTGACTTTGTTATTGCCAATGGCGAAAACATCGCCAACGGAACCGGCATACAGCCTGAATCTTTTAAAGGCTTAATTGATATGGGCGTTGATGTGGTCACGACAGGCAATCACATTTGGTCGAAAAAAGAATCCCGTGAAATTCTGGGCAAAGACGACCGTCTCTTGCGGCCGCACAATTACCCTTCGGAAAACCCCGGAACCGGTATGGGTGTTTATGACTGTAAAGGAACCCCCATCGCGGTCCTCAATTTAATGGGCCGGGTTTTCATGTACCCTATCGACTGTCCCTTCAAAAGCGCTGATAAAGCCCTGGCCCAAATTGGCGGCAAAGCTAAGATCATCATGGTGGACATGCATTGCGAGGCGACGAGTGAAAAAAGAGCGATGGGCTGGTATCTCAATGGCCGGGTTAGTTCGGTGACCGGCACCCACACTCACGTCATGACCGCCGACGAGGAAATTCTACCGGGCGGAACCGCTTATTTGACGGATATCGGCATGTCCGGCTCGCCCAATTCGATTATCGGGATGAAACAACAGCAAGTACTTTCGCGCTTTTTGACCGGCGCGCCTTCCCGCTTTGAGGTTTCTGAAGAACTCCCTTATCTCTTACAAGCAGTGGTGGTTTCAGTGGATAAGGAAACGGGCAAAGCAACGAAGATTGAACGAATCAGGCAGATCGTTAATTAATTCGTTTAGGAACTATGTACTTCAGAAAGCACCGTAAAAACTTCTAACAAGACCCATTTTCACCACAAGCCCCTTCGGGGCTTGTGGTGAAAATGATTTTGGCTTTGTTAGAGGTTCTAAATCTGCTTACTATGTCTTTTGCTTTGCCAAAGACATAGTTCCGATTCGTTTTTATTTTGAATTACTCCGGCACATCAAACCAAACAACCGCCAAGGGCGGCAAAGCGACATTCAGGGAAAATGGCAGGCCATGATGATAAACGGCCTCCGCTTCCAATCCCCCGCCATTGCCGAAGTTACTTCCGCCGTATAAATGGGAATCCGTATTCAGGATTTCACGGTAATAACCCGGTTTAGGAACACCGATGCGGTAGCCGCTCCGCAAGACCGGCGAGAAGTTGCCCACGCATAAAACTTGTTTACCGGTCGCGGGCGATTTGCGTAAAAAGGCTACGACATTGTCATCCGCGTTACTCGCGTCAATCCATTGGAACCCCTGGGGATCCACATCCGCTTCCCAAAGGGCGGCGTGAGTCCGGTAAAGAGCGTTTAAATCCTTCATCAAATCTTGTAAACGCCAATGATCGGCCCACTGGGTTAAATGCCAATCAAGACTTTGGTTATTGTTCCATTCGCTGAATTGGCCAAACTCGCAGCCCATGAACAGCAGTTTTTTGCCGGGATGAGCCCACATGTAAGCGAAGAGCGCCCGAAGATTCGCGAATTTTTCCCGCCTGTTCCCCGGCATTTTGTCGATCAGAGAGCCTTTTCCATGAACCACCTCATCATGCGAAATCGGAAGGATAAAATTCTCACTCCAGGCGTAGAGAAAACCGAAAGTCAGATTGTTCTGATGATAACGGCGGTAAATGGTGTCGCGACTGAAATAGTGGAGTGTGTCGTGCATCCAGCCCATATTCCATTTAAAACCGAATCCCAATCCTCCTGTATAGGTTGGCCGGCTCACCCCCGGCCAAGCGGTGGACTCCTCCGCGATCATGAGCGTTCCAGGAAATTGGGCGTGAGCCAGTTCATTCAACTGCTTTAAGAACTGGATGGATTCCAGATTCTCATTGCCGCCAAAGGAATTAGCGACCCATTCACCGTCCTTGCGGCTGTAATCCAGGTAAAGCATGGAAGCCACCGCGTCCAAACGCAAACCATCAATGTGATATTCCGAGAGCCAAAAAAGAGCGTTGGACAATAAGAAGTTCCGCACCTCATTCCGCCCGAAATTAAAAACATAAGTTCCCCAGTCCGGGTGTTCTCCCTGCCGCGGGTCCAAGTGTTCATAGAGGGCGTTACCGTCGAAACGGCCCAGGGAAAACTCATCTTTGGGAAAGTGCGCCGGAACCCAATCCAAAATCACGCCGATTCCCTGCTGGTGCAAATAATCCACGAGAAATTTAAAATCATCCGGCGTTCCAAAACGGGAGGTCGGAGCGAAATAGGAAGAGACTTGGTATCCCCAGGACCCGCCAAAAGGATGTTCCATCACCGGCATGAATTCCACATGGGTAAAGCCTAATTGTTTAACATACTCGGAAAGTTGAACCGCCATTTCACGGTAAGTCAGCGGACGGTTATTTTCTTCCGGCACCTTCCGCCAGGACTCTAAATGGACTTCGTAAATCGAGAGCGGTTCCCGCAAAACGTCTTTTTGACGCCGCTGAGTCATCCAAAGCTCATCTTGAAAGTCGTATTGAGACTGATAGATAACCGAGGCGGTCAAGGGCGGGTGTTGGGCGGCGAAAGCGTAAGGATCGGCTTTTAAGAGACGCCGTCCATCATGAGTCCGTATCTCAAACTTATAATTGGCCCCTGGTTGAAGTTCGGGGATAAAAATTTCCCAAAGTCCCGAAGATCCCAGGCAGCGCAGGGTATGAAGGCGCCCGTCCCAGCTGTTAAAATCCCCCACCACACTGACGCCCTGGGCTCCCGGCGCCCAAACGGCGAAAGAGACTCCTGTGACGCCCTGGCATTGGCGGACATGAGCCCCCAGCTTCTCATAAAGCTTTTCATGATTCCCCTCACCCGAAAGATATAAGTCAACCTCGCCCAGAGTCGGCCAAAAGGAATAAGGGTCCCAATAAGTAAAAACTTTTTTATCCGAGTACTGGACTTTCACTTGATAAGGCAAAACCGGGGTGGTTTCGGGAAGCAGAATCTCAAAAAGACCCGAAGGGTGAACCTGAGTTAAAAAGACTTCTTTACCTTTGCCTTCAGGCAAAATTGAAATATCGACCGCGTCCGGACGGTAAACCCGCACCAAAATCCCATTTTTTTGCCGATGAAATCCTAAAAAAGAGTGGGGATCGCGGTGGGAAAGAGCTAAAAAGGATTGAAGCGCGTTATCGGCGGGAACGGGGTTCGAAAGGGGTTTCTTCGTCTTTTTGGAGGTCGTCACAGGGACCCTGTCTTAAACCAGAATTGAAACCGACCGCACTAATTATTTTTTCACCACCAAGACACCAAGTCACCAAGAAAAACTCAAATAAATGAGGTCACCCCTCTAAATTTTCCGCATCACTTGGTGTCTTGGTGCCTTGGTGGTAAATAGCTTTTTTGCTTTTATCCTGCCGAGCCCGTAATGGCAAACTTCCTTTTCTTATCGGCGTTTTTCGCCAGCAAAAGATCCGTCCGCAATTCTAAGAGATCGGACAATTCCGAGAGTTTCTCGAAATCAATGGATTTTTCAGCGGCCTCAAACACCGATTCCTGCGCCAGATACAAGTTTACACCGAGTCCCAATTTTTTCGCCAATTGAACGACCGCGATGGCCGCGCGCACATTTTCTTCTGTGGGTTTCTCCACGGCGATATCCACGATTTCCGTAATCAAGTTACGGAAAGTGTGCTCTGCCACGAACCGGTCAATTTGATAGCCGTGCTGGGTCACACCGTCC
This sequence comes from candidate division FCPU426 bacterium, assembly GCA_963849245.1. Classification (GTDB taxonomy): domain Bacteria; phylum Oederibacteriota; class Muellerivitia; order Muellerivitales; family Muellerivitaceae; genus CAWKIY01. The sequence goes on along the minus strand of CAWKIY010000173.1, from coordinate 12,352 downwards.
GCCAAAGTGATGAGATTGCGGTAAGCGTCCGGGTCCTTAAACCATTCTTTTTTCTGAATTTCTTCCTCGAAAAGCTTCCCAAAGGTATATTCCGCGGCCGCCCGAATTTCCTTCGGCAGTTCAAAGCCAACCGACTGCAGCATTTCCAGATTGCGTCGATTATCCTCGTAAAGACGAACATATTGCTCCGAGAAATGTTCCACCAGGGATCCGTACACCTCTTTAAATATCTTCTGGCGGCTTTCGGGAAGTAACTGTTCCACGCCAAATTCATCTGGGCCAAAATCTTCCTGCATCACCCGAAGCAGTTTCGGCAGGGAGACCAAATAGAACTGTTCCCACAAACGTTGGGTCGATTTATCGAAGTCTTCTTTTTTCACAAAGGGCTTTATGGCGCCGTAAAAGTCAATGCCGCCCAGGTGCAGACCGGCGAAAGCGTAATGAAAGTCCTGGCGGGTCATGGATTCCTGCAGGGAAACATGGCCTGTCATCAAGGTGTAGCGTCCGTGTTCTTCCTTGCGGGTATCTTCCATGCTATAGAGATAGCCCCCCGCCTCGCCCTTTTCCACGGTGTTATTCACCAAGGAGGAAATAGCCAAATGAGCGACCACACCCTGGGGCTTGACCCGGGTGGTCTCGGCGAAATGGCGGTACACATCCGCTCCCGATCCATACTCTGGAATATTACTTTTCGCTTCCGAAAGAATTTCCAAAAATATTTTTTCGGGAGACTCCTGCCCCAGCGTGGCCAAGAGGTCAAAAATACGGGCGGCATACTTAAGCACCTGCACCGTCTCAATACCGGATATCTCGTTGAAAAACCAGCCGCAGCTGGTATACATCAACATCGCGTTATGCTGGACTTCCAACTGGGTCAAAGCCCGAACCTGCTCCGCGTTCGACAAGGGCCGGCCGGCTTGTTTTTCCAGGAAATCCTTTCGGGAAGCTTTCGCGTCCAGAAGCAGATGGATATATTCATTGCGGGCCGTCCAGGGGTCGATAAACAACTTGCCCCGCTCCTCCTCAAAATAACGGCTCACGGTGTCACGGATATGGTCAAAAGCCCTGCGCAGCGGACCACGCCAGGCCTGATTCCAACCCTCGCGGGCTCCGGTTTGACAGCCGCAATCCCGGTACCAGCGTCCTACTCCATGAGCGCAGCTCCAGGAAGTGCCGTTGCCGTCCGGCCCTAATTTGATTTCCACTTCCATGGACGGAGGATTCTTTTCCAGATAGGCCGCGTAATTGGTCACCCAATAGCCCCGGTGAGCCGCTTCTTCTTCTAAGGCGTAAGCTAAACTACGGTCGCCAAATTTGGTGTGATGGCCGTAACTCTCCCCGTCGGTGGCCGCTTGCACAATGCGGCCCTCTCCGCCCGGCGCCCGGGCGATACGGTCGATAAAGGATTGGCTCGAAATAAGAGCCCCCTCAAAAGCGATGCCTCGGGCAATGCCCATATCGTAGAAAAAGATGTCGATGTAACGTTTGGAGCCATCCCGGTGAAAATAACGGTAAGGCATTCCCGGATCGATACTCCCGTTGGAAACGTTATGCCAATCCCCGCCACTCAAAGGCCTGACTCTTTCCGCTTGTTCCGGGGAAAGAATCAAATATTTCATGTTTTCTTCGATAAGAATCGAAAGTGTCGCGTCGTTGCAAGCCGTCTCGGGTAGCCACATGGACTCGGGCTCCCGGTTAAAACGGTGCTTGAAATCCGCGATGCCCCACCGCACCTGGGTCAGGCGGTCAGCGTCGTTACAGAGCGGAAGAATGATGTGGTTATAACCCTGGGCGATGGCGTTGCCATGGCCGTTGTTCTTTTTAACGCTTTGCTTATCCGCTTCCAAAATCCGCTGGTAGGTGCCGGGGTGATAAACCTGCATCCAGGACAAAAGGGTGGGGCCAAAGTTGAAGTTAATAAATTCGTAGTTATTGATAATACTTTCAATGCGCCCGCTTTTCAGGTCGAAAACCCGGGCGAAGGCGTTGGGGCGGTAGCATTCGTAATAAACCCGGTCATTCCAATTGGGAAAAGGCTGGGCGCTGGGCTGATCGTCGATAACGCCTGTCCAGGGATTTTCCCGGGGCGGCTGGTAGAAGTGTCCATGAATGACAAGCGCGGTTGACATAAGACCTCAATTAATTGGTGTGTTGGAAAATCAACCTTTTCAACCAAAACCCCTTACGGACATAGATTCTATATGGATTTTAACTGCAAAAATACCCCTAGCGTCAACTATCCCCAGGCTTTAATTAGGAAAGTACCAAAGCCGTCCATATTTCCGGATTCCCGCATGATAGTTCTTTTGAATCTCTTCCACGACCGAATGCGGCAAAAGGGTTTGCGCGGGTAAATCATAAAGCTCGATTGTCGCGTATTTTTTAGCCTGGATTTCACCCATGAGCGGCTCGGCGCTCCATGTTCCCTTTTTCACCATAAGGGTGTATTCCAGTGGTTGAACCCAAAGACGTTTCCCGGCCATCAAAGGCAAGTCAAGATCAAGAGCCAAATGTTCCCCTGGACCTTGATAAATAGCTAAAACAGAACGCTTCATATCCTGAACATCCTGAGCCGGGGCTAAAGGCCAAGACTTTAAATTGAGAAAGAAAAGGCCCAGCACTAAACAACCCACTAAAGCCAAGGGTAATGCCCAACCTTTTGATTTGGAAAGTCCCCCGGCGGAGAGAGACAATCCCTCTCCAAAAAAATAAATTCCGAAGATAAAAAATTCCAGATAATAATTTTCGGCACTGGTTTCCCTTCCCAAACCCACAACCCACAAAAATGAAAAGATCAGGGCGCACTTGCTCCATACTGAGTTTTGTCCTTTCCACCAGCAGATTAAAACAGCCGCGACCAGCCATCCGCACTCGGGCAGGAAAGCTTTTTCTAAGTAATAAATCAAAAAAGACGGATCAAAACCAAAAGACACCCAGCGCGCGGTATATTTTAAATACCATCCCTGGGTCATTATTTGAAGCGCTGCCGAAACCGCCAGCGGCGGCAAAAGCGCCCAAATGTAAAAAAGGCCCAAGTTCTTCCATCGGCGTTCGAGCAGACAATAAAAACCATAAGCGCCGATTAAAAGAATGGCATTTTGTTTGATCAAAAACGCCGAAGCCATCAGGATTCCCGCGGATACCAAAAGCCGCGCCGGAGCTTTTTTATTTTCCGCCTCAATTTCACTTACCCGCGCTAAAAGAAGAAACGCCGTGAACTCCAAAAAAATCATGAAGGTATCCGGCCGAACCATCGAGCCCCAGGAAGCCCAGGTAGGCGAAAGTAAAAAAAGAGAAACCAAAGCCAAAGTGGGAGCTTTTCCCCACCGGCACCAGCCCCAAACCGCCAACCCCGCGGCACAGCCCAAGTAACCGCTGAAAGCCAGCAGTCTTCCTGGAAGCCAAAGTCCTTTCAGCCCCAACGATAATAAATTTTGAAGCAACCCAAATAAGGGAGGATAAACCGAAAAGAGATGGGGCGCCTGAGCCGGATCATGGTAAAGCGGCTCGCCCCTCAACAAAATACGGGCGAATTCCACATTAATCGCTTCTCCCTGATTGACCTGAAAAGGTGACACCAGTCTTTGAATTAAAATCACCAGGTCCGGCACCCATAACAAAAAAGCGGAGGCCGCGATAAGACCCAACAACCAATTGAAATGCGAAAGAGAAAATTTGTGGCTTTCAGAAGAAGGTTTTTTGGACTTTTGAGCGGGCTGCCTCAACGGGCGCTACTCAACAATCATTCCAGCGGCGACAGTGCTGTTGGTCAGCTCATCAATCAGGATAAAACTGCCGGTGGCCCGGTTACGGGCATAGGAGTCAAAACAAATGGGTTTAAGTGTCCGCAGTTCCACCCGGGCGATGTCGTTCAGACTCAACTCTGGGGCGCCGTTCTTTTCCAGCGTCTTCATATCCCGAACCCAGTGAATAATGCCGACCATGGCTTTAACCTCGCCGGTAGCGAGCTTCAGAATATATTTTTTCTTGAGCGCCAAGGGTTCTTTCACCATCCAGCAGATATTGGCCTGGAATTGATTGGCGCATTTCGGCTCGTTACCGGGATAAGCGATCATATCTCCCCGGGAAATATCCACCTCATCTTCCAGACGAATGGATACACACATGGGCGGAAAGGCTTCAGCCACTTCCCCTTCATAAACATCAATCGCCTTGATCTTAGAAGTCACGCCCGAAGGCAGCACCACAACCTTCTCGCCCTTTTTAGCCACGCCCGAAACGACTTTGCCGGAAAAACCGCGGTAATCCAGATTGGGACGGAGCACCAATTGAACCGGGAACCGGAAGTCTTCCATATTGCGGTCTTTGGAAATCTCAATGGTTTCCAAATGTTCCAAAAGAGAATTGCCTTTGTACCAGGGAGTGTTCGCGCTTTTAACCGTCACGTTGTCGCCCTTGAGAGCGGAAATAGGAATAAAAGTTAAATCTTTAGCCGAAGGCCGGCCCGGTTCCTGCTCGGATAAAAGGTTGAAGAAGGCTTCGTAGTCTTTTTTGATCTTTTCAAACACTTCTTCTTTGTAATCCACCAGATCCATTTTATTAACCGCTACAACTATATGAGGGATGCCCAGAAGTTTCGCTATGTAACCGTGGCGCTTCGATTGAACCATCACCCCGTTGCGCGCGTCGATAAGCACAATCGCCAAATCCGCGGTCGAAGCTCCCGTCACCATGTTGCGGGTGTACTGTTCGTGACCCGGGGTGTCCGCGATGATAAATTTGCGGCGGGCCGTGGCAAAATAGCGGTAAGCCACGTCAATCGTGATGCCCTGTTCCCGTTCCGCCGAAAGACCATCCGTGATTAAAGAGAAATCGATGTCGTCTCCGCCCTTTTTCTGGGTCGTCTTGCGGATGGCGTCGAGTTGATCCTCAAACACGCCTTTGGAATCATACAAGAGCCGGCCAATGAGGGTGGACTTGCCGTCATCCACCGAACCGGCGGTGGTAAAGCGGAGCATATCCATGCGCTCGTAGTCGAGTAAGGTTTTAGCGGTTAGAGTCATTTAAACCTCAAAATCAAATTTTCACCACCAAGGCACCAAGCAAACATTTTTCATAAAGCGATTCTTTTAATTCCGCGACGAATGAGCGGAACATTGAAATTGATCAACAACCCTAACCTCTTATCTGATGATTTTAAATAGGTTGAAACTTGAGCTAGATGTACCGGCAAAAGAGATTCAACAGCTTTCAACTCAACAACGATTGAGTCTTCAACCAATAAATCCAACCTGAAACCCAACTCCAATTCATCCCCCATCATAAATAACCGGAACAGGCACTTGTCTTAAAATCTTAAGGTTTTTCTTGGTTAATTCCTTGACCAAACACGTTTCATAAATTTGTTCCAACAAGCCAGGTCCCAACTTCCAACTTGAAATGAACCTGATAAGCGGCATCAACTATTTCCCGCGCGATCTTATCTAGTGCTGGATTAATATTATTTTTTTCCATTTTAAACTTGGTGTCTTGGTGGTGAAGTCTCCTTTTGTTAACACTTACCCGTGTTTTAGAAATAACCTTCTTTTTTCTTTTGTTCCATTGAACTGTCGGAGCCGTGGTCGATGATTCGGTTTTCCCTCTCGCTTTTGCGGGTACCGATCAAATCCTCAATAATACCCCTCAAGTCGGTTACTTCTTTATCGGACTGCACCGCGCCAGTACAGGACATACAGCCCAGTGAACGGAAGCGGACTCGCATATCTTTTATTTCGTCTCCCGGCAGCACCGGAATATGGGAAACCCATGGAATGAGAAGGCTGTTGCGCTTGATGATTTTGCGTGTATGCGTGAAATAAATGGGAACCACCGGAATCTTTTCCATCTCGATATAGAGCCAAATATCCAGTTCAGTCCAGTTTGATAAGGGAAATACTCGAATAGACTCCCCTTCGTTCACCTTGGAGTTATAAAGGTCCCACAACTCCGGCCTCTGGTTCTTCGGGTCCCATTGGCCAAAAGAGTCTCTAAAGGAGTAAACCCGTTCCTTGGCCCGGGACTTCTCTTCTTCCCGTCTCGCCCCGCCGAAAGCGGCGTCATAACCGTACTTACCGAGGGCATCCAATAATCCCTGGGTCTTTAAAAGGCCGCAGCACTTCTGAACACCGTATTTAAAGGGACTCGAACCGGCGGCAATGGCGTCTTCGTTGCGTTCCACAATCAGCTTGGCACCAATATCAGCGATGAACTTATCCCGAAACTCGTACATTTCCGGGAATTTGTAGCTCGTATCCACATGCAGTAAGGGAAAAGGGATTTTACCAGGCGCGAACGCCTTTTGGGCCAGGCGCACCATCACGCTGGAGTCTTTACCCACCGAATAAAGCATGACCGGGTTTTTAAACTCCGCCACCACCTCACGGATAATAAAGATACTTTCCGCTTCCAGCTGTTTTAAGTGAGATAAGGTTTTTGATTCCGTAACCGAGGCCATGGGGCTGTTCTTAAATCCTTTAATTCGTCTGAAATGAAGGCTTTTTTCAAAATCCAGGGGCCCCAAATTACACTTTTTCAGGATTTTCCTCAACAGCATAAACTATTCAAAATAATGAAAACAAAGCTGTTTCACCACCAAGTCATCAAGAAAATCTTTCAATTTTAAAAAGCATTCTATTTTGCCTTACTTGGTGTCTTGGTGCCTTGGTGGTGAAAATTGGTTTTTGTTCTCTTTTTAAAGAGGAAAAACGTGAAAGGCGGTGATGGCGGCATAAACTTCCTGGCCGTCCTCAAACCCGCTGGCCAAGGCGACCCCCTTGGGAACCTGGGCGGAAATACTCCGATCCTCGCCGATATCCAGAAGATATTCGATCACCGTCCCCTTGAAACGGGACTTACTGATACGGGCTTTGACCTGCAGGGTCTCAAACTGCGCGGTCATATAAACGTCATGGGGACGGAAATAAATCCGCACCTTCTGGCCTGTCTTGAAACCCGGGGCGATGGAAAACCGGAAAGGACCCCAAACCGCCAGGCCTTTTTCCGCCACTTCGGTGTCGATGTAGTTGGTTTCACCCACGAATTGGGCGATGAAATGGGAGGCCGGATGGTCAAAAATCTCAATTGGAGTTCCGTCCTGCTCAATTTTCCCCTGGTTCATGATGAGAATCCGGCTGGCCACCTCGAGCGCTTCCTGTTGGTCGTGGGTCACGAAGAGAGTGGTGACATGGCTTTCCTCGTGCAGTTTCAAAATCCAGTCCCGCAACTCCTGCCGCACCTTGGCGTCCAAAGCGCCGAAAGGCTCATCCAGCAAAAGCACCTCAGGCCGGGGTGCCAGGGCCCGGGCCACCGCCACCCTTTGGCGCTGTCCGCCCGAAAGCTGGGAGGGATAGCGTTTTTCATATCCCGTCATTTGGATCAGGTTCAACAGTTCATAAACCCGCGCTTGAATTTCCTTTTCCGCCTGTTTACGCACTCTTAAACCAAAAGCGATATTCTCAAAAACCGTCATGTGTTTGAAAAGGGCGTAATGCTGAAAAACGAACCCGACATTTCGTTCTTTGGCGGAGGCATAGGTGGCTTCTTTTCCGGTGAGGTGAATCTCGCCCGAATCAGGAATTTCCAACCCCGCGATCATGCGGAGCAGAGTGCTCTTCCCCGATCCCGAGGGGCCCAGCAGGGCCACCAGGGAACCTGTTTCCAGTTTCAGGCTGATATCCTGAACCGCCTTAAAGTTGTTATAGGTCTTATTAATTTTTCGAACTTCAATACTCATGAGTCCATCTCGCTTTCCAGATTCATGGGGAGTACTTCTTTTTGCTTCTCATATCTCGCCGCGACCAGACTTTTGGCGATTAAGGTAATGACCGCCAGAAAAGTCAAAAGGGACGCCACCGCGAAAGACGCGGTGAAATTATATTCGTTATAAAGAATCTCCACATGCAGGGGCAGGGTGTTGGTCAATCCCCGGATATGGCCCGAAACCACCGAAACCGCGCCGAACTCGCCCATCGCCCGGGCGTTGCAAAGAATCACTCCATAGAGAAGGCCCCATTGGATATTAGGCAGGGTGACCTTCCAAAAGATCTGCCAGCCGGAAGCGCCCAGCACCAGGGCCGCTTCCTCTTCATCGTTTCCCTGCTCCTGCATTAAAGGAATGAGTTCCCGGGACACAAAAGGAAAGGTCACGAAAACGGTCGCCAACACAATTCCCGGCACCGCGAAGATGATGTGGATGTTGTGGGCGCTCATCCAAGGCCCCAGCAAACCTTGAAGTCCAAAGAGCAGAACGAATATGAGGCCGGCGATTACCGGCGAAACGCTGAACGGCACGTCGATTAGGGTAATTAAAAGATTCTTTCCCCAAAAATTAAACTTCGTAATAGCCCAGGCCGACGCCAATCCAAATAAGGTATTGAGCAAAACCGAAATGACCGCGGTTAAAAGAGTAAGCTTAATCGCCGAAAGCGCCGCCGGTTCCACGATCGCCGTGAGATAGAGTTGAATCCCTTTGTTCAAGGCCGAAACGAACACTTCCATCAGGGGCACCACCAAGAACAAACCAATAAATAAGAGCGCGATTGTGATCAGTACGAAACGAACCCACGGCGGTTCCGTCAAAGACCGTGCCGGGTCGCTGGACCTCGCGCCTTTAGAACTAATGATGAGCGTTTCTTTAGTCATGGGGAAAAACCTGCGCATTCAACACCAAACTTATTTTTTCACCACCAAGGCACCAAGACACCAAGAAAGATTTAAGATTTCTTTTATTAAACCAATCTTTTTTTGTCTTTCTATTCCCTTGGTGTCTTGGTGCCTTGGTGGTAAATAATGTTTTCATGTTTTTCCAGTTCAATGAATCACCCGGTATTGACCGGCCTTCGCTTGCAGCCAATTAATCACCAACAAAAGCGTAAACGAAATCACCAGCATCACGACTCCGATAGAGGTCGCTCCGGCATAGTCGTATTGTTCCAGCTTGGTAATAATCAGAAGGGGCGTAATCTCGGTTTTCATGGGCATATTCCCGGCGATAAACACCACCGAACCGTACTCCCCGACCGCCCGGGCGAAAGCCAGGGAAAATCCGGTAATCCAAGCCGGAACCAAAGACGGCAAGATGACCCGGCGGATGGTGGTCCAACGGCTGGCTCCCAAACTAACTGCCGCCTTTTCCAATTCGGGGTCAAAAGATTCCAAAACCGGCTGAAGAGTGCGCACCACAAAAGGCAGGCCGATGAAAGTAAGAGCTAAGACAATTCCCAAGGGGGTATAAGCCACTTGAATCCCCAAGGGTTTCAAGAAAGCTCCAATGGGCCCGTTCGGGGCGTAAATAGCGGTCAAGGTGATGCCCGCGACCGCTGTTGGAAGGGCGAAAGGCAGATCCACCAAAGCGTCCACCAGGCGTTTGCCCGGAAAGGAATAACGCACCAGCACCCAAGCGACGATGGCGCCAAAAATGGAATTGACGACCGCGCCAACCAAAGAAGCTCCGAAGGTCAACTTATAGGAGGCCATGACGCGGGGTGAGGTGACTTCCTGGACAAACTGGGCCCAGGTGAGAGTCATGGATTTTAAAACCAGGGCTGCCAGAGGAATCAGGACAATCAGGCTTAAATACACCAAGGTAAAGCCCATCGTCAGGCCGAAGCCAGGCAAGATACCGGTTTTTTTATACTTTCCCATTCTCTTCTTTCCATCCATAAATCAATTCCCGAATGGCCTGAATGGCCAGCGGGGCGTCCTCGCCCTCAGCGGAAAACTCGAGTACCGTACCATAAATCGCGCCCATCGTTAACAGGTCGAGCAGGCTTTTCGCGTTCACGGCTCGGACCCCGTTGGAAACCCGAATGTCGCTTTTAAAGCGGTTGGCAAGCCGGGTCAACTCGGCTCCAGCCCTCAAATGCAGGCCCAACCGGTGAAAAATCGGAATTTTCTCAATGATCCTCATGGTACTTCCCTCCGCCCCGTTAAAAGGGCGGCTGTTCTCGTTAAAGATCAGTTCCATTTCAATTCCCTCAGAGAATAAAAAAAGCGCGGGAGCACGGCCCTGTTCCGTTTCCCGCGCTGGACGCGAGAAGAAAGACGGCCGTCCCGCCCCCCGCATCCGATAAAATTTGATCCAGCCGCAAAATCAAAACAAAGAAAACTAAACCAGTTTCACCACCAAGACACCAAGGCACCAAGTAAAGATTTAAATTTCTTTTCGTTAACCCAAACTACTTTTCTCGTTTTAACTTTCTTGGTGTCTTGGTGCCTTGGCGCTAAATAGCCTATGATTTTTTATTTAACCTGATAAATCTGGTCAAACACCCCGCCGTCGCCGAAATATTCGGGTTGGGCCTTTTTCCATCCGCCAAAAACCTTATCGATCGTGAAAAGCTTGATCTTTGGGAATTGGCTCGCGTACTTGGCCGCTACCGCTTTTGACCGGGGCCGGTAATAGTTATGGGCGATAATTTCCTGCCCCTCTTCCGAGTAGAGGTACTTCAGGTAAGCTTGCGCCACCTTCGTGGTTCCGTGCTTCTCAGTGTTTTTATCCACCCAGGCCACGGTCGGCTCGGCCAAAATGCTGATCGACGGCACCACGATCTCAAATTGGTCTTTCCCCAATTGGTTGATGGCTAAAAAAGCCTCATTTTCCCAGGAGATGAGAACATCTCCGATACCCCGCTCCACAAAAGTGGTGGTGGAACCGCGGGCGCCCGAATCCAAAACGGTCACGTTCTTATAAAGAGCCGCCGCGAATTCCTTGGCCTTTGCCTCCGAACCATATTTCTTCAAGGCATAGCCATAAGCCGCCAGGAAATTCCAACGGGCTCCCCCGCCGGTCTTGGGGTTCGCCGTAATGACTGAAACACCCGGCTTCACCAGGTCATCCCAATCCTTAATGTTCTTGGGATTCCCTTTCCGCACCAAAAGCACAATGGTCGAGGTGTAAGGAGCGCTGTTCTCCGGCAAACGCGTCTGCCAGGTCGCGGGTAAAAGCTGAGCCTTCGCCGCGATAGCGTCCACGTCTCCCGCCAATCCCAGTGTGGCCACATCCGCTTCCAATCCATCAATCACAGACCGGGCTTGCTTACCCGATCCGCCGTTGGAGACGTTCACTGTCAAATCCTGACCGGCTTCCTCTTTCCAATGCTTCGCGAAAGCCTTGTCATATTCCTCGTAAAGCTCCCGGGTCGGATCGTACGACACGTTAAGAAGCGTAATTTGTCCTGAAGCCGCCGGGGCGGCGCCTTGGGCGTTAGCCCAGGCGCTTCCCATCGCGGTCAACAGGAGAATCATCGTGAAACGTTGAAGGGTTTTCATAATATTTCTCCTGATTCCAAATTTCCTTAAATGTTAGCCTGCGCCCGAATCGTGAAGACATCCTCGGGATGAAGATCCAAAACCGTACCCGTCACTGTCGGCTTCACTTGAGTCCCTTCGACGAAATCGGTTTCTTCCCAATCAAACACCAGCTTGAAATGCGGATCGAAAACCCAGTTCACGCCAAAACCATAAGCCGTGGCCTGCTGGGCCGAGTTCGTCGCCGCCAAATCCGAAGCTTCTTTGGAGTTAAAGGCGTTCGGGTCAATCGTCGCTTGATGAACCCGGGCGGCGATTTCCAACGCGCCCCAATGGCCCTTGGAAAGATCCAAATTCGTATCCGGAGTCGCTCCCTGATATGAAGCTTTTCCGCCGATGACCCAAGAAGCTTCCAGGAGATAGGCCTGATTATTCAGATTCACCGCGGTTTTAGTGCTGGTTCCCACGTCTTGGGTTGAACTCACATACTCACCCAGCAGTCCAAAGGGACCGTTATAGAAGTAAAACTGGGGTGAAACGTGATAAAAATCTCCTTGAGGCGCCACACCGGTGCGGTAGGCGAAAAACTGGCTTTGGCCCAGCGAAGTGATAAAATAATTGGGATAGGCGTTGGTATTCCAGTTCACGTTCCAAGCCCAAGATCCCGAAATACCCACTCCCAAACCTTTGAGGAAGGAATCCGTCGGTAGGAAAGGCGTCAGGAACGGTACAACTTCATGGCGATGTCGCTGTGGGCATCGGGTATCGATACGGCCGACGATGGCGGGTTCTTCTTCGGCTTTCCGGCGGGTCCGTTTCAGCATCTCGGCATTCCGAACAACCAGACGGGCGAACTGGACTGGGATCGCAGCGAGGGCACGGCGATCGCCAATACGGTCAAATACCTGAGCCCGTCGCTGGGTTGATTGACGGTCGGCGCCATCTGATCGGCAACGTAGCGGGGTCGGTCGGTACTGGCAATTCGTCGAGCTTCGGACTTGACTACCTGGTGGGCAATCTTAAGCTCGGCGCGGCCTACACCGACGTGAAGTACGTCGTGACAGGCGAGCCTCGGTGAGCATGCGCAACTGGGGAGTCGGGGCGA
>CAWKIY010000172.1:0-14863 GCA_963849245.1 candidate division FCPU426 bacterium | reverse complement strand
TTCCAGAAGCATCACCTCTACCTCGGCCTGACAGCCGGCACACCAGGCCACGACCGTTCGTGCCTGGCGTGCCACCAAAAGACCTTCGGTTTCGATCGTGATCTTTGTTCGTTCTCACCGCCATCGCTTCGCTCCGGATTCGCCGCCTGTCGAACGGCGTCGAATGACTGCATCCTGCCCGCGCCGGCAGCAAAACGTCCTTAACGAAGGCGTTAATGTTTCTCAACAAATCTGAATGGATCGTTTGTCATCCCGGAATCAGTAACTTAGAGACGAAGAGTTGCCGGCGTCAATTCGCCCGGGCGTCGGCCGGGGGCGTGGTAAATTACCCTGTACGTTACTGCTTCGGCTCGTAAACGTATCCCTCCGCCTGCGATGAGCGCCGATCCCAAGGTCGTCTACGAGTTCGGTCCATTTCGCATGGACCCGGACAAACAGCTTCTCCTCCGCGACGGCGAGCCTATCGCGGTTCCTCCGAAGACATTTGAGACCCTGCTGGTGCTGGTGCGACGCGGACGGGAAGTCGTCACGAAAGAGGAATTGCTGAACGCGGTGTGGCCCGACTCGTTTGTCGAGGAAGCCAACCTGAGCCAACACATCTTCAAGCTGCGCAAGGCGCTCGGAGATTCTCAGGAGGGAGAGCGTTACATCGTCACGCTGCCCGGACGCGGCTACAGGTTTGCCGTTCCGGTTCGCACCATCACCGAGGGCGGTGAGGTGCTGATTGCGCAGATGCGCTCTCGCACCGAGATCCTGGTTGAAGAACACGCGCACGCGCACGTCGAAGCCCCGCCCGCGCTTGAGTTACCTGTGGTCGGTGAGCAATATGATGAATCAGTAGTGGAGAACATTGCCGTTGTGATGTTGCGTATTGCTTTATTGGAAGATATAAAAATACGTAAGTTTGTTAAATTGAAACTAAAACATGCAGGCGTCGCAAAGGTGGTTTTGAAGCGTAAGGGCGAGACGGTTGAAGTTGATATCTTTGCTTCTAGACCAGGGATTGTTATTGGTAAGAAAGGCTCTGAAGTTGACAAGTTAAAAGAGGAGCTCCGTCAGTTCACCAAAAAAGAAATACGAATCAACATTAACGAAGAAAAACATCCTGAGACTAATGCTCAACTAATTGCAGAAGGTGTCTGTGGCCAATTAGAAAAACGTGTTGCTTTTCGACGGGCAATGAAAAAGGCGATTCAAAGCGCGCTTGATGGCGGAGCAAAGGGTATTAAAATCATGTGTTCGGGTCGCTTGGCTGGATCTGAAATTGCCCGTACCGAATGGTACCGAGAAGGGCGGGTTCCTCTTCACACTTTGCGTGCTGAGATTGATTATGGATTTTCTGAAGCCAATACGACTTATGGGAAAATCGGGGTTAAATGCTGGGTTTTCAAACGTGAGATATTTGGTTCTAAAGATAAACAAGAAGAAGTAGTAGTCGCTAAGCCGAAGCCGGCGCCTCGGGAAAGAAAATTTCCTGAGACTAAAACCGCAAAAGCTTAAGATTCATTGAAGGATAAATTATGTTAATGCCAAAAAGAGTTAAATATCGCAAAACGATGAAGGGCCGTATGCGCGGTCAGACCAAAAACGGAGCTACTTTTGCCTTTGGCGAATATGCTTTGAAGTCTCAGGATGCGGCTTACGTTACGGATCGCCAGATTGAAGCGGCTCGAGTCGCTATTAATCGTCATATGAAGCGCGTTGGTAAATTATGGGTTCGAATCTTTCCTGACAAGCCGATTACTAGAAAACCAGCCGAAGTTCGTATGGGTGGTGGTAAGGGAGCTCCGGACCATTGGGCGGCCGTGGTTAAGCCCGGCCGTATTTTGTTTGAGTTGAGTGGTTGTCCTGAAACTGTGGCAAAAGAAGCTTTTCAATTGGCGTCCCATAAGTTGCCGGTTAAAACAAAGTATATGTCTCGCGCCCAAATGGGAGGAGTTTCATGAAGTCCAAGGAAGTCCGTGAAATGAATATTGAGCAACTTAAGCAGCAATTGATTTCTAAAGAAGAAGAACTTTTTAATTTGAAAATTCAGTTGTCGACCAAGCAATTGGAAAATCCCATGAAGATTCGTGAGGCTCGACGACATGTGGCTCGTTTAAAGACTATTCTTCGTGAAAAAGAAAAAGGCTCAAAGGCCTCGTGAGGAGATTTAATTGATGTCATCGGAAAATAAGAGACCGGCTTCCCGGGTGAAAACCGCGGTTGTTTTAAGCCGAAAGATGGATAAAACTGCAGTTGTGTCTATTGAGCGTTTGGTAAAACATCCCCTTTACCATAAGCTGATTCGCAAACGCAGCAAATTTAAAATTCATGATCCAAAAAACGAGACCAAAAAAGGCGATGTAGTTTTGGTTGCTGAAACACGGCCAATTAGTGCGGACAAGCATTGGCGTTTAGTCAAGATTCTTAAAAAAGCCATCGAAATTGAGGAGGCTAAATTATGATCATGCCTCAGACGATGTTAAATGTAGCTGATAATAGTGGGGCGACTAGAATTATGTGTATCCACGTTTTGGGCGGAACAAGACGTCGTTATGCTGGTATTGGCGATGTTATTGTCGCGGCTGTAAAAGAGGCGATTCCAGGCGCTGGCGTGAAGAAAAGTGAAGTTGTTCGGGCTGTTGTTGTTCGGCAACGAAGAGTTTTAACTCGTCCGGATGGTTCAACTGTGCGGTTTGACGAAAATGCAGCGGTTATTATCAATGATCAGATGAATCCACGCGGAACTCGTATTTTTGGACCAGTAACTCGTGAATTGAGAGAGCATTTTATGAAAATTATATCGTTGGCTCCGGAGGTTTTGTAAGTCATGCATGTTCATCGCGAAGACACGGTTATCATTTTAGCTGGAAAAGATAGAGGAAAAAAGGGGCGGGTAATCCGTCTTTTTACTAAGACTGAAAAGGCTCTTGTTGAAAAGATTAATATGGTTAAGCGGCACACTCGTCCTAGCCAAGAGTTGCCGCAGGGTGGAATTGTGCAAAAAGAATCGCCGATTCATATTTCCAATTTGCAGGTAATTTGCGCAAAGTGCAACAAAGCTACCCGCATTTCTCATAAACTTTTGGCGAGCGGACAAAAGACTCGAATTTGTAAAAAATGTGGCGAAATATTGGATAAGGAAAAGTGAGATGACGAATACGATTTTAAAAGAAAAATATTCAAAAGAGATTGTTCCTGCTCTGATGAAAAGGTTCGAAATAAAAAATATTATGCAGGTTCCGAAAGTTGAAAAGATTGTTATTAACGTTTGTGTTGGTAAGGCAGCTTCGGAAAACAACATTAAGCTGCTAGATATGGCGGTGGACGAGCTTACAGCTATTAGCGGCCAAAAGCCCGCCATAACGCGATCAAAAAAAGCTATTTCGAACTTTAAGCTTCGTGCGAATCAACCATTAGGAGCAAAAGTTACTTTGCGTGGCGATCGGATGTTTCAGTTTATGGAACGCCTTTTTATGATTACTTTTCCCCGTGTTCGTGATTTTCGCGGTGTACCGACTCGTTCTTTCGACGGTCGTGGAAATTATACTTTAGGGCTGAAGGAACAGATCATTTTTCCAGAGATCAATTTTGAGAGTGTTCAATCCATTCATGGTATGGATATTACTTTTACCACGTCGGCTAAAAATGATGAGCAAGCCAAGGAATTGTTGAAGTTGCTCGGCATGCCTTTTAGAAACTAGGAGATTTCATGGCCAAAAAATGTTTAGTGAATAAACAAAAGTTAAAGCCAAAGTTTAAGGTTCGGGCTTATAACCGCTGTAATTTATGTGGTCGGCCCCGTGCCTTTTTGAGACGTTTTGGAATGTGTCGTATCTGTTTTAGGGGCCTTGCGGGCGAAGGTAAAATTCCTGGCGTTGTTAAAGCCAGCTGGTAAGTATTCAAGGAGAATGAAATTATGTCGATGACGGACCCAATTGCTGACATGTTAACTCGGATTCGAAATGCGAATCACGTTTATAAAGAAAAGGTTGATATTCCCTTTTCAAAGCTGAAATTGGAAATTGCTCGTATCCTTTCTGAAGAAGGATTTATCAAGAATTATAAAGTGATTGAAGATAAGGGGCGCCCAACTTGGATTCGTATTTCTATGAAATATGGAGAAAAAAAGGAAAGAGTTATTTCCAATATTAGTCGAGTGAGCCGATCGGGACGTCGAGTTTATTCTGGCAAAACGCGTGTTCCTAAAGTTATTGGCGGTTTGGGAATCGCGATTCTTTCTACTTCAAAAGGAATCTTGACAGATCAACAAGCTCGTCAGCAGGGAATCGGTGGCGAAGTTCTTTGTTTGGTGCACTAAAATTTTGTATTGAGGATTTAAGGGAGATGTTATGGCGCGAATGGCCAAAAAACCAATAGAAATACCCCAAGGGGTTAAGATTAAAACAGAAGGCGTTCGGATCACAATTGAAGGTCCGAAGGGGTCCTTGAGTCATCAATTGATGAGAGGATTAAAAGTTGATTTGAAGGACAAGAGTCTCTTCGTAATACCTATTGAAAACTCGGATGTAGCTGCTAAAACGATGAATGCCAACCACGGTTTAACGCATGCTTTAGTTAAAAATATGCTTCAGGGTGTAACTACTGGTTTTGAAAAGAAATTGGAAATTCAAGGGGTTGGTTATCGTGCGGCGATGGATAAAGGCAAACTGAGTATGTCTTTGGGCTTTAGTCATCCTGTTGTAATTGAGTTACCTAAGGGAATAGCAGTTGATATTGAAAAGCAAACTCTTTTAACAGTTAAGGGAACGGATAAATATTTGGTGGGTGAAACTGCGGCAAAAATACGCCGAGTCAAGCCTCCGGAAGTTTACAAAGGAACGGGTATTCGCTATCAAGGCGAATATGTTCGCAAGAAGGTAGGTAAGACGGGCGCCACTGGTAAAGCCGGTGGAAAATAAGGATTAGGAGTTTCAAATGCCGTTGCAACATCAAAATATTAAACGTGTTCGTCGTCATGACCGAATTCGTAAAAAGGTTTCTGGTACTTCTGAAAGGCCGCGTTTAGTTGTTCATCGTGGCGCGAAGAATATTACAGCTCAAATTGTTGATGACACTAAAGGTGTTACCTTGGTAGCGGCAGCCAGCTTTGATCAAAATCTCCGGGCTAAATTGAAATTTGGTGGAAATGTTGAAGCGGCTAAAGCAGTTGGCGAACAGATCGCTAAGTTAGCAAAAGAAAAGTCGGTAATCCGGGTTGTTTTTGACCGGGGTGGTTATATTTTCCATGGCCGAATTAAGGCCTTGGCCGAAGCGGCCCGTCAAAACGGCCTGGAATTTTAAAAAGAAGGAAAATTATGGCTCGCATTGATGCATCGAAGTTTGATTTAAAAGAAAAAGTTGTTCATATAAACCGTGTCGCTAAAGTTGTAAAAGGCGGACGTCGATTCAGTTTTTCTGTTTTAGTAGTAGTTGGCGACGGACATGGACATGTTGGCATTGGGACGGGAAAAGCCAGTGAAGTCCCTGATGCCATTCGCAAATCTGTTGAAGATGCCAAGAAAAACTTGATATTAGTTTCTATGAAGGGTACGACTCTTTATCACGAAGTGGTTGGTGTCTTTAAGGCGTCGCGAGTCATGCTCAGACCGGCTGCGCCGGGGACTGGTATTATTGCTGGAGGTGGAGTGCGCGCGGTTTGTGAGTTGGCGGGAATTCATGATGTTTTGACTAAATCGATTCGTTCGGACAATATTTTTAACGTGGTCCAAGCCACTTTAAAAGGGTTAAAGGATGTTCGGTCGCCTGAAGTTGTGGCGGCATTACGTGGGAAACCGGTTGAAAGCTTTACGGGAGCTTCTAAATCATGAGCGAATTAAAAATCCAATTGATCAAAAGTTTAAATGGACGTCTTCCGAAGCACGTTAAAATTGCGGAAGCGTTAGGTTTAAAGAAAATTCGTCAAACTGTAGTAAAGCCGGATACGCCAATTGTCCGGGGCATGCTTGAAAAAATCGGTTACTTAATCGAAATTAAAAATAAGGGTTGATCCAATGAAAATCTCTGAATTGAAGCCTGCGCGCGGTGCAGTTAAACGTCGCAAGATCGTAGGAAAGGGCCCTGGTTCGGGTCATGGGAAAACCTCAACCCGTGGTCATAAAGGTCAAAATTCGCGCACAGGCGGGGGAGTTCGTTTAGGTTTTGAGGGCGGTCAAACTCCAATCTACCGAAAACTTCCTATTCGTGGTTTTAAAAGTATTGGAAAAATTGTATTTGACGTTGTTAATTTGGAACAACTTTCAGTTTTTGAAAATGGCGCCGTAGTAACTCCGATAGAATTAAAGAAAAAGGGTTTTGTTGGCGGCGGGGATCCGATTAAGATTTTGGGTAATGGTGAATTAAAAACCAAGTTAATAGTTAAGGCGCATGCCTTCAGTGTTTCTGCCGCGGAAAAAATTAAAGCGGCTGGCGGAACGACGGAGGTTTTGTAAGTGTTTTCGGCCTTCACTAATATTTTTAGAGTTCCAGAACTTAAAAACAGGGTTCTTTTTACTTTTGCGATCCTTTTAGTTTATCGCATTGGGATTCATATTCCGATTCCAGGTGTTAATGTCGCTGCTTTGGCAAATTATTTCAAAAGTCAAACTGGTGGCGTTCTTGGATTTATGAATCTTTTCTCGGGTGGTGCCTTGAAACAGGCATCCGTTTTCGCTTTGGGAGTTATGCCCTATATCAGCATGTCTATTATTCTACAGCTACTAACAGCTGTTATACCCACTTTAGAAAAACTTTCAAAAGAAGGTGAATTGGGAAGAAGAAAAATTACCCAATATACCCGTATTGGGACGGTGGCTTTGTGTGTTATTCAAGGAACGGGTACGACTTTCTTGTTGCGATCATTTGGCGAAAGTTTTATCTATCACTGGGGTTTTGGGTTTCAATTCATGACAGTTTTGGCTTTAACCACCGGCACTATTTTTATCATGTGGCTTGGTGAGCAAATTAGCGAATATGGTATTGGAAATGGCATGTCGGTTATTATTTTTGCTGGTATTGTCGCTGGGCTTCCGAGCCAATTGGCGAATACATTCCGTCTTTTTAAAATTAGTCAAATTAGTCTTTTCGCCATTATTTTCTTTTTAATTTTTACTCTCGCTACCATCGCTTTTATCGTTGTCTTGCAACAAGGGGCTAGGAAAATACCGGTTCAATATGCGACACGAGTTGTCGGCCGCCAAGTTTTTAAGGGACAGTCTACCCAACTGCCATTGAAAGTTGATTATTCGGGTGTAATTGCCATTATTTTTGCTTCTTCGATTTTAATCTTTCCGTCTCAAATTGCCCGTTATCTTGAATCTGTTGTTTCAGAAGAAAGTTGGTTTTATGGATTTTTAGATTTCATCACTACTCATCTTTCGCCTGGCGCTTATATTTATTATGTTGTCTATTCATTTTTGATTGTTTTTTTCTGTTACTTTTATACTGCAATCGCATTTAATCCAACGGATTTATCTGAGAACATGAAAAAATATGGGGGCTTTATACCGGGAATTCGCCCTGGACAGCCGACAGCTGAGTTTATAGATAGAACTTTGACTCGCATTACAATTTGGGGCGCCCTAGCAGTTTGTGTTATTGCCGTTATTCCAGATTTAGTTACCCGAAAATTAAATATTCCAATTCCGTTTGGTGGAACATCACTCCTGATTATTGTCGGAGTGGCTCTAGATACGATGAAGCAAATAGAATCTCACTTACTGATGCGCCACTATGACGGCTTTATGAAAAAGGGTCGTTTGAAAGGGCGGAGCGCATTCTAATGAGAATAATTCTTTTTGGTGAACCGGGGGCAGGAAAAGGCACCTATTCGGCAGAATTAGTGACTCGATACGGAATTCCTCAAATCTCTACGGGTGACATGCTTCGAGCGGCTGTTAAAGAAGGCAGTGTTTTGGGCCAGCAAGCACATGAATTTATGAAAAAAGGTGAACTAGTACCTGATCCAATGGTAATTCAACTAGTTCATGACAGAATTCAAAATAGTGATGCGGCGAACGGGTTTATTTTGGATGGTTTTCCAAGAACGGTTACTCAAGCCGAAAGCTTAGATAAAATGCTACATGGAATGAATATTGATTTAAATGGCGTTGTTAAAATTGAAGTGAGTAAGGAAACAATTCTCACCCGATTAACAGGCAGACGAGTCTGTACTAACTGTGGCGCTACTTTTAATGTTGCAACAATGAAACCTAAAAAAGATGGTATTTGTGATAAGTGCGGTCATGAGTTAATCCAACGACCGGATGATAGACCAGAAACCATTCTGAATCGTTTGGCGGTTTATCAAAAGGATACGGCTCCACTTATTGAATTTTACGAGAAAAAAGCTTTATTAAAACGTGTTCAATGTGAAGGGCCCTATAAGGAAGCTTTGGGGCGCGTCTTTGACGCATTGGAAAAAGTGGCAAAAGTTTAGTGATCACGATCAAATCTGAATCTGAATTAAAGCTGATGCGGGTTAGTGGAAAAATAGTAGGACAGGCTCTTGCTGAACTGGAAAAACGGGTGAAGCCCGGTGTTAGTACACTGGAGCTAGACAAGTTTGCGTATGATTATTTTATTAAAAATGATTGTAAACCAGCTTTCCTCGGGTATCACGGGTATCCATCGACAATTTGCACATCAGTCAATGATGAAGTTGTTCATGGAATACCTGGAAAAAGAATACTTGAAGAAGGTGATGTTGTTGGTGTTGATATAGGTGCATTTTATAAGGGTTATTGTGGAGATTCGGCCAGAACCTTTGCGGTTGGAAAGGTTAATTCACAAGTAAAAAAGCTTTTAGAAGTTACTTTTGAATCTTTGAATAAGGGTATTGAACAGTGCCGTTCTGGGAATCGTATCTCAGATATTGGTCATGCGGTTCAAAAATATGCTGAATTCTATGGGTATAGTATTGTCAGAGACTATGTTGGACATGGCATTGGGCAGGCAATGCATGAAGAGCCTCAAGTACCCAATTATGGCAAACCCCATCAAGGGCCACGGATTATTGAAGGAATGTGCTTGGCTTTAGAGCCTATGATTAATTTGGGTAGTGAAGATGTAAGAGTTTTGGAGGATGGCTGGACAGTTGTAACAAAAGATGGTAAATTCTCAGCCCATTTTGAAGATACCATTGCCATACTGGCAGATGGGCCTGAAAACTTAACACGGATTTGACCACGGCCCCATTTAGGGGTTGGGAGGCATATGGCAAAGGAAGAAGCGATTTCGGTGGAGGGTACGATTATTGAAGCCCTTCCTAACGCAAGTTTTAGGGTGGAATTAGAAAACAAGCATGTGGTTTTAGCCCATGTGTCGGGAAAAATGAGGATGAATTTTATCCGAATTCTACCGGGAGATAGAGTGACAGTTGAGCTTTCTCCATATGATTTAAACCGCGGTCGTATTACATACCGCTTCAAATAAGGAAGGATTTTAAACATGAAGGTTCGGTCGTCGGTTAAGCCAATTTGTGACAAATGTAAAGTGATTCGCCGTCGGCGTGTTATTCGTGTTATTTGCACAAATCCAAAACATAAACAGCGTCAAGGATAATTAGGAGAAAATATGGCTCGTATTGCAGGAATTGATTTACCAAAAGAAAAGCGTGTTGAAGTGGCGCTTAATTACATTTATGGAGTGGGGCCCGCTTTATCTAAGAAAATTTTGGCCAAAGCTAACGTTAATCCCGATATTCGGGTTAAAAATCTGAAAGATGATGAGATTGCCCGGATTCAAAATACGATTAATTCCGAAAATTTGAAGGTAGAAGGTGATCTTCGTCGTGAGATTTCTATGAATATCAAACGTTTAATTGATATTGGAACTTATCGCGGAAGCCGTCATCGTAAAGGCCTTCCGGTGCGTGGCCAGAGAACCAAGACGAATTCGCGTACTCGAAAAGGGCCTAAAAAGACAGTGGGTAGCGGTCGTAAAAAGGAAGAATAGATTTTAAACCGTTGATGTTTGTGAATTTTAAGCGAGAAGTATTTTAAGGAGAAAAAGAGTGGCTGATAAAGTCGAATCGAAAATTGAAGTGAAAGATGAAAAGGCAACGTCGGTTGCTGGTTCAAAAAAAAGCAAGAAAGCCCCGCGAAACGGTGTTGTTCATATTCAGTGTACTTTTAACAATACCTTGGTGACGATTACAGATGCCAAGGGAAATGTAATAACGTGGTCTTCGGCAGGTTCTATGAATTTTAAAGGGAGCAGAAAATCTACTCCGTTTGCAGCTCAAGTTGCAGCAGAAACTGCTGGTAAAAAAGCGGTCGATTCCGGAATGAAATCCGTTGACGTTTATGTAAAGGGCCCTGGATCGGGTCGTGAAGCGGCTATTCGTGCTATTCAAACTAGCGGATTACAAATTTCGATGATTAAAGATGTTACCCCAGTACCTCATAATGGCTGTCGGCCGCCTAAACGCCGGCGCGTATAAAGGATTAATAAAATGAACGCTCAATCAGTTTGCCGTATGTGTCGCCGTGAAGGAGTGAAGTTATATCTAAAAGGAACTCGTTGCGAGACTGAAAAGTGTGCTTTCGAACGTCGTGGATATGCACCTGGTCAACATGGCCAAAAACGTCGTAAAGATACGGAATATGGTCTTCAGCTTCGGGAAAAACAAAAAGTCAAACGTATTTATGGTGTTTTGGAACAACAGTTTCATCGCTATTTTTTGATTGCTTCTCGCAAAAAGGGTGTGACTGGTGAAACGTTGCTCCAATTATTGGAACAACGTTTGGATAACACTGTTTATCGTCTTGGATTTGCTGAATCTCGTCGCCAAGCACGCCAAGTTGTTCGTCATGGAATGATCTTAGTCAATGGGAAAAAAGTCGATATTCCTTCGTATACCTTAAAAGCTGGAGACAAAATATCTGTTTTGGACAGTTTTAAAGAAAATGTGGGTGTTAAACGCTCATTGGAAACTCTTAAAAAAAGAGGTGTTCCAGAATGGCTTGAAGTTGATACGGCCTCTTTATTAGGTATTTTCAAAAAAGTACCAACTAAGGATGAAATTGCTCTGCCGGTTCAAGAACAGCTAATTGTCGAATTGTATTCAAAATAATTTAGAGAAGTTCGGTCCCATAATAAGGACTATTTCGCAGGAGGCGTCATGCAAATTGGAAATGTGCAGATTCCAAAGTTTTTGGATTACGAAAAGGAAACATTAACTCCGACTTATGGGAAGTTTATTGCCGAGCCTTTTGAGAGGGGTTATGGGCAATCTGTTGGCAATTCTTTACGTCGTATTCTGCTTTCATCCATTACTGGAGCCGCCGTAACTTCCGTTAAATTTGAGGGCGTTTCTCATGAGTATTCATCTGTCCCAGGAGTTGTTGAGGATACTACGGAAATTATTCTTAATTTAAAAGAATTGAAAATTAAACTTTTTAGTTCTGGTCAAAAAACTTTGCGTCTTTCTGTAAGAGGTGAAAGGAACGTTGTTGCGGCCGATATTCAAACTGATGCGGATGTTGAAATTTTAAATCCGCAGCTCCACTTGGCGACTTTAACTGAAGACGATGCTGCTTTGGAACTTGAAATCGAAGTAGCTGATGGCCGTGGATATGCTCCTTCGGATCGTAATAAACGTGAAGGGCAGCCGATAGGTGTGATTCCAATTGACTCAGTTTTTACACCTGTAAGTCAAGTGAAGTATTCTGTTGAATCAGCTCGTATTGGTCAGATGACAGACTACGATAAGCTTATTATTGAAATCTGGACTGATGGTCGTATTCACCCTGAGGACGCTTTGGCTCATGCGTCTAAAATTTTAAGAGATTCTTTACAGATATTTATTAACTTCGAAGAAGAACCAATTCAACAAGATGATTCGGTTAGCGAAGAGGAAGAGCGTCTTCGAGAACTGTTGAATGAGAGCGTTGAGGAACTAGAGCTTTCGGTTCGCTCTGCTAACTGCTTGAAAACCGCAAACATTAAAACCATTGGGGATCTGGTTCGGAAAACTGAATCTGATATGTTGAAGTACAAAAATTTTGGCAGAAAATCTTTAAATGAGATTAAAGAAATTTTAAGTGGAATGGGTCTTTCTTTCGGGACGGATGTAGATTCCATTTTAGCTAAAGGAAAATCAATTCCTTCCGCTCGCGTTGAAGCGAACGTTTAATAAGATTAGGAGTCTATAATGCGTCATCAAGTACATCATGGTCGTTTAGGGGTTCAACCAGCCCATCGCCGAGCGCTTATTCGAAATATGGTTACGTCCCTTTTGAAGCACGAACGAATCAAAACAACGAAAGTTCGAGCAAGAGAAGTACGTCGCTACGCTGAAAAAATGATTACCATAGCAAAAAAGGAAACGCTCGCTTCAAAGCGTCATGTTTTGGGATTTGTTAGAGAAAGAGAAGTTGTCAATAAACTCTTCAAAACACTTATTTACCGCTATGCACAGCGTAAAGGCGGATATACCCGTATTTTGAAATTGGGTTATCGAGTTGGTGATGGTGCTGATATGGTTTTTTTAGAACTTGTAGATCGTCCAACTGAAGAGAAAATAACTGAATCAAAGTCTGATAAAAAAGAAAAAGACACGCCTGTTGCTGAAGTGGAGTCGGAAACTAAAAGTGTCAAAAAGAAAAAAGAAAAATCAGTACCAACGGCATCTTAAAATGTACTGTTGGGTAGTTAAGGTTTGAAATAATTAGTTTTCTTTTGACTTGTTATCTTCAATTACTTGGGAATAATCATATGAAAACAATTAACTTAAAGATATTATCCTTTTTTATCATTTCGTTATTATTTTCAGTTTTTTCTCCGGTTTTTGCTCAAAATGCTGATACTGGTTTATCCGGTAGTCTAGAAATAAATCATCAAAACTATTTTTATAAAGATCCAAATAAAGCTTTCCTTTTGGCGTTTTTTCCTGGTCTTCTAATTCATGGCTATGGTCACTTTTATGCTGATGACCAATTAATGGGTGATGTCCTTTTGACAGGAGAAGTTGTTTCTGTTTTGTCTGTTGGCCTAGGTGCATTAATTAAATCAGACACCACTACTTTTTCAGGTGGAATTTTGGGTGATAGTAATAATGCCGGTAACATCGGGACTAATTTGATTTGGGGCGGTGTTATTGCTTTTACAGGCTTGTGGATCATTGATATGGCTCACGCTCCTACGGCGGCTAATGATTATAATTTGGAGCATGGTCTAAAACCGATTGCATATTTAGATCAAGATCGTAATCCATTAGTAGCACTTGCATATCGTTTCTAGTTTGTGAGTTCTTGAGTCCTCCTTCCAAATATTTTCCCGTATAAATTTTGTTTTATTAATTTTTTTATATTTCTCCGTTTTTTCAGTTGACCTGCCCCCCAAAAACTGGTCCACCTGAAAGGTTATAATACCCCGAAAGGTGGACGGAAAAAGGGGGCTTTATGCCGAGAAAGAAACATAGTGCGGAGCAGATTATTTCGATTCTTCGTCAAGCCGAGGTAGAACAGGCCAAAGGGCGTTCTGTCGAAGAGGTCTGTCGCGAGCTTCAAATTACGCCTCACACCTATTACCGCTGGCGCAAGCAGTACGGCGGACTGAAGCTGGACCAAGCCAAAAAGCTCAAAGACCTCGAAAAGGAAAACGCCCAGCTCAAGAAGGTGGTGGCGGATCTGGTTCTGGATAAAGCCATCTTGAAAGAGCTGGCCCAGGGAAACTTCTAAGCCCGGACAAACGCCGTAGAGGTATTCAGTTAGCTTGTGAAAAGCTAAAGGTTTCCCAGAGGCGTGCCTGCCGGGCGTTCGGCCAATCCAGAAGTACCCAACGCTATACGCCACAGGTTCGATCCGATGAACCGCCTTTGGTGGGACGGATGGTGGAGTTGGCTTGCCTATATGGCCGGTATGGATATCGTCGAATTGCGGCGTTGCTACGGTGGGAAGGGTGGAAAGTAAATCACAAGCGGGTTGAAAGACTCTGGCGGGAAGCAGGGCTGAAAGTACCGCAAAAACAGCCGAAAAGAGCGAAGGCTGTGGTTCAACGATGGGTCTTGTATCCGTCTGAGAGCCAAGAGACCCAACCACGTTTGGAGCTATGACTTTGTGGCGGACATAACGACAGGTGGGAGACCTTTTCGGATTTTGACGGTGATTGACGAGTTCACCCATGAATGTCTGGCTTTGCCGGTAGCTCGAAAGTTTCCGGCGCACGACATTCAAGGGATACTGGCTGAGTTGTTCGTAGAGAGAGGCGTACCGGAACACATCCGTTCGGACAATGGCCCGGAGTTTACGGCCAAAGAGATCAAGGACTGGCTGCCGAAGCTGGGAGTGAAGACGCTCTACATTGAGCCGGGAAGTCCGTGGGAGAACGGCTACAACGAGAGTTTCAACGGTAAGCTCAGATACGATTTGTTGGATGGAGAAATTTTCGATACGCTTTGGGAAGCAAAAGTGATTGTCGAAAGATGGCGGAAGGAGTACAACACCAGAAGGCCGCACAGTTCGTTGGGCCAACTGCCGCCAGCACCAGAAGCTTGGATTTTGGAACCCAAGACGAAGCCTATGCCGCTAATGGGTTCAACCAATTGGGCCTATGGTGTGAGATAGGAAGTGGCACTAACTTTGGGGGCAGGCCACAGTATCTCTTGAGTTTTTGATAAACGAGATACACGTGTCAATATTTATCAAATCAACTTGAGCTTGGTCTAATACTGATAGCAGTGATAGGTTTGTGTCTTTTAACTAGATATCTTTTTCACACAAAACCGTTTCTCGATGTCCTAATTTATCGAAAAATTAACGTTTAATTTCGAAATGCTCAAACCATTTTCTAATGGTATTTTTAATATGAAAGTGATTTGGTTTGAAGTCATACTTTTAACCGCCTTAAGCAGTTGTTTAAAACAGACTATTGTTTGTAG
>CAWKIY010000171.1:0-16075 GCA_963849245.1 candidate division FCPU426 bacterium | reverse complement strand
ATGGCTGGTCTGGCTTGGCTTCTCCGTCATCGTCGTAGCCCTGGCCATGACTTTAATCGGTCCGCAAATGGATTTGTGGGACCGGGTTATGGACCCGGCCTCCGGTAGTTTTTTATTTCTGGCCTTTTTGGGCTCAGCTCTGGCGGCATGGGGCGGAATCGCCTCCAGCATGCCCGGCAGCGAACCCGGCTCGCGTCAAAAAATATTGATCGCCGCGATTCTTTTGTTTCTCTTTGCTATGCCCTTTTTCTTTTTCGAGAAAGACGACTGGTCCTCGATGTGGAGCCATAACGTTTCTTCCGACTGGTTTTGTTTTAAAACCGTGCTCGTTATCGCTCTCCCTTCCTGGATATTGCTCGGCTGGATGGTTTCCCGCAACGCCTCCTTCCATCCGGGTTGGACCGGGACTTGGCTGGGAATATCCGCGTTCCTCTTGGGAACCGGAACTATTCAAACCCATTGCGCCCACTGGGAACGCTGCCACATGCTGGTGGATCACCTGATGCCGATGGCGATTTTTATCTTCCTGCCCATTTGGATCGGCTCTTTCTGGTTTTCCCGGTGGAAAAAATAACCCTAAAACGAATTTTAAGCTAGGCCTTTTAATCCCCATCCTCTGTGCCGCGAAGTTCAATCGCTATCAAAGACTTTTAAGTCTCTCTCAGGATTTGGATGGTCTTCATGATTCGTATTTAACCCCCCGGCTTTTCTCCCAGCTGTAACTCTTTCCGAGCCTCGTGAATATGTACGGATACTTCCCCCATCAATTCGACGGGCGGATTAAATTTTAAAGGAGAATGAAAATGAGAAAATTATTTTTACTGCTGGCTGTTTTCAGCGCCCTCGTTTTATCCCGCGGGGCTTTCGCAGGGGACGCGGTCGTAACGCAAAAATACGAGGTGGTTTGCATGAAATGCATGGCCCATCACGCCGCCATGGGGGACGATGGCGGACACGGCGACAAACACGCCGCCTGCGCAATGTCCTGCTCGATGAAGGGCACGGATTTGGGATTGCTGGATTCCAAAGGCAATCTCTATACCCCCGTGAAAGCTGATTTTTCAACCGCCCGGGACGTGATCGCCGGTAAGGCCGGGGAAACCATCGAATTGACAGGGACCATCGCCAAGACAAAGGGGGTGAATTACTTAGTATTGCCGGAGAATTCCTCTAAAGATGGAAATTCGGCTAAGAGTGACGAGAAAAAGGACAAAGACGATAACTAATATTTTTTCCTTACACCCCTCAAATACTAATTTCCAAAGGCCTGGGTCCTAACCCCGGCCTTTATTTTTAATACCCATTTCATGTCTGAAAGCGCTTTAAATAACGATTTTTTTAAAAACGCCTATTATTCGTCCCATTATGATAGCCGGTATTTTAACGATTTAACCCTCTTAAGAGTCACCTTTGTTAAAATGAGCCACAACTCTCAAGGAAAAGGTATATGCGAATTCTAATTATTGATGATGAAGAATCTCTTGTAAAAATCCTCACGAAGTTCTTAATTCAAAGTAAACACGAAGTTTTTCCCGCTTATACCGCCGCGGAAGGATTAGAAAAAAACGCTCAAATCCATCCCGATTTAATCCTTTTAGATCTTCACTTACCTGATGGTCTGGGCATGGAAGTCTTGTCTAAACTTAATGAAGCAGGTGATACGGCTTCCGTCATCGTCGTGACGGGTTCCGGCTCGATTGATTCCGCGGTAGAAGCCATGCGGATGGGAGCCGAGGACTACCTGGAAAAACCTATTGATCCCGAAAAATTAAAAATCGCCGTCCAAAAAATCGGCGAAAAAAGAGGCCTTCTCCAGGAAATTGCCGGCTTAAAGCGCCAACAGCGGGAAATGTACCGGAAAGATTACCTATTTTTGACCGATCCCGAAATGCAAAAGCTTTACGGCGAGATTGAACAGGTAGCCCAACAGGAAAAAGTCACCATTCTTATTTTGGGCGAAACCGGCACGGGTAAAGAACATGTAGCCCGTTTAATCCATACTCTTTCCTCCCGAGCCTCTAAGCCTTTTGTGGAGCTTCATTGCGGTTCCCTTCCGGAGTCCATTTTGGAATCAGAGCTGTTCGGCTACGAACCTGGTGCCTTTACAGACGCCCGGCGCCAAAAGCTCGGCCTTTTTGAGGAAGGACAAGGGGGAACGGTGTTTTTGGACGAAATCGGGGAGTTAACCCCCTCAGTTCAAATGAAACTCTTAAAGGTTTTGGAACAAAAAACTCTGCGCCGTTTGGGTGGAAATCGTGAAATTCCTTTGAATGTCCGTATTGTTACTGCCACACACCGAAACTTGGAAAAAGAAGTCGCTGAAGGTCGTTTTCGGGCCGATCTTTTCTATCGTTTAAATGTGATTCCGCTTCATATACCTGCTTTAAGAGACAGGCCCAATGACGTCGTCCAACTGGCCAATTTTTTTCTTCAGGAATCATGCGGGGCTTTTAATAAAAAGCTGAGTCTCCTTTCGGACGATATTCTGACACTTTTTAAGAATTATGCCTGGCCGGGCAATGTCCGCGAATTAAAGCACGTGATTGAACGCATGGTCGTCACCGCCAAAGGAAGCGGCCTTTCCATAAAGGATTTACCAAAAGAAATCCTGGAAGCCAAAAAACCCCGGGCCGCGGGAAAAGGGGTTTTAACCAAGGAAGACGCTGAAAAAGAAAACATTCAGAGAGCTTTATTAGAAACCAATAATAATAAATCCCAGGCGGCAAAATTATTGGGTATTACCCGCAAAACCCTGTTTAATAAACTTAAGAGCTATCAGCTCGAATAAAGCGGGGAATCAGGTGGGTCTTTTTTACCCATTGAGCAAATAATTCCTGGTTTTTAGG
Organism: candidate division FCPU426 bacterium; assembly: GCA_963849245.1. GTDB lineage: Bacteria > Oederibacteriota > Muellerivitia > Muellerivitales > Muellerivitaceae > CAWKIY01. Next base: position 13,229 of record CAWKIY010000171.1, on the reverse strand, counting down.
CGTGTTTACCCGCTTTTCCCCGTTCTTTCATTGGCATTTCTTTTGCTTTTCTTTCAAATGAACTTTGAAAGGAGAAAACAATGTCACACTCCCTGGCCCCCAGAAGAACCAGCCTTCACTCCACGGTTAATCGGCTATCCGCTCCCGGATCAATGGAATTATCGTCCCTCTTTAGAAATTTCATCCGCTATTGGGCCGGGATGAAGGCTAATTATCACGGCGAAATTCATGACGAACCCGCTCCCATGCCGGTGGAAATCTGTGTCCGTTGGAATGGTCCTGTCCGAGGAACCTTGGTTCTGCGGTGTTTTGCGGACTTCTCCAAACGGGTACAGAAAAATTTCGACTCGTCTTGGACCCCTATGGTGGAAAAAGAATTATTGGGGGAACTCGCCACCCTTTTCTGCGTGCATCTCATCAACTCTTACTGGTCACGGGATTTTTTTGAGATGGGGCCTGTCTTGGCTCGTCCCTCCCATCCAGGTGATTGGCCTCCCCGAACCGCGGACGCGACCTGTAATCTTAGTGTGGATCAACAATGGGTTGAGCTTCGTTTGTGGGTAGATTCTGCTCAAGAACAAAAAAATTTAATTGGAGACCAAACATGATAGAACATTGCGCTCAAAGCCCTTTATCCCATAACGCGTCTTTTCCTTTTTTCGATCTCAGCCGGCTCTTTGAGAAAATCATTCAATCCTGGCAGGCAAAGCCGGTCGAGAAGCTGGGCGGAATATTCAATGACTCCCTGGATCTCCCAAAGGTCAAATTTGTTCGCCTGACCGGTTCTTTAGAAGGAATTTTAATGCTGCGCTGCTCCAACGATTTTCCAAGCTGGCTTCGAAACCATAAAGGCCCCATGCCTTGGAACTATTATAACGACGAGGAAATTCTTAACGAGTTGATCTCGCTTTTATGTCTTAAACTCTTTCACTCTTTTTGGAAGCCGGACGGTTTTCGCGTGGGTCCCATTCAGCCCTACGAAACAATTCCAGTCAACCGGCCCAGCCAGGCTCCAACCGCCGCCTGCGGCCTGAAAGTGGAAAATTACCCCGTGGAAATCCGTTTGTGGTTAACCGATTCGGCTGAACACCAAAAATAATAAATATAATTTTGGCAAAGCCATCTCGATTCCAAACCATCCCAGATAGGGATGGAATTGGTTTTATTTTTCGTCAAGGATTTTTCGAATTTGTTGGGATAAATAATCTAGATCGAACGGTTTTTGAATCAAATGAATCGACGGATCCATGATTCCCTGTTGGGATAAGACTTCACGAGGATAACCGGAGATGAAGATAATCTTCACTTTCGGCCTGCTTTTTTTCAATTCATCCGCCAGCTCTTTGCCGTTCATCTTCGGCATCACCGTATCGGTTAACAAAAGGTGGATCGTGCCTTCGTGATTCCAGGCCTTTTGCACCGCCTCAACGCCATTACGGGCTTCCAATACCTGGTAGCCTTGTCTTTCCAGGGTTCTCACTAGAATTTTGCGAACTGGATCTTCATCCTCCGCGACTAAAAGGGTTTCCGATCCGTGAGGTATCAGCGTTTCTTGTTTGGGTTTAGACTCCGCCTGAGGAACCGATTCCAGCGCCGGGAAATAGAGGGTGAAGGTCGACCCTGTCCGGGGAAAACTGCGCACCACGATTTGGCCCTTCCACTGATTCACGATTCCATAAACCGTAGCCAACCCTAACCCTGTTCCCTTCCCCGCCTTGGTAGTGAAAAACGGCTCAAAAATCCGTTTTTGCACTTCTGGATCCATTCCAATGCCCGTATCCGTGACGGAAAGTTGAACATAGGCTCCTGGTGGAAGAGCAAACCCTTTTTCCGGATCCAGCTCTAAACTTTCCACATTTCGAGTTTCGAGAATCAAATGTCCGCCTTGGGGCATAGCGTCCCGGGCGTTGAGGACTAAGTTTAAGATGACCTGCTGCATCTGTCCCGGATCAGCCAAAATAGGTTTTAAAGCCGGATCTTGGATCACCGAAAAATCGATCGCCGCGTCAATCAAACGTTTCAACATCTTGTTCATTTCCGTGGACAATTCATTCAAATGCACCGGTTGGGGCTGAGAAACTTGTTTTTGCCCGAAAACCAATAGTTGTTTGGTCAATTCCGCTCCGCGCCGGACGGCCTTTTGGATTTCCTCTAATTCTTCCTTTTGGGAACTATCTTCTTCCAAGTTCCCCAGTAAAAATTCCGCGTTACCGCCGATGACGCTTAAAAGATTATTGAAATCATGGGCAACTCCTCCGGCTAGACGGCCGATCGCGTCCATTTTCTGCGCCAACCGCATCTGCTCCTCATGCTTGCGGAGCGATTCTTCCGCTTTTTTGCGGTCGGTGATATCCCGTGCAATGGCTGAAACTCCGATGATCTTTCCGCGTGAATCCTTGATGGGAGAAAGGGTCAGCGCGATTTCGATAGATTCCCCGTTTTTTTTCAACCGTACCGTCTCATAGTTGGAAACGGCATCTCCTTTTAGGGCAATCTGCCGTATCTGGATCATTTCATCCTTGCGGTCGGGAGGAGCAAGGCAAGTTACCGGCTGGCCCAGGATCTCATCAAAACCGTAGCCGAACATCGTTTCCGCGCCCCGATTCCAACTAAAGATCCGGTTATCCAGGTCGCTGCCAAAAACCGCGTCAGTGGTTTGCTGTAAAATAGCCCCTAAATGAGATTGGACTTCCTCGGCTTTTTGGCGTTCCGTGACATCGATCGCCATCGACATAACTCCGTTGAAGTTCCCATCCGGATCATTGAGCGGAGTGTTATACCACTCGCAAATAATCACGCTGCCGTCTTTGCGAAGGTTTTCACTATAAACGCCCTGAGCCGTCATATCTCCTTGGGCAATCCTTTTAAAAATAGAATCGACATAAGACCGCGATTGGGATTGAACTATCAAACTATTGGGATGGCGTCCTTCCACTTCTTTGAAAGAATAGCCGAACATTTTTTCCGCGGCGGGATTCCAGTAGGTGTAATTAAAATTTTGATCCCCTAGAAGGCAAGCCACCGGCATGCGTTCCATCTGCAATTGCAGCTGTTCCAAAAGCTGGTCCCGTTCATCTTGAAGCATTTGTTGTTTGGTCCGGGCCTGTTCACTTTCCGTAATATCACGGGCGATCACCGAGGCCCTGGAAAATTGGCCGGAAACTTCCCGGATGGGTGAGATCGTCAGCGAAACGAGTATGGGTTTTCCCGCTTTTGTTTTTTGCTGAATGACAAAATTGGAGACCGGATTGCCTTTCCAAACCTTATCGAGCAATTTCTCGAAATCGGGCCAGGAATCGGTCGGAACGATCAGGCCCATATCCCGTCCCGCGATTTCTTCCGGCTTGAAGCCATAAATTCGCTCAGCCCCTTGATTCCAGCTGAGAATGACCCCTTCCGGAGTAATCAAGTAAATGGCGTCATTGGAAGATTCAACGATGGTCGCTAGCCGGGCGGTAGTTCCTTCGGCTTTTTTCCGTTCGGTGACATCGCGGAAATTCAAAACCACGCCTTGAAGGGTTGAATTCTCGGTAAAATGACTTTTTCCTGTAGCTTCCAGCGTACGCCAGGACTGATTACGATGCCGGATTTGAAATTCCGCCGTCTGGCTCTTGCCCGGATCGTCTAAAATTTTTTGGAACCACTCCTTAACCCGCATAACGTCCTCTGGATGAACCGGTTCCAGAAAAGATTTGCCCATTCTTTCTTCCGGGCTATATCCCAAAATACGTTCGATAGAGGAACTGACATATTGAATTTGGCCGTCTTTTCCCAAAAGCAAGACGCCCTCCAGGGCGTTCTCCAGCAGGCCGCGAAAAAACTCCTCCCGATGGGTAATTTCGTCTTTATTCCGCTTATGTTCCAAGGCGTAACGGATGGAGCGTTCCAGAAGAGGGGCGTCTATTTTATTTTTATTGAGAAAATCAAAAGCTCCCAACTGCATCGCTTCTAAGTCGACTTCGTATTCGTTTTGGCCGGTGAGAAAAATGACGACGAGCGAGTGCTTTAACTGAACGATTTCCCTCAGAAAATCCAGTCCGTTTTTCCCCTTTAAGCGGTAATCGAGAAGACAGACGGAGTGGCTTGCCGAACCAAGCTTGATCATGGCCTCTTCATAGGTGGAAGCCCGGTCGACCTCGAAATGACGGCCCTTAAGGGATCCAATCATTTTTTGGACGATGAAGAAATCCTCATCGTCATCTTCAACTAACAGAAGCCGGACTAAGGGTTCCGCGGGAGAGGTCATTCGGCGCCATCCGATGGCAGTTCGACAATTTCCAGCCAATAACTTTTGAGTGATTCCATTAAAACTACCAATCCATCAAAGCTGACCGGCTTCGTAATAAAAGAATTGGCGCCCACGTCGTAGCTGCGCAGAATATCTTCTTCGGCGTTCGAGGTGGAAAGAATAACAACGGGAATGCTCTTAAAGGCCGGGTTGGTCTTGATTTCTTTGAGAGCCTCCCGGCCATCCATTTTAGGCATGTTCAGATCCAGCAGAATAAAACAGGGCCGGGGCGAGGTATTGGGATCGGAAAACCGGCCTCTTCGGTTGAGATAATCCATTAATTCTTCTCCATCCGCGAGAAAAAGGATGGGATTGATCACCCGGTTTTTTCTTAAAGCCTTTTCCGTAATAATCCGGTCATCCTTATCGTCATCGACCATCAGGATAGGAACTGAATTTTTTTTCATGTTCATGACGCTTCTCCTTTTAGATTATGTTTCACGGGAAGAATCAGCGTGAAAACACTTCCCTTTCCCGGGAATCCTTCGGCGGTCAAGGTTCCGCCGTGGCGAGCCGCGACTTTGCGGCAAATCGATAAGCCGATGCCCGTTCCCTCATACTCATCTTGTCCGTGCAGACGCTCGAATACCTTAAAAATCTGCTCCCCATACTTATTTTCAAAACCGATTCCATTGTCCTCTACCTGAATACGGCATTGGGAACCAACTGAACCGCCTTCTTCCATGATTGATCCTGTAATCTTGATGAAAGGAGCCACACCTTGTTTTTGGAATTTGATGGCGTTGACGATCAAATTTTGGAACAACTGCCTCATTTGGGTGGCATCCGCCTCAATGACAGGCAAGAGGCCTATTTCAATTATCGCGTTTTTCTCTTTAATGCGGGTTTCCAAATCCGAAACCACCTCTTTCACAACCTGGGAAAGGTCGACCAGATGAAAGGGTTGCGCCTTCGTCGTAACCCGGGTAAGGGAAAGCAGATCATTGATCAGAATTTGCATTCGTTTGGCCGCGCCGCGCATACGTTCGAGGTAGCCCAGGCCCGTTTCCTCCAATTTCGAACCGTACTCATCCTTTAAAAATTCCCCAAATGACTGGACCTTTCGTAAAGGCTCCTGCAGATCGTGGGAGACGACAAACACGAATTCCTGAAGCTCCCGGTTGCTGACTTCCAAAGCCTGGGCGTAAACCCTTAAGCCTTCCTGCCGCTTTTGCTCAGTGATATCTTCCGAGATTCCCAGCAGGTACTCAAGCCCGCCCTGAGCGTTAAAGATCGGTATTTTCTTGGTATGGAGCAGCCGTTTCCCTTTTTCTTTCGTATCAATGGGCTCTTCCGGAATATCCAGAAGTCTTCTTCCTTCCAAAACCTTTCGGTCCTTTTCGGTAAAAGAATCCGCCTGATCTTTCGGGAAAAAGTCGTAATCATTTTTGCCCAACAAGTCGCTTTTCCGAAGACCCAGAAGTTCCTCGCCCGCTTTGTTGAATTTCACAAACCGTAATTCCTTCGCGTCCTTCACGAAAATCATATTGGGAATATTTTCCAGGATCGTATTGAGAAAATCATTCGCTTGCTTGATTTCTTCCTGCGCCTTCTTGATCTCCGTCACGTCCCGGGTCACTTTGATAAAACCGCGGACCTTCTCCTTTTCATCCTTGAGCGCCGTAATAACCACATCCGCCATAAACCGGGAGCCATCTTTGCGGACCCTCCAGCCCTCATCCTCTACCCGGCCTTCTTTCACGGCGATTTTAAGTAATTCCTCCGAATGACGCTTCCTGTTGTCCTCCGGCGTGTAAAAAGTTGACATGTGCTGGCCTATGATTTCAGAGGCTAAATAGCCCTTGATCCGCTCCGCCCCCGCGTTCCAGGTGAGTATTTTCCCCGCTGGGTCCAACATCACGATGCTATAGTCCTTAATGCTCTCAATCGCCTGGGCCTCTCCCAATCGGGCGATTTCCTCCATTTTCAATTGATCAGTAATATCCCGGATATTGCGGACAATCCCCGCGATCGCCGGATTGTTTAAAAAATTCGTGGCGGTCACATCAACTGATCGCCAGGATCCATCTTTATGTTTCAAACGATACCGTCCCCGGACAACCTTTCCGGGATTTTGGAGCGTTTCCGCCATGATTCCTTTGGAATACTCCAAATCGTCGGGATGAACCAAATCCTTTCGGGTTTTCTCCTGCATTTCGGACTCAGTGAATCCCAGGATGCGAAGAAGCGCCGGGCTGATATAAAGGCTTTCTTCCTGTAATCCCGATACTGTAATGCCGTCCGCGTTATTCTCAATTAGCGCCCGGAATCTTTCTTCGCTTCGCTTCAAAGCCTGATTCTGCTCCAGAATTTCCGAGAGCATTCCGTTGAAGGCGTCCGTGAGCAGTCCTAACTCATCCCCCCCGAATTTTTGGGCTCGGACCGAAAAATCCCGGTGGTTGGAAATCGCCCGCGCGGTCTCGGCCAGAGCCAGTATTGGCATTGAAATTTGCTTTTGGAGCATGCTTGAAAGGAAGAAAGCCAATAATAAGGACCCGGCAATAACCGCCACCGCGAGCCAGGCGTAAGCTCGGTAACGATCAGTCAAGGCCGACAAATCCGATTGCATGAAAACGGTGCCCAGTTTCCGGTCGCCCTGAACGACGGGACAGAAAACTTCCAAGTGGCTGCCCCGGTAACCCGATTCACCAGGCCCTGAGGGAAAAACGCCGTCCGGCGCGTCCGCCGGATACTTTGCGAACAGTTTCCCTTTGGCGTCGTAAAGGCACGCCGCCGTCATTCGTTTATCCGACTTGAGCGCGGCCAGCACCTCCGTGGCATCAGCCTCATTTTGGAACGCCAGCGCCGCCGTTGAGTTAGCGGCGATAATTTGGGCACGAGTCACGGAAGAAAGAAGCATGTTCTTATGCAGGGTAATGACCTCATAAGCAATAAAAGACGCCCAGGTCAAAAGCAACACCGCGCCGCTGGTCAGTAGCATTACGGTCATCAATTTTCGCCGGATAGGCATGTCGCTAAAGATCATGGTCAATTCCCTCTCGGCTCAACGATTTCAGACAAACGAAGAATCTTCGAGCTGATGGTCAAATTGGCGCGCTTCGCGGCTTGCAGACTTATCCTCAAGTGAATCTTATTTTTTTCCGTGGCAAAACGAACAACGCCACCTTTCTGGACAAAGCCCTCCGCGTCGCCGACTGTGAGAATATTCTGCCCTTTCAAATCCTCGAAAATGCTCTCGATTTGGCCCATTTCAGCTTTACCGATAAATAAAATCTGGCAGCCCTTCGCGGCCGCAATACTCCCATATCGTTCAACGACCAGTGGATGCCCGTCTATCTTTTCGCCTTGCACGGTTTCGTCCAGAAAGGAGCCAAAGGGATCCTCACCCAAAATACCGATTCGAAACGGCTCATCCTCTCGGGTAAAAACAGTGGGCGGCCATTGTACAAATTGGGCGAAATTGAAAAGAAAAACGGCCTTTATTTGATATTCTTTGGAAATCGTCGTTTGCGCGAATAAAGACGGCCCTCCCGTCAATAACAGGGATGACAGAATCAGCGGAATACGAAGGATCCATCGCCGGAGATGAATCAAAACTTGCACGTCACTTTACCGTAAACAGCCCGTTGAATTTCTTCCTCCGGACTAGGGCTCGAAATAATATATTCGAGATGTTGATCATGTAAAAGATTTTGCCCCGTAATAGAAAGTTCAAGATCTTTAGTGGGGTGCCATGCTAAACGGACATCCAGTTCCGCGTAGCTCGGAACCGTTCCGGCCACGCCGCCGTTATTATAAATAAACGAGTCAACCCAGCGAAAAGCGGGATCCAGTTCTAAATTCCCAGGTAAATCCATGGCGGAGCGCAAAAAGACCTGGTTTTCCGGATCAGCTGTTTCGTTAAGCCCGTGATTGATGTCCACCTCTCCGGACTTCACCCAAATATCTTCTTTTAGCAAATCATAACCGGCGTGGAGCCTCCATCCGTTGATCACTTGATAATCGGTAGTCAGTTCGACACCGTAAGTTTGTCCTTCCAGGTTATTTTGAAAGAAGAATGGAATTGGGAGACCAAAAATGTCGGGCGGACTGGGACTCGTGCTTCGAATATCATTATAATTATTGAAGAAGGTCGAGATCGAGGTGGAAAGCTTCGAGGTCAATTGCGCGCGGTAGCCTAATTCATAGGCAATAACTGTTTCTGATTCGAAATCGGAGGAACCTGTCAAAAGATTATTGATACCGAGTATGGAAAGATTCGGGGTTGATAGCGCTTCATCACGGTCAACTCGTGAAGGCGTCCGGACTGCCCGTGAAACCGCCGCCCATAACATTTGACTGTCTGTGGGATCCCACTTCAGCCGCACGCTCGGTTCGAATTCAAACCCGGTATAGTCGTTGTGCTCGAGTTTGCTCCCGGCTGTGAGGAAAAGATTTTCACGGAAATTTATTTCATCTTGGATAAACCCGCTATATAAATTCTGGTCCAGAGTGGCGGGGTTAAAAGCCAGGGCTGGGGCGTCTTGGGTCACGTCATGTGTGAACCGGTACCCCCATCCCCAGGTAATTCGGTTGATCTCCCCTAAATGGAAATGATGCTGAAAATCCACATCATAAGTATCAAGACTGTCCGTCAAAGTCCCGGCCGGGGCAACAGTGGTTGTGCCGTTTAATATGTCCGCGGGGACCGGCAGATACAGATAGGTCTTGTCATAATACAACTGCAGGCTCATGTTGGAATCGTCCGAAAAAGTTCGCGACCAACGTCCCAGAATATTGCCTCCGCTGGTTTGAGATTCGCCTCCCGTGGGTATTTCTTCACCGCCCCCGTAAGCGTCTCCTTGTAAAGTAAAGGTCTCCTCCGAAGACGGTTGGGCGTCCATGCGGAAACCACCCTGACCCATGCTCCAGGCATCGGACGCGGCATTTCCGTTGGAAAGAACTTCACTATCTCGGTCATAATATTTTCCATAGACCCTGAAAAAAACATCGGGTGCCAGCTCGCCGCCATAACGTACGCCATCCGAAACCCGAAAGGACGAACCGGCGGCGCTTTCAACATAAATCCCTTGGGTGTCTTTGGCGCTCTTGCTGGTGATATTGATGACGCCATTGACAGCGTTGGCGCCCCAAAGCGTTCCGCCGGGGCCGCTAATCACTTCAATGCGGTCGATGTCTTCAAGTAAATAGTCCTGAACATCCCAAAAGACGCCGGAAAAGAGCGGCGAGTAAACGCTCCGTCCATCCATTAAAACCAGGAGTTTATTGGATAAATCGGTATTGAATCCGCGCGCGCTGATGGACCAGTCGTGGGAATCTTTCTGCGCCACTTCCAAATTATCCGCCAGTTGCAGCGCCTCCGGGATGCTCGAAGCTCCCGAACGGCGGATTTCATCGTTGGTAATAACTACAATCGCGGCGGGCGCCTGCCCGTAAGGTTCCGGTTGTTTGGACACCGAGGTAACATCCATATCCATCAATTGCTCCAAGCTCATTTTTTTTAAAGCGCCAGGGGATGGGCTTAGCTGCTGCGTTGGAGTGGGTGATGAATTAATCTCCGGCGTCGGGGTAGCCGAGTCTGTCGGTGGTGTCGGAGTGACAGACGGATTTGTTTCCTGCGCTTGAACAAAAGAGTAGCCGGCCAAAACCAACACCATCAGCAACAGCCCAAATGTTTTCCAGCGCGGGTAACGACTCTTTCGTTCAAGTATCCAAAACTTTTCGATGATAGCTTTGCGCATCCAAAAAATCACATCCACCTTTGCTTCAGAATTGCCAGTGGAATGGAAACAAAACATTTTATGGATCGCCATCAGAAGTCCTTTAGGTAGGAATAGAGGCCGTCCTGATTTTAGCATTCATAACGTTTAACGTTTTATGTTTAAAGAAAAATTATTGGTGGGCTTAAAAAATCAGTCGGTTTTTGTGCGCTTTAAATCCCGCTTGATGGAGAAGAATCCGGCATATCCGGTGTTTTTGTTGGGATCTCGGTCTTGGAATCGCTTTCACTAGGCATGGAACCCGGTGAACTATTCTTTTCCTTCAATTGCCGGCGGACCTCTCGAATTTCCGTCATGTCCCGGATCACTTTAATGAATCCCCGTAACTCGCCTTTTTCATCCCGGAGAGCCGTGATGACCACATCCGCGAAAAAGTAGGAGCCGTCCTTGCGAACCCGCCAGCCTTCATCCTTTGACCGGCCTTTTTCGGCCGCTTCCGCCAATAATCGCTGGGGCAATCCAGACTGGACATCGCCTGGCTTATAAAAAACGGAAAAACTTTTTCCAATAATTTCCAGCGAATCATAACCTTTGATACGCTTGGCGCCCTTATTCCAACTCATGACCAAACCTTCCGTATCCAGAAGAAAAATGGCGTAATCATGGATGGCATCCACCGATTCCCGGAACCGTTCCTCACTTTCCAAAAGGGCTTGCTCAACCCTTTGCCGTTCTTGAATTTCATGGTCAATAAGAACGGCGAAAATCAGCGAGATCAGGATAGCCAATCCCAAACTGGAGAAAATGACGACCAAGGTATCCTTGTAATTCTTTTTATCCGCGGCTTCCCGGTCTTTGAGAATCTTGTCTTCCAGTGTTTGCATCTCATCCACTTGAAAACGAAGAGCGTCCATTTGGGTTCTTTCGGCCGTCACATGTTTGGCTTGAAAAAACTGGTCTCGGTTTGACTTCCGCGCTGAACCCACCGCTTCCGCCAGGGTATCCATGCCTTTGTCCGCCAATTTCCGCAGATATCCCAAGTTTGCTTGTTGTTCCTGGTTGTCCTGAACAAGTTGCTGGACTTTATCCAAATCAGGGTGAATCCGTGTCTTGGCGGCCAAAAAAGGTTCAAGATATTTTTTATTAAGAGTTGTGAGATATTGTTTCTCAGCCGATTGAGCCTGTTGAAGGTCCAAGAGGACGGTTTGCAAGCCTTCTCTGACCTGATGGATACGAACCACCCACTGAGAGCTATTCACGAATTTTTCAATCGTTTGGTAGGCATTTAAAGCGGCAAAAAGAAAAATAAGACATACGATTCCAAACCCGGCGTAAACTTTTCGATGGGTGGAGAAATTCAATGGCTTCATCCTTAGATTGAAGTTGAGTCCGCAAACGCGAGAGGCACTTCGTTAAAAACGTTTAAACAAAACCATCGATATGCCGTCTTGTGAAAATCTCTTTCAAGCAAAACTATCGTAAAATAAAGAACTTTAAGCTCTTCAACTTGAGAATAAACCCGGCTTTAGTGAAAGTCAATTTGATGAAAAAAGAAGTCTCCGTTATTCCAAAATGTCGTCGATGGTTATAAATCTGGGATTTTTAATTCTTTCCGCGAATAAGCTCCAAAAACCGCTCCGCGGGTCGTTTCTCCGAAGCAACCAGACTCAATCGTCCCCCCCCTGGTCAATTTGATTTCACTTTTCTACTATGAATCTCAGGTAAAAGGAGAGTCCCATGGAAAACTTTAGAAAGATCACCCAAATCATCAAAGGTCAACCCACCTCTGACGGGGCAGGCGTTAAGTTGAAACGAATCATCGCCACCCCTGAATTGGATCATTTGGATCCTTTTTTACTCTTGGACGAGTTCAAAAACGACAATCCGGAGGATTACCAGGCGGGTTTCCCCGACCATCCTCACCGGGGTTTTGAAACCGTGACTTATATGATGGCAGGCGCCTTTACGCACCGGGATTCTCAGGGCAATGAAGGCCACTTGAAATCCGGCGGAGTCCAGTGGATGACCGCTGGAAAAGGAGTTATCCACAGTGAAATGCCTGAGCAAGCTGATGGTTTGGCTTGGGGTTACCAGCTTTGGCTGAATCTGCCCGCCAAACTAAAGATGACCGAACCTCGCTATCAGGACCTTCAAGCCGAAGATCTGCCCGTAACCGAAAAAGACGGTGTCCGGGTAAAAGTACTCGCAGGTGAATATCAGGGTGTAAAAAGCCCGGCGAAAAGCTGGTATCCGGTCGATTATTTTGATGTTTACCTGATGCCCGATGCCCTTTTCACCCAGCCTGTGCCCGAAGACCGCAACGCTTTCATTTATGTCATCGATGGCAAGGCTAAAACCGGGGAGCAAACCGAACCGACCCATGTCCCCGCGGGGCATCTCGGCGTTTACGGGGGAGGGGATTCGATCCGTGTCCAGGCTTTCGGCGATAAACCCGTTCATCTGCTTTTCGCTTCAGCGAAAAAAATCGGCGAACCGGTGGTGCGCGGCGGACCCTTCGTCATGAATACCCTGGGCGAGTTGAAACAAGCTATGGTGGATTACCACACCGGCAAGTTAGGCTGATTTTCAGCAGTTCTCCGGACGTTTGTGGAACCCAGTAAACGTCTGGAATAACTCTAGCCTTTCGAAGAACCCTCCGTCAAAATAAGCTCATGGCCTCTAAAAAAAGTGCTGATCAAGACCCTCGTATTCTCTGGGCCATGGAAAGAACTTTCCTGGCCTGGCTTCGCACCGGACTGGCCCTGATGGGTTTTGGGTTCGTCGTGGCCCGCTTTAGCTTTTTCATGCGGACACTTCAGTCCAACGAAACGGCCAACGCTCCCCTTCACGGCTGGTCTCTTTGGTTTGGAATCCTGCTGATCTTCTTAGGCGTCGGGGTGTTGGTCAGTTCTGTCTGCGAGTACTGGATTTTTCTTCAACGGTTTAAGCGGGGAGAAGCGTCTCTGGTTAAACCCTCTTACTTTGGAATGGCCTTGGCTTTTGGCCTTATTCTGGTTGGTTTAGTCATGGCCTTTTATCTTTTACTTCAAAACTAAGCGGTGGCAACGCCCTTGAGTTAAAAGTTTGTTTTGTTTTAACATTATCCGGTTCAATTTGACTGTCCCATGAAAGGGCTTTATGGCGCCGCACACGCATCACCACCATCACCATCATGAAAAACACTATGGAGCCACTATTGCTTTACGGGATTTTGTCATCGGCATGTCGGATGGGCTTACCGTTCCTTTCGCTCTTTCCGC
>CAWKIY010000170.1:0-11840 GCA_963849245.1 candidate division FCPU426 bacterium | reverse complement strand
AATGAAGGGTGAAGACCGGGTTCCGCCAAGAGTGTCCTACCAAGAGAAAGTTATATCCAAAGTGAATGGCGAAATATTGGATTTCGGGGGGAGGATTGGTTAAAAATAGCCGGTGATGGACCTGCTCAAATTCCCAGGCTTCGTCCCCGTTCCAAAGGGATGCCCGCCAGGCATAGTAAGGCGTATAGGGTCCAAAGGGCTCGGTGTCATAATTCGCGCTGACATTAATGTCGGGATAGCCGGTTTGATGAACAGTGAGAGGGGTGGGCAGGTTCAGGGCGGTGCCGGTCATTAGTTCAAAGGAAAAGGCCTGAGCGTTTACAGAGCTTCGCACGCCCAGAAGCAGTCCTACAAAGATAAAGATGTTTCGAAATAGAGGTCGAGTTTTCAAAAAATCTTATTCCTTTTTTTAAAAAAGAAGGCAGGGAAGTTACTCGATTTTATATTAAAATCGTTGAGAAAGCTCACTAAGTCTGTTTCAGAAAGGTTTAAAGGGATTCCTATGAGCCAGGACTGCGTTTTCTGTAAAATTATCCGAAAAGAAATTCCCGCCAAAATCGCTTTTGAGGATGATCAGGTTTTGGCCTTTCATGACATTCAACCGGCGGCTCCTATTCATATTCTCTTAATTCCCAAACGCCATGTGGATAAGGTGGGGGATGTCCCTTCCGGGGATCATTTGGTATCCGTTATCACGGACCGAGCCGTGAAACTGGCGGAAAGCTTGGGTATCGCGAAAGAAGGGTTTCGCCTGGTTTTCAATAACGGGGAAAAAGGCGGCCAAACCGTTTCTCATCTGCACCTGCATCTTTTAGGCGGCCGTTTAATGACATGGCCCCCGGGTTGAAGCGGCGAAAAGGGGCCTGATCAAAGGGAATTGTGGCTTTCTCCGTTCTTTTCTCCGGCTTGACGGGGCACTAGCAGAAGCATTAAACTCCCCTTCCTCGATAAAGCCTTATTTCAGGCTATCGAATTCCACCCATAGAGGGGAGAGTGACCACATTGGTCGAAGTCCGTTTAGAAGAAAACGAGCCTATTGAAAACGCTCTGAAGCGTTTCAAGAAAGTCGTTCAGAACTCGGGGTTGATCTCGGAAATGAAGAAGCGTGAGTTTTACGAGAAGCCCAGCGAACGCCGCAAGAAACGCGAGGCAGCCGCCCGCAAGAAAGCGCGCCGCCGCGCGATGAAGTTCCGAGGCGACTAGTTTTTTGAATCCGAAAGAGCCCGTTCCCGGACTGGGAACGGGCTCTTTTTATCTATAACCCAGAAAACACAATTTTCACCACAAGCCCCCTACGGGGGCCACAAAGTTCATAAAGTAAGACGAACAAAAAAGCACTTTTTCGTTTTTAAACAATTTTTAGTTTTCCTTCGTGTACTTCGTGGCCCCCGTAGGGGGCTTGTGGTGAAAATGGTTTTGTTTAAGCTTTTGTTTTCTTTTATCCCTAATTCTTTTGGAGGCACCATGAGCGCATCCCCTTTATTCGATAAAATTAACGCTGACATCATCACGGCCATGAAGGCAAAAGACGAAGCGAATCTCTCCACCCTGCGCATGCTCAAATCCGCCATCAAATACAAGGAAGTCGATTTAAAAAGAGAAGTGACGGATGAGGATGTAATTGAGGTTCTCTCCAAACAGGCGAAGCAGCGCAAGGAATCCATCGAGGGTTTTGAAAAGGGCGGCCGGGCGGAAAGCGCCGCCAGCGAGAAAGTCGAATTAGCGCTGATTGAGAAATTTCTGCCGGCGGGTTTAAGCGAGGCCGAACTCGGCCAGATTATTGAGGAAGCCATCAAGGCCAGCGGCGCCGTGGGACCCAAAGACATGGGCAAAGTGATGGGGATTATTACCCCCAAGATCAAGGGGCGGGCGGATATGGGCAAGGTTAGCGGTTTGGTGAAGGCGAAGCTCGGATAAACGACGCCGAGGTTTTTATGATTCTGACGCGGTCTTTTTACTCTCGTCCTACAGTTCAAGTCGCCAAGGATTTATTAGGACAAATCCTCGTCCACGAAACTCCACAGGGAACCGCCTCGGGAGCCATTGTGGAAGTGGAAGCCTACCTCGCCAAAGGCGACCCGGGCTGCCACGCCGCCCGGGGAAAAACCCCGCGCACTGAAGTTCTCTTTGGCCCTCCCGGTATTTCCTATGTCTACTTTTGCTACGGCAACCATTATCTCTTTAATGTCGTGGCGGAAAAAGAAGGCACTGTGGGCGCGGTTTTAATCCGGGCTTTGGAACCCGTTTCGGGGTTGGACCTGATGGTGAAGCGCCGGGGAAACTTTGGGCCCGAAGACTTGGGTTTAACCAACGGTCCGGGCAAATTAGTTCAAGCCTTAGGCATCAACCAGGAACACAATAAAATTCCGGTTTGGAAAAAGCCCCTTTATTTAAAAGAAGGTAAAAGAAAAGAACCGATCGGGGCGACGACCCGCATTGGTTTAACCGAAGGAGCGGATTTGCCTTTGCGGTTTTATCTCAAAGGAAACGCTTATCTTTCGGTGAAACCGGGACAAGACCGGCCCTCGCCGGGAATGAAGAAAAAGCTGAAAAAATCTGCCGCTGATAAATGCAGATGAACACGGATGAATCGAAAATGTTTTTATTAAGTTTTATCCGTTTTTATCTGTGTCCATCTGCGGCTCAAAAGGTCCTTTCGAATGAATGAAATAATTGAGAGCTTTTTAAAGGCGGTTGAGTTTCCCAGGCTTTTGGAAACCTTAGCCCAGCATTGTCAAACCCCCGCGGGCAGCGATTATTTAAACGCTTTTAGGCCCTCGGCGGAAACCGCCGTGATTGAAAGCCGGTTGACTAAAACCCAAGAGCTGGAAAAACACATTTTAAAAGAATCCGCGCTTCTTATCCCCGATTCCCAGTTCTTTATCGACTCGTTTGATCAGGCCCGTTCCAAGGGATTGGTCATGTCGGCCGTGGAGTTGGCGGCTTTAGTGAAATTTCTTCTGGATGTGGTGCGGTTACGGCAGTATTTATCACCCGCGGCGGGAATTCCTGTCGTTTTCAAGGAATGGCTGGACCGTCTTCACGCCTTACCCGCCTTAAAAGAAAACCTCCAATCCAAGGTGTCCGACCGGGGGGAGATTCTCGACAGCGCCTCCCCGGAATTGAAAAATCTCCGGGACCAGCTCAGGTCCGTTAAAGCGGAAGTTCAAAACTTCTATCAATCTTTTTTACAAAAAACGGAAAACGCGGAAGCTCTTCAAGAAAAGATTGTGACGGAAAGGGAAGGCCGGCTGGTGGTGCCCGTACGGCGGGATCATCAAAGCGCGGTACCGGGTTTTGTCCATGGGGTTTCGGCTTCAGGAGCCACTCTCTTCGTGGAACCCAGGGAAGTGGTTGAACATAACAACCGGATTAAGGAAGTGTTCTTAAAAGAGGACGAGGAAGTGCGGCGCATTCTGCGGGAAACCACTCAAAAGGTCCTGGAAAGCGCGAATGAAATCGAGGGAACGCTGGTGACTTGCGCGGAGATTGACGCCCATGGAATTCTGGCTCTTTTCGCTTCCCGCTATGACGGGCAATTTTTGGTTCCGAAGGCCGAGTCCGAATTAATCCTAAAAGGGGCGCGCCATCCCCTGCTGGCATTGGAAGCAATCGAACAATTCCGGGAAAAAGTGATTCCGCTCGACATTGAGTTTAAAAGTGAAGTGAAGGTCATTTTGGTTTCAGGGCCTAACGCCGGCGGTAAAACCGTAGGCCTTAAAACCCTGGGGCTTTGCGCGGTGATGGCCCAGGCCGGACTGCCTGTTCTGGCGAAAGGGGAAAGTGTCATCCCGGTTTTGAAACACTTTGACACCGATCTCCGCGATGAGCAAAGCCTGCAGGATCACTTGAGCACTTACGCCGCTAAACTTAGGGCTCTTAAACGCATGATTGATAACTGCGGTCCGGAAAGTTTATACCTGCTTGATGAACTGGGAGCCGGTACGGACCCGCGGGAAGGCGGAGCCTTGGGGCTCGCCTGTTTGGAAACCTTTCGGGAGAAAGGCGCTTTCGTCCTCGCCAATACCCATCAGCCTCTTTTGAAACTTTTAACCCAGGAAGAAACCGGCATGGCCAACGCGGCGATGCTGTTTGACGAGACCACAGGTAAGCCGACCTTTCGGCTGGTATCGGGAATTCCAGGCCAGTCTTACGCCTTGACCCTGGCTAAACAGCTGGGCTTCAGCGAGGCTCTTCTGGAGAAAGCCAAGACCCATCTGCCCCAGGGTGAAGCCGACCTTTCGGAAATTCTGACCCAATTGGGCCAGGAAAAGCAGGCGGTGGAAAAAGCCCGGGCCGAAGCGGAAAAAATCCGGGCGAACGTTAAAAAAATGGAAGCGGAGCTGGAGATTGCCCGGCGTCAGATGAAAGATGAAGCCCGGCGGATCAAAAAAGAAGCCCAGGTAGAAGCCGAGGGGCTGCTTAAAAATACCCGGCGAAAGATGGAACATATTATTCAGGGTGTTCAGCCGCCCCAGGGTGAAAAAGTGGATAAGAACAAAATTCGAAACGCCCGGCAGGAAGTGAATCAAAAGCTTAAAAACATTAAGCCCCTGTCAGCGAAGGTCATTGTGGAAGTGCGGGACTTAAAAGAAGGTGATCGAGTTTATTTCAAATCAGGCAATTGTGATGTGCGAGTTGTTTCCGCCGATGAAGACCGGGAAGAAGCGGTTATCTTGATGGATAACGGGATGAAGCTCTCCTGTAAATACGCTGATTTAGGGATCGTTTCCAAGACGGTCAAACCGGTTTCGGCCCGGCCCCAGATGACAACGGTCATGGGCGTTCAAGCCCTTGGTGAAAAGGGAAAACTGGAAATCGACCTGAGAGGCAAGATGGTGGATCAAGCCCTGCCTCTAATGGATAAATTTTTAGATGACGCGCTCTTGGTGGATTTGCCTTTTGTGCGTATTATTCACGGCAAGGGAACGGGAGCCTTAAAAGAAGCCATTCACAAACATCTGCCTGTCAGCCACCCGAATGTCGATTTTACGATGGCGGAACCCAATCAAGGCGGCGCGGGCGTGACGGTCATACGGTTCAAGAAATAAAAGTTAAAGCCAACACGAAGCCTCGAAGTCTCTAAGGGAGAAAGAATCAAAGTGGCAAAAGAGATTTATGAAAAGGTCGACAAGGAAATAGAGGCGATTGCTTCTCAGGTTGTCGATTCCGCTTATAAATTACATTCCAAACTTGGGCCTGGACTATTGGAAAGTATTTATGAATCTTTTTTGTGCCATGAATTAAAGCTACGTAATCTTAAAGTCGTGAAACAAGTCGCCTTGCCTTTGACTTATGAGGGAATGACTTTGGATGGCGGTTATCGACTGGATTTGCTGGTTGAAGGCTGTTTAGTAGTGGAGTTGAAAGCGGTTAGGCACTGTTGAAAATTCATAAAGCTTAGTTGAAAACGTACCTTAAATTATCGGGTTATCCATTGGGGCTTTTGATTAACTTCAATGTTCCGTTAATAAAAGATGGAATTGAGCGAGTTGTTCTAACGAATAAGATTAAGTCTTGATCTTCTTTGTGGCTTGGTGACTTCGTGTTGGATTTTAGGGGTTTAGATGAAATATTCCGACGACATCATTCAAAGGGTTAAAGACGCCACCGATATCGTGTCGGTCGTCGGTGAATATGTGTCCCTGAAAAAAGCCGGTAATAGTTACAAAGGCCTCTGCCCTTTCCATAGCGAAAAATCCCCCAGTTTCACTGTGTCCCCCTCCCGCAACGGCTTTCATTGTTTTGGCTGCGGCAAGGGCGGTAATGTGATCACCTTTATCATGGAAATGGAAAAGATGCCTTTTCCAGAGGCTTTGCGGCTTCTGGCTGATAAGGCGGGAATTGTTCTTCCGAAGCCCCAGGAGAACCAAAGGGATCAGGAGGCGGAGCGGGCGCGGGAAAGAATGCAGGCCATCAATGAATTCGCCGGTAAGTTTTTCCACGAGAGGCTTCTTTCCACCGAGGGGCAGCAGGCCCGGGAATATTTCAAGGGACGGGGTTTTACGAAAGAAACCGCGGTGAAATACCAAATCGGCTACGCCCCGGCGGGATGGGATTCCTTGAAAACCGCCGCGCAAAAAGCGGGGTTTTCCCAGGAAGAACTTCTTCAAGGCGGACTACTGGTTCACAACGAAGAAAAAAACAGCTACTACGATAAATTTCGAAACCGCCTCATCTTTCCGGTGAAGAATAACTATGATAAAATCGTCGCCTTCGGCGGGCGGTTATTGGGTGAGGAAACGGGTCCGAAGTATCTGAATTCGCCCGAGACTTTGCTTTTCAAGAAAAGTGAATGCCTTTATCTGCTGGACATGGCTCGTGAGGCGATCCGGCAAAAGGGAATGGTCCTCGTGGTCGAAGGATACTTCGACGCGGTGGCCCTGCATCATTTTGGTTTTGAAAACACGGTCGCCACTTTGGGTACGGCCTTGACGTCCCAACACGGAAGGCTTTTAACCCGTTACACCAAAGAAGTGGTTTTTTCCTATGACGCGGATGCGGCGGGGCAGGCGGCGGTTTTAAGGGGTTTTGAGCCTTTGATTTCGGCGGGGCTCAATATCCGGGTTTTGGTCATGCCGGACGCGAAAGATCCGGACGAGTATTTACAAAAGCATACAAAGGAAGAATTTGAGAGCCTAATCGAAAAAGCCCCGGGGTTTTTCCGGTGGTGGGCCCAGTCCCTGAAAAAGAAATTCCAGGGCGCCCCGGTTGAGGAAAGAATGAGGGCCTTGCAGGGTTTTGTGCCGATGATTCTGCAGATTCCGGATGAAGTCACGGTTCAAGCGGCCTGTTCGGCCATTGAATCAGAACTTTCCCTGGATAACCGCGATCTTTTGACGATTGTGAATTCGGAACGCAAAAAGGGTTTCCGCAAGCCGGCGCCGGAAACTTCCGCCCCCAAGAGCGAGGCAGCCGGGGTTTTGACGGCCAAAGCGATTGAAAAGCCCGAGGACTTTCAGTTGGAATCGGACTTTTTGGCCCTTTTAACTGAAGAAAGGGGTGAGTTTATCCCTTGGGCGGTGAACGAATTATCGCCTGAAGTTTTCCTGAAGCAAAATTTCAGGCAATTGTTCGAACGCTTGAGCGCGGGAGAAATGAAGGCGGAAGAGTTGAACCAGGTTTCCGAATTGGAACCCTCGTTTATCCGGATTGAGAATCAATCCGAAAAGAAGCACCGTGAGGCGATGCTGGTTGATTTGGCCGCGGCGTTAAAGAAACGTCAAATGAAACATCAGATGACGGAATTGAAGAACCAACAGGCGGAAGCGGAAAAGGCAGGAGAGTCGGAAAAGGCCCTCTCTTTGGCCCAACAGATGGTTGTTTTGAAGCGGCAATACTCTCAAGAGGTGGAAACCAAATGAAGCCAGCCCCCAAACCAAAGTCTGAGCACGTCAACAAGATCCTGGAAGTAGGTAAGGAAAAAGGATATATCACTTATAAACAGGTGAATGATATTCTTCCCGACGAGGTTGTTTCCTCCGAAGAAATCGACGATATCCTCCTAATGCTCGGCGAAAACGATATCAAGGTGGTGGACCAGGAAGAGAAGGCCGCCGCCATTCCTGACGGCAATAAAGAAGTGGGCCCCGGCGCGGCGAGCGCTTCCAAAGACGATGAGGACGATGAGGATGACGGCGAGGAATTCGAGAAATCCTTTGAGACCGCCGGCGTTGAGACCCGCATGGGCGACCCGGTCAAGATGTACCTGCATGAAATGGGACGGATTTCGCTTCTGACCCGCGAGGAAGAAATCGCCATCGCTAAGCGCATTGAGGCCGGCGAGTTCCGGGTGGAAAAAGCGGTGCTAGGTTCCCCCCTGGGTTTTCAGCAACTGCACGACCTTTTCACGGATGTGATCAAAAAGAAAAAGACCCTTCAAGAAACCATCGATCTGGACCCTTATGCCGAGCTTCCGGGAGGAGTTCCGGAAAAGCAAATCTACGCCAAAATCCGGAAGAATCACGCCAAGCTCAAAATCATGGAACGCCAAATTAAGGCGATGCAGCACAAGGTCGCCCTTAAATCGATGAACGCTGAGAAGCGTAAGGTGTTAACAGATCAGTTGGACGCCAAATTGATCGACCTGATTTGGCTGGTGAAAGACTGCCAGTTTTTGAAAAAGGTGAAAGAACGCCGCATCAACCGCCTCCGGGAACAGGGCGAGAATATTGAAGAGCAAGAGCACGTCATGCACTTGCAGGAAAAGCAGATGAAGCTGACACCGGAAGCCTACGTCAAGCTTCCCAGCTATTTGAAACACGGCTCGCCCGCCGAAATTAAAATTTTAGAAAAGAAGAGCAGCGCCAAAGGCGAAGATTTCCAAAAAGCCTGCCGCCTCTGGGACGAAGCCCGCCGTCACATCAAGAATCTTGAAAAAGAAGCGATGACCACCCGCGAGCATATTAAGGTCATGATGAAAAGCATTCGGGTGGGGGAGCGGGAAGCCTATTACGCCCGCATGGAACTGGTGGAAGCCAATCTGCGTTTGGTTATTTCCATCGCGAAAAAATACACCAACCGGGGATTGCCCTTCCTGGACCTGATTCAAGAAGGCAATATCGGCCTCATGAGGGCGGTTGAGAAGTTTGAGTACCGCCGGGGTTATAAATTTTCCACCTACGCCACCTGGTGGATCCGCCAGGCCATTACCCGAGCCATCGCGGACCAGGCCCGCACGATCCGTATTCCCGTGCATATGATTGAGACCATCAATAAGTCCATCAAGGTTTCCCGCGACCTCGTGCAGGAATTGGGCCGGGAGCCTATCGCCGACGAGATCGCCGAACGTCTGGAAATGCCGGTGGAAAAGGTCCGGGCTATTTTGAAGATCGCCCAGGAGCCGATATCCCTCGAGACGCCGATTGGCGAGGAAAAAGACAGCCATTTAGGCGACTTTATCGAGGATAAAGACGTCATCAGTCCCGCCAACGCCGCCGCTTTCGTTCTTTTGCAGGAGCAAATCTCGAAAGTGCTGGGGACCTTAAAAGAGAGGGAAGCGGAAGTCCTTCGTCTTCGGTTTGGCCTCAATGACGGCTATCCCCACACGTTGGAAGAAGTCGGAAACACTTTCAAGGTGACCCGGGAGCGGGTTCGTCAAATTGAGGCGAAGGCCCTTCGAAAACTGCGCCATCCGTCCCGCAGCCGTAAGTTAAAGGGTTATCTGGATTAAACCGGACTCGAAATCTTAAGTATCATCCGAAGGGCGCGAATTTTGCGCCCTTCTTTTTTATATCATCCGTTTAAAAAACGAGACCTATCTACTTAAGTTCTCAATGAACCGATTCGTCGTAAAAAAATCTTCCCCCTTTGGAAAAGGGGGATTGAGGGGGATTTGCTGTTGGGCGCCAACCCCTAAATCTCTCCACTCCCCTTTTTCAAAGGGGGGAAATTATTTTAAAAACGAAGCAGTTGCGTTTCTCCAAAAGGCCTTAAATATAGAAGTCCTAAAAATCTTATGAAGTTTCGTTTACCTCAACTTGTCAAAATTTTCTGAGAACCTGTAAGACTTTTGTGCGTTATCATGAGTCCACTTTTGAATTTTATTTCCCTTATGTAAGGAGCTCTTTATGTCGCCTGTTCCCTCTCCTGGTTTTATCGCGGGTCCGGATGTTCCAAAAGAAGAAAGGGCTCTCGCCAAAAAGAAAGTCCAAGGCTGGAACCGGGCGCATAAATTGAAAACCTTTTCCTCGGGAGCGGAACGTATCGGCGAGGCCCTTTATAAATTTCCACGGGAAATGTGGAAATTTAAACCCTCCAAAGAAAAGTGGTGTATCGGCGAAGTGTTATGGCATTTAGCGGATCAAGAGGCGAACCTTTATATCCGGCTGCGCCGAGGTGTCGCGGAATCGGGCGGAAATATTTCTCCTTATAACCAGGATAAGTGGGCCAAGGAGCTCAATTATCTGAAAAGCGACTTTGATGAGGCTTGGCATATTTTGAGGCTCTTGCGCCGATCCAACGCGAATCTTTTGAAACACCTTTCGGCCGCGGCTTGGAAGCGAAAAGTAAAGCATCCCGAATGGGGAAATCTTTCCATTGAGCATTTGGTAGGGCTCAATATTTGGCATCTCGAGCATCATTTAGGCCAAATGGCCAGACGGTATATCGAGTGGAAAGCCCGGAATAAAAAGAAATAGGCTTTAATCATAATGAAATGGTTGAGCTGTTTGCGTTACCCCCCCGCCCTCCCTCTTTTTTCAAAGTGGGGTGATTATTTAAATTTTTGGCTTTGTGTCATTGAAAGGTTTGTATGCCTTCCGATAAAAAGTTTTTCGAGATGATGGACGGGGTCAAGGCTGAACTCAAGGGACAGACCGGCGAAGGTTTGGAAGTCGTGGACTTCGCTTACGGCCGGCTTTTGGGTGTGCCGGTTCTGGACGCGACCTTTTGGATTATTTTAGGCGGCGCGCAGGAATCCCGGGTTCCAGCCCGGTGCTTGGGCGAAGCCAAGTTGAGTTTATTTAAATCGAATTTCCCTACTCAGGCGTCTTTTTGTGAAGCACTCCAGTTTCAGCTTCAGAAACACGTCGACCGGTTCACTCGGGAAGGACTGGTGGTCAAGGTGGGGTTTGAGTCCTATTCCCGTATCCAGGAGACGGGTCCTTTCAGTTATTTTCAATGAATGGATGAAGAACATCAGGTTTTTCACTAGAATACGGGTCGCTTTGGGCTTATTCTTTTGACTCGTTTTTCACCCATCATTGGGGCATCCCCTTGCCAGGGATTACCCCAATTTCTGTTTTTTGTTGATCATTGGGGGCATTAGCTCAGCGGTTAGAGCAGGGCACTCATAGCTTAGGCTGTGCGTTATTGGCGAAAGCCAATAAATGAATTGGGATGAAATCAGGGAACCCCGGCAACGGGCAATCCTGAGCCAAGCCCCCGGTACACCGGGGGAAGGTGCAGAGACTAGCGGAGGGGTATAGACCCCTTAATCACCGCGAAGAAGCGTCCCACACCCTTCAGATGGGTGAAGAGATAGTCCGGGGAGCCGTGTAAACGGCACAAACCTGAATGCCTTGGTCCCTGGTTCGAATCCAGGATGCCCCACCATTTTTTAGGCCTTGAAATCCGCAAAAGCTCGTTTCATAATACCCTTAATAACTAAGGGGTTTGTGAAATGCCGAGAAATACTGATTCTTCCCAAAAAATATTTGACAGAAACCCGCGGGAGCAATTTCAAATTTTTGTATTTTCTCAAAATTTGAAAACGCATATTTTTTGTTTTGGTTTTTTGACGCTCTCCCGTCGATAAACCCTTCAGCTGTTAGTCACAAATTGATTAGTGAAATATTTCGCTCGTTTTTCAAAATGTTTCTAGGCCAAAAATTTCTTTCTTCTGTTAAGGACTTCCTGAGGGGGCCATATGCCTCACTTTTATAGAAATCGTTATAATTTCTATACCGTTCATCCGATTTGCACATTTTTTGAACTAAACAGTTTGATTTACTCGGGGCTACATCTTTTCCAATGCTTGTTTTCAGAAAATATTTGAGAGAAACCCGCGGGAGCAATTTCATTTTTGTTTATTTCCTCTTAATTTGAAAACGCATATTTTTGTCGTTTGTGTTCTTTGACGCTCTCCGGTCAATAAACCCTTGTGTTTTTAGTCACAAATTGATTGGTGAAACATTTCGTTTTCTGGACCCCACGTGACCCCCCCCCCCCCCCGTGGCGACGCCGTTGTGATCATTGACCACCACTCATGTGTCAGACGTGTAAACGGACAACGGACAATCCCACTGTTTAAGGACGACTTTTCTGAAAAACGCGGTGATGCGTGACGCGTCGCAATTCCATAGATCGACTTGCGGCATTGCCTTAGCCTACATAGCCTA
>CAWKIY010000169.1:0-28051 GCA_963849245.1 candidate division FCPU426 bacterium | reverse complement strand
CATTTCTCCCGCGTAGCCGCGCTTGAGCCAGTCTAAAAAATAAGGATAGTCGGGGGAAGGTACCGCGGGAGCGGATCCCGCCAGCTCAAATCCGAGCTCAAAAGCCTTTTCTTTGAGCTTTTGGGTTTTTTCGACCGCGTTCATTTGGAATTAAATTTAGAAAGAGTCAGACCCAGGGCGCTGAATAAGGCCAGACTCTCCACAACAATAACCAAGGTGCGTTCGGAATCAGGCAGATGAAAAACTAAAGCGGCTCCCATTAGAACCATGATCCAAGAGAAGGCGAGCCAAAAAAGTTCTTTCGAATCATGAGGGGGGGGAGCCAGTTTTTTGATTTTTTCCTTAAAACTTTGATCGTCATATTTTTTCCCGGTAGCGATTTCTTGAGCCTCTCCGCCCAATTCCCGCAATAAAATCTCAACAATGAAGATTTGCAATTCCTGAGCGGCGGCAGGCAGATTTTCTTCTAAGGAAACATTAAAACGGAGTTCTTGAGCGTCGTAATACAAAACACACTCGATTTCAGGAGGCCCAGGTTCGCAAAAACGGATGGAGTCCCAGCGGTCCGCGGAACCTTTGATATTGATTTCCACCTGCAGGCCCCGGCGGTGAAGCTCTTCCAATAGAAACGTTCCGGAAGGAAGTTCTTTTTTTTCGGGGATAACGATGTATTCGTTCATGAGTTCCTTCTAACAACAGGTAAACGATTTTAATCCAACGCTAAAAAAATAGGGGCGGGAATAATCCCGCCCCTGCGGAGTTAAAAGTAATTTAGGGATTACTTCGCGGCGGCGGTTTCAACATCCTTACGGTAGACCGGAGTCCAACCCGATTGGTCCTTGAACAAACGCACGCATTGGATTTTTTTCTCGTCCGTCAGGTAAAAGCGGTGGAAGCGGTTGGCAGGAACCAAGATAAAGTCGCTGGGTTCCACGATCACCTTCATCCAGCGGTCATCGGCGCTGCGGATCTCAAATACCCCGGATCCGGCCAGTACGAAGCGGACCTCGTCATCGGTGTGCAGGTGCTCGCCCACGAATTTTTGGCAAAGGGCGTCAAAGTTGTCCATCTCGGGCCACATCTTGACCTGATCCATGGTGACATAGCCGCGTTCTTTCATAATGGCTTCCAGCGGGCCTTTATAGGTGGCCTCGTCGGTCTCAAATTGCTCGTAAGTGACACCCTGAGCGTTGAGTTCCTCGGCGGTAATGTTTTTTCCCGTATCCAACCAGATGGCTTTCATGAATGACTTCCTCCTCTATAAAAAAAGTTATGTTTTAAGCCGGCAGGGTGAAGATCGGCTTTAAACGGGTGATTATCCTACTTCGGGCTGAATGCCCAATTGTTTCATACGCCCGGCCGCCTCAAAGAGGTAGTCGTAGCATTCCGCGTGAGTTTTCGCCTGCTTCCAGTCTTTGCCCCAAACATAAACTCCGTGGCTGCGCACTAAGACCGCGTGGGATTTAGGATTATCGTGAATGGCCTTCTCCAACGAGTCAGTCAGGTCGCATTCATAAGCGGTGTTTTCGATGATGGGAACTTCCAGGGTGTCAAAAGCGCCGAAACCTTCCACGCCTTTTTGCATTTCCATGTTTTTGATCCGAAAATGCTTGTCGAATAAAAGGGTGGCCGCCATGGCGTTAATCGAGTGGCTATGGAGCACCGCGCCGGCGTTTCGGATTTTATAAGCATGCATAAAGAGGGGGGAGCATTGGGATAGTTTTAATCCCCGGCCCGGTTCCTCAATGGTCTGACCCTGAGCATCCAAAACAAAGATATCCTCGGGTTTTAAACGCTCTTTTTGAACACCGCTGGGCGCCATGTAAATTTTGCCGTCTTCTTTAATGGAAATGCCGCCGCCGGTACCGGAAGCCCAGCCGAGTTGATAAAAATTACGGCAAAGTTCGCAGACCAGTTCGCGTATTTGGCGGGCAGAGGAGGAAGAGGGAGCCGCTGATTTTTCTTTTGCTTCGCTCAAAATCGATTCCATTTGAAAATAAATTAGCAGTATCCTAAGGTCCCGTCAAGGGGAAGGCGGGTTTACGCCAAATCGGGAGAGGAAAGTTATGTCGAAGAGTTTAATCTCGCATAAAGCCAACAGTTTTACGGAGTCGGTGATCCGGGGGATGTCCCGGGTGGCCGCCCAATATCAATCTGTCAATCTCGCCCAGGGATTTCCCGATTTTCCCGCCGACGCGCGCATTAAGCAGGCTGCCATGGACGCTATTCAAAAAGACATCAACCAATACGCTATTACCTGGGGTGCCAAGAGCCTTCGAAACGCTATCGCCGCCAAGGAGAAGCATTTTCGGGGCAAAGACCTAGACCCGGAAAAAGAAATAACCGTTTGCTGCGGCGCCACCGAAGGCATGATGGCCACTTTGATGGCGGTGATTAATCCCGGCGACGAAGCGATAATCTTTCAGCCTTATTATGAAAATTATGGACCGGACACCATTCTTTCCGGCGCCATTCCCCGATATGTGACCATGCATCCGCCCGCCTCGGACTCGGAAGACTGGTACTTTAAAGAAGAAGAGCTTGCCGCCGCCTTTAACGACAAAACCAAAGTCATCATTATTAATACGCCCCATAATCCAACCGGGAAAATTTTCCGCAAAAAAGAATTGGAATTCATCGCCGCGCTTTGCCAGAAGTGGGACGTGTTGGCGGTGACGGATGAGATTTATGAACACATTCTATACGATGGTGAAAAGCATCTTTGCATGTCGACCTTGTCGGGAATGAGAGAAAAAACCATCACAATCAACGGGGCTTCGAAAACTTACTCGGTTACGGGTTGGCGGGTGGGCTACATCATCGCGCCGGAAAAGCTGACCGCGGCGATTCGAAAAGTTCATGATTTTTTGACTGTGGGCGCGGCGGCCCCTTTGCAGGAAGCCATCGCTTTTGCCATGGGTCTTCCCGATGACTTTTATCAGCATCTTTCTGAAGGTTACCAAAAGAAGCGGGATCTTTTGCTGGCGGGTTTGAGGGAAGCGGGCTTCAAGGTTTTCAAGACTTGGGGGGCTTATTACCTGATCGCCCAGGTGCCGGAAGCGGGGTTTGAAAACGATTACGATTATTCCGTTCATCTGGCGAAAAACGCCGGAGTCGCGACGGTGCCGCTCTCTTCCTTTTATCTGGATCATACTTCCGTGGGAATGATCCGATTTTGCTTTGCTAAACAGGATGAGACTTTGAATAAAGCTATTCAAAAGTTAAAAGAGTACCGGAAACGTTAAAGTTTAATCTGTCATGAGGCGCGCTTGAGTTCCTTCTATCAATCGGTCTATTCGATTTCCATCCAAGCTCCCGTCGAAAGGGCTTATCAAGTCCTGGCGGATTGGGAAGAGCGCATGCGCTGGCGCCGAAACATGACACTGCAATGGGATGGAGAGGCCAAAGCTTTTGTGGGGCAGACCGTCAAAGCCCGGATTGACGGATTCCCCCTTTACTTTTTTCAATATCGAGTAACTGGATTGGAACCGCCCTACCGCATCTATATGGAATATACCGCGAAGCCGCTCACGGGGCGTTGGGCCATTGAGATTCTCCCGGAAGAGAAGGGTTGCCAGGTTTCCATTCATTGGATGAAGGTGGAACCTGCGGGAGTTTTGGCGAAACTCTTTTTCGTTCTAGGGTTTGGAGTCCGATCCCACCGCCTTCGAAGCCTGGAAACCCTGCGGATGTTGAAGGAATTTCTGGAGAAAAAGCCTTCCTGAACAAACAATTGATTTAGCGGTTCTTGTCCTCTTATCATAACGTTCCTAACTTTAGACCATTCTTTATCGAGACCACACGGAGAACCGTTATGAACCTCAATCATGATCAGATCAAGCGCTACACCCGCCATATCCTGCTTCCCGAAGTGGGCGTGGAAGGCCAGAAGAAGCTTTTGAACGCCAAGGTTTTGATTGTCGGTGCGGGGGGATTGGGATGTCCGATCGGTCTTTATTTGACCGCGGCCGGTGTGGGTACGATCGGTTTGGTGGATTTTGACACGGTGGACGCCAGCAATCTTCAGCGCCAAATTCTTTTCACGACCGAGGACGTTGGCAAACCTAAGGTGGAAGCGGCCGCCAAACGCCTGAAACTCCTTAATCCGGATGTAAAAATAAACACCTACCAAGTCGCCTTGAAGAGCGACAACATCATGGATATTCTCAAAGATTACGACATGATCATCGACGGGACGGATAATTTTCCCACCCGCTACCTGACCAATGACGCGGCGTCGCTGCAAAATAAGCCCAATATTTACGGTTCCATCTTCCGTTTCGACGGGCAAGTGACCGTTTTCAAAACACCCGAGGGCCCCTGCTACCGCTGCTTATATCCGGAACCACCTCCCCCGGGAGAAGTTCCTTCCTGCGCCGAGGGCGGCGTTATGGGAGCTATGGTGGGAACCATCGGCGCCATTCAGGCGACGGAGGCAATCAAACTCATCACCGGCGCGGGCAAACCGGCCATTGGCAAGTTGGTGGTTTATAACTCACTGGACATGCAGTTTCGGAATCTCAAACTGCGCAAGGATCCTTCCTGCCCGCTTTGCGGAACCAACCCGACTATTAAGGCCCTTATTGATTATGAGCAATTCTGCGGGATGAAGGTGGAGGACACCCAGACCAAAGAAGTGGCTGTCGGCAAGGATGAAATTACCGCGTTGGAATTAAAAGTTAAATTGGACGAGAAACAGGATTTCGCCTTCATTGACGTGCGTGAACCGAATGAGTTCGATATCGCCCGAATCCCGGGGTCGACCCTCATTCCCTTGTCCCAATTGCCAAACCGTTTCCACGAGTTGGATAAATATAAAGGCAAAGAAATTGTGGTTCACTGTAAGAGCGGTGTGCGCAGCGCGAAGGCTATCGCTTTTCTGAAACAGCAGGGATTCGACAAGCTGGTGAACGTGGCCGGCGGCATTTTGGGCTGGAGCGATCAAGTCGACTCCTCTGTCCCTAAATACTAAACCTATTCCCGCTCTTCATGGAGCGGTGAAAGATCTTTTTCAATGTCCGAAGAAATCAAAAGTGATATCGGTATCGCGAGAGTCGCTTTTGCCAGCCGCTTCCAGGCTTTTGTAGATTATCAAACGCCGGAGCAGGATCCACTGGCCCGTGAACGGGACGCCCTTCAGCTTTTTTCCCTTACATTTGTGAGGGTTCTTTTCCTTTTAGGCGAAAATAAACAAGCCCCGATGCTTCTTCAATATGTTCAAGCCGCCATGGGAGACACGGTCACCCCGAAAGGGTTGAATCGGCCTACCATTATGGGGAAGGGCCAAACGTTGGTCGAAACCGCCCCGGAGAAACCCGAGTTTCTGGCGGTGCTTCGAATGATTCAAGATGAGGAAGTACGTAAAGCGGAAATCACCCTTCCCCTGGGGGATGAAGGCCACTTTTATCCCGCTACAGTTATTTTTTTCTTTCAATACCTCATCCGCACCTTAAGCGACTCCTCCCTCTTTTTTCTCATGCTGGTCCTAGGCGGTGTGATGGAATATTACGAGAAAATTGGGAAGACCAACGACTTAAAAGCCTTGACCGACGCGCCGGTCTACGGCTTTTCCACCGCGATCCGTTATATTGAGGATGAACGGCGGCGCCAGGCGCCTTTTTCGAATCCCTCGGACATTATTACGAATTAAAGGAACCGAATATGAAACCAACCCTGCTCATCATGGCGGCTGGAATGGGGAGCCGCTACGGCGGTTTGAAGCAAATGGAAAGGATGGGGCCTAACGGCGAAACCCTTCTGGATTACTCCATTTACGACGCCATCCGGGCCGGATTTGGGAAAGTCGTTTTTATCATCCGCCACGACATTGAGGATGATTTTAAAAAAATTGTGGGAAAGAAATGGGAATCCAAGATTCCCGTCCGTTACGTTTTTCAAGAATTGTCGATGGTACCCGAAGGGTTTAAGGTTCCCATGACGCGGCAAAAGCCCTGGGGAACGGGCCACGCCATTTGGATCGCCCAAAGCGCGCTGCAGGAGCCTTTCGCCGCGATTAACGCAGACGATTATTATGGCCGGGATTCCTACAAGGTTTTAGGCGCTTTTTTGAAGAAGATTAAAAAGATGGACGCTTTGAATTATGGAATGGTGGGTTACGGCTTGAAAAAAACCCTGTCGGACCACGGAAGTGTTTCCCGCGGAGTTTGTCAAATCGGACCCCAAAAATACCTTCGCA
This sequence comes from candidate division FCPU426 bacterium, assembly GCA_963849245.1. Classification (GTDB taxonomy): domain Bacteria; phylum Oederibacteriota; class Muellerivitia; order Muellerivitales; family Muellerivitaceae; genus CAWKIY01. The sequence continues at coordinate 21,855 of CAWKIY010000169.1, read as the reverse complement.
AGGTGGTGGAGCGCACGGACATCGCCAAAGAGGGCAAAAAAGTTTTTTTTCTGGAAGATCAGAAAAAAGTTTTCCTGAAAGGCAATGAAACGGTTTCGATGAATATGTGGGGATTTACCCCGGCGCTTTTCGACCAATTAAACGCCAAGTTCCAGGTCTTCTTACTGCAAAAAGGACAGGAAGAAAAATCCGAGTTTCTTATTCCACGGGTGGTGGATGAGCTGATCACGGAAAAACAAACCAAAGTCAAGGTGCTCTCCTCCAAAGACCAATGGTTCGGTGTGACTTATCCGCAAGACAAAGAAATGGTGAAGAGTAATATCGCTCAGCTCATCCGTAAAAAGGTTTATCCCGCCCGCTTGTTATGAAACGCTTTCATGCTTGGCGGGGGGGTCCCCAGTTTTTTTCGGATCCATAGGTTCGCTGGGATTTCAAAAAAGCGGAAGGACAATTCCGCCAAGCCGAAGGTGGCGGAGGCGAAAATGAAGAAGGCCAGAAACTCATTTTTGCCAGCGAGGAATGGCCAAAGTAAAAACAAAACGAGTGGATGGTAAAGGTATCCCCCGTAGCTCAATTTTCCCAGTCGTCCCATGAACGCCCATCTTTTCGAGCTGAAAAAATCCAAATGAAGGGCGCCCAGCAAGAAAAAGAAGACTCCAATTCCAATCAGGGTCTGTCCTAAAGCGTTCCACCAATAGTTAATACGCACAATCACGTGCCAATAGGTAACGCCGATCAACAAGAGTCCGGTGCCGCAAAGATAAAAGCAGTCATTTCTATTTTTAGATAAATAATCCCGGCTCAGGTCAACGGTCAAATAAAGCAAACATCCCAACGTGATCAAACCGAAGGACGCGAAAGAATTCTTACTGAAATCAGTGAAATTAGAATAAATCGCGTTTCCCAGCATCAAGGTAAGCGGGCCTAACGCGATTAGAATCCCAAGAAAGACAGTTAAGTTTCGGCGTTGTCCCAGTAGGCGGAGCAAAAAAGGATAGAAAAAATAAAACTGTTCCTCGATCGATAAAGACCAAAGGACCGAGAATTGTAAACCGTAAGAAGAAAAAAGATAGAATGGTTTGGCTAGAACAATGTACCAGTTGAAGCAAAAGGTGATGATCGAAGTCCAGAAAAACGCCGTAAAAGAAGCGTTGGGATCTTTTATGCAATGTTCGAGGCCAGGTGAGGTGGACGGCCAGAGGCAAGAAACTCCCAACCCCAGCAAGCAAGTCAAAGCTAAGAGCGGAATAATGCGGCCTATACGCCGGACATAAAAATCCCTGTAATTGGGATGAAAAAGTCCGCCGGGTCCGGACGCGATTAAACGGGTAATGACAAATCCTGAAATGACGAAAAACATTGAAACGCCGTAAGGACCATTCGCCCAAATTTTGAACCAAAGTAAAGCGAAAGCATAGGGTTGGGAAGGCTGTGTAATGCCCGCGAGGCCTAAATGATGGGCGAGAACGGCTAAGATGGAGACGGCCCGGACTAAATCAACCACCTGCAGTCTTTTCATGAAAACCCGGATCCCTTTCGGAGTTTTAAACTCAAATTCGAGTTTACACCCAAAAAGAGCTTAAGTATTGATTTCCCTGAAGAAGTAAAGCAAGTACACCATTCCGGCGATGATCACGATGAGATTGAAGAGACTGGAAATACCGTGGGCTTTTCCAAATTGTTTGCTGAGGATTTCCAGTTGGGTCGTGTCTTTCGCTTGCTCCGCGGCTTGGCGTTCCACTCGTAAAGCCGCGACCTGGGGGCCAATCCAGAGGCCTTGCCCTAAAGAAAATAAAAGCATCAGACAGAGGGCGGTGATCTTCACGCAATCCTGGGGGAGATAGTTTTTCAAGGGATGAAGCAAATGATAAGACACCACTAATAAGGTTCCGCAAATGTAACTGATCCAATAGTAGGCGGGAAAAAGAAAGCTTTGAACCTGCCCGAAAAGCTCCCGGGGCAGGGACTTAAAAAGCACCGGGGCCTGAATGAAGGTGAAATAAAGCAGGGTGCCGTACCAAAAAATGAACGTGAACAAGTGGATAAATCGTAAGAAGGGCATGGCTTACCTCGCGCTGGGATAAAAGGTATTGTAGGCGGGCGCTTTCGTTTTTTTCAATGAGTGGGAAACCCAAAGCCCCTTGTTATAATGCGAAAGCCTCTTTTGAAGGATGGACATGACCGAATCACCCCAAAAAGTTCAAATTGAGTTTCCCAAGACAGGCGAAGCCTGCGAAGTGGATTATGACGACACGCTGGTGGACGCCACGTTCCGCTTTGACCTGCCCATCCGCTACCGCTGTGAGAGGGCGGTTTGCACCACTTGCCTCATCGAGGTGATGGAGGGTTCGCAAAATCTCTCGGAAGCCGAGGACCGGGAAAAACAAACCCTGTCAGCTATTCAGGCTCAGCCCAACTGGCGGCTGGCCTGCCAGTGCTCGGTTTATGGCGATGTGAAGCTGGACTATATCCCCATTACAGATCCGCGCCGCAAGCCGGCCGCGCCGAAAAACGAAGGAGTTTCCCATGGCAGCTAAGAAAAGAATCGCTTTGCTGGTCGGTAAAGATTTTGAGGACATGGAAGTCATGTATCCCTATTACCGCCTGATCGAGGCGGGTTACGCGGTTGATGTTATCGGCGAGGATAAGCCTGGCACCCGGTATGAGGGCAAACACGGGTATCCCATTGTTTCCACCTTGGAAATTTCAAAAGTGAAGGCGAAGGACTACGCGGGACTGGTCGCGCCGGGTGGCTGGGCGCCGGATCGTTTGCGCCGTAATCCGAAGATTTTGAATTTGGTTCGAACTATTGATCAGCAGGGCGGAGTCATGGCCTCGATTTGCCATGGACCGTGGATTTTCATTTCAGCGGGAATTGTGAAGGGCAAGAAGACGACTTCCACCCCGGCCTTGAAAGACGATCTCATGAACGCGGGGGCTCATTGGAGCGATGTGGAGGTGTTAGTGGATGGAAAAATGGTCACCAGCCGCAAACCGGACGATCTCCCGGCTTTTATGCGGGAAATGTTAAAGCTCTTAAAAAAGTAAAGACTGTTTCACCACAAGCCCCTTCGGGGCCACAAAGTTCACGAAGTAAGGCTTGAGATCTAATTATTTTAATCTTAAGTAATTTTTAAAAAGATTAAGGTTTCCTTTGTGTACTTTGTGGCCCCGAAGGGGCTTGTGGTGTATAGGTTTATTTTAAAAATGTTAATTGGAAAATTATGGCCTTTTTATTGGATGTGAAAAACCTCTCCAAGATTTATCCCGCGGGCAGTGAAAATGTCCAGGCGCTCAAGAATGTCCACTTTCATTTAGAAGAAGGCCAGTTCGCCTCCCTCATGGGACCTTCGGGATGCGGTAAGAGCACCCTCCTGCATCTTTTAGGCGGGATGGAAACCCCGACCGAAGGGGAAGTGTGGCTGGAAGGAAAGGCTCTTCATTTTCAGGGTGATGAGGAGTTAAGCCAATTACGCCGGTCTTCCATTGGGTTTGTGTTCCAGTTTTTCCATCTTTTGCCCCATCTGAGCGCGATTGAAAATGTGGAAGTGCCCTTGCTTTTAAAAGGGGAGTCGGGCTCCCAGGCCCGGGAAAAGGCCGCGCATCTTTTGGATCAAGTGGGGTTGGGAAATAAAATGTCCCGCCGTCCCGCCCAGCTTTCGGGCGGGGAACAGCAAAGGGTCGCCATCGCCCGGGCGCTTGTCCATCAGCCCCGTTTGCTTTTGGCGGATGAACCGACCGGAAACCTCGACACGGTCAATGGTAAGGCCATTCTCGATCTTCTGCGCCAAGTAGCGGCTCAGCAGAAATGCACAGTGCTGATGGCGACCCATAGCCGGGAATCAGCGGAATGGGGTGATATGGTCATCATGATGCGGGATGGACAAGTTCATGGAATCTACCCTGTCCACCGTTAAATCTCGTGCCTCCTTCCAGCTGTTTTGGCGCCTCTCTTCCCGGCATTTTCAGGAAGAGCCGGTCCGGTTTCTTCTGACCATCCTCGGCATCGGCTTGGGAATGGCACTGGTTGTGGCCATCCGGCTGGCCAACGGCGCGGCCATCGCGTCTTTTCAAGACTCCATCGACCTGATGGCGGGCAAAGCGAATCTTTCCCTTTCCTCCTCCAGTGGTTCGTTATCGGAAGACCTCTTAAAAGAATTGGTTCATACCCGCCGTTACGGGACCATTCTTCCGATTCTTCAGGGAAAGATCGCCTTGAAAGATTCTCCGCAGCAATATTTGACGGTCTTATGTGTGGATCTTTTAAAAGACACCGAGGCTCGGGATTATCAGATGTTGGGACCCGAGGGCAAGCGAATGAACCCTCCGGATTTTTTGGCCTTATTACCCCAGCCTGATTTAATTTTTTTAACCCAGAAGTACGCTTTAGAAAAGGGTCTTCGAGCGGGGCAAAAGGTTTCCTTTTTGGTTAACGATAAGGTTCAAATCCTTAAGGTAGGCGGGCTTTTGGCTGATGTGGGCGCCGGTAAGGCGCTGGATGGGACCTTGGCTTTAATGGATATCGCCGCGGCTCAGAAGACACTGGGTAAGATCGGCCAAATTGACCGGCTGGAATGGGTCATTCCCAACACCTCTGACCGGGATGGACTGGAAGAAAAACTCCAAAAACTTTATCCCACGCTTAAGGTGGAAAGGCCCGCCCGCCGGGGAGAAAAAGTCGAAAAAATGCTGGCGGCTTTCCAAGCCAACCTGACGGCGCTTTCGCTGGTGTCCCTTTTAGTCGGAGCTTTTCTTATTTATAACTCCATGTCCATCGCGGTCCTTCGCCGGGTAGAAGAGATTGGTGTCTTAAGAACCTTAGGGGTGACTCAAAAACAAATCGCCGGCTGGATTTTAACGGAATCCTTTCTGTTGGCTTTGGCGGGCGCCGTTTTAGGTTTGGTTTTCGGCAAGATTTTGGCCTATGACGTCTTGCGGTTGATTGGGCAAACTATCCGTAATCTTTATGTTCCTATTCCCCTTGAGCAGCGTCTGCCCAGCCTTTCTTTTACTTTTTATTGGATATTACTGGGGATGGGCCTCATTCTCGCGGCCACTCTTCCTTCGGTGTTTTCGGCGGCGAAGATTCCGCCGTCCCTTTCGGTGCGCAAGGGTTATCCCGAAGTCGCTTTTGAAAGAAACAAAAGTTTTCTAAGCATCGCCGGCTTAGCCGCCTGGGTCTTGGCGGCTTTTTTCAGCACGCTCCCTTCCTGGAACGGACTGCCTTTTTTCGGCTACTCGGCGGCTTTCTTGCTTTTGATGGGTGCGGTTCTGCTGACGCCTTTTTGGATGTCCGCTTTTTACGGTACCCTGGAAAAAAATCTGATCCGGTTTTTGCCTTCGGAGGCTTTTCTGGGATTTCGAAATCTTCTTTCGGGATTAAGCCGCTCCAGCGTGGCGGTGGGGGCGCTGGTGATGGCAGTGGCTCTGATGGTCAGTGTGGCGGTCATGGTGGGAAGCTTCCGGCAAACAGTCATCCTTTGGATGGGCGAAACCCTTAAGGCGGACCTTTATATCCGGCCCGCAGCGGACAGAGGCGGGCAAATTGAAAGTAAACTCGATCCGGAGACACTCAAGGTTTTAAGCGCAGGGCCGGGGATTAAGGCGATGGAGCGGTTTCGAAGCGTACCCGTGAGCTGGCAGGGCAATGACTTTTTCATCTCCGCCTTGGATATGGGCGTCCTGTCCCAAAATGGAAACGTGGTGCTGAAAACCGGAGGTGACCCGAAGGCTCTTTTAAAATCCCTCGTCGATCAGCCCGCGGTTTTTGTGTCCGAACCCATGGCCTTAAAGCGCCAGTTGAAAGTCGGGGATTGGATTCCCCTGCCGGCACCCACCGGGCCGGTCTCGGTTCAAATTCGCGCGGTCTTTTATGATTACTCTAACGACCGGGGAACTTTGATGATGGATAGGGGAACCTATGCCCGCTTGTTTAAGGACGAGAGCGTGAATGGGGCGGCGCTTTATCTCAAGCCCGGGGTTTCGGAGGAAGCGGCGACCCAGGACATTTTGAAGCGGCTTCCCGCGGACACCCAGGTTTTTATCCGCTCAACCGGGCAGCTTCGGGCGGAGGTGCTCCGGATTTTCGATCAAACTTTCGCCATTACTTATGGTATGGAAGCGATTGCCCTGGTGGTGGCGGTTCTGGGTATTTTGGCGACCTTGACCGCGCTCATTTTGGAACGGAGGCAGGAGATTGTCATTTTGCGTTATGTAGGGGCCAAGCGCGGCCAAATCTGGCGCATTATCTTTTGGGAAGCGGGTTGGATCGGCCTTTTAGGCAATCTAGTAGGGCTGGGAGTAGGTCTGGTTTTGGCTTTACTTTTAATCCAAGTCATTAATGTGCAGTCTTTCGGCTGGACGATTCAATGGAATGTCCCCTGGGTCTTTTTGGGCGCGGCGTTATCCCTTGTTTTTATCACTACCCTGGCCGCGGGGTTTTATCCCGCCCGGATTGCCAGCCAATTGCCGGCGATGAAAGAGACGGCTTCGGAATGATTAAAGATAAATCCAACACAAAGCCACTAAGACTCCAAGAGAGCCTAAAAAGATTGAGCAGCGAATGGATAAAGGTTATTAAAGCTGTCGGGTTTTATTTCTGTCTTAGCGGCTTTGTGTTGTCCTTGCTTTCTTCTTGGGCATCCGCCGAGGAACCTTATTCCACCGTTCGGCCGGGTTATAGCTGGAGTTTCCCCAAGGACCATGGATCTCATCCGCAATTTAAAACTGAATGGTGGTATTACGTGGGTCATTTAAAAGACCCTCAAGGAAAACGCTATGGCTTTCAACTTACCTTTTTCCGGGTGGGATTGGCCCGGGGAGTAGAGAACCCCTCTTCCTTTACGGCGACTGACCTTTATTTATCCCACTTCTCGGTGAGCGACCTCTCGGCTAAAAAATTCTGGTTTGCCGAGAGGATGAACCGGCCAGGGCCGGGGTTAGCTGGGTCTTCCTCGAAAGGATTGGATGTTTGGAACGAGGATTGGCATGCCTGGCACGAGGGAGCGGGGCACCGCTTGGAAGCGGAAGGGGAACCTTACGGAATACATCTTAAAGTCCAGTCGCCTTTCCCGGCAGTTCTTCAAGGAATCAAAGGCTATAGCCAAAAGGGTTCCGCTAAAGAAAACGCGTCACTTTATTATTCTTTTCCTTTGCTAACGGTTGAGGGGAATATTCGGACGGGCGCTGAAATAAAAAAAGTTGAAGGCAAGGCCTGGATGGATCACGAGTTCTTTTCGGGCGCGATGGATCCGACGGAGGTCGGATGGGATTGGTTTGGACTTCAGTTTTCAGATAATACGGAGCTGATGATTTACTTGATGCGCGAGAAAGATGGCTCCTTTCATTCCGCTTCCTCCGGTACCTGGATTAACAGCCGGGGAAAAGCTTTGCGTTTAAAAGGCACGGATTTTAAAACTCAGATTCTTGAAACCTGGAAAAGTCCCCGGACGAGCGCGGTTTATCCGATTCGATGGGAGATTCAAATTCCCTTTTTAAAAATGAAATTAGAAGTGAAGGCTGAAATGCCGGATCAAGAGTTGGATACGGCCCAAAGTACGAAAGTGGTTTATTGGGAAGGGGCGGTTCAAGCGACAGGAACCCAGGCGGAAAAAAAGATTCAGGGGGAAGGCTATTTGGAATTGACGGGTTACGACCATTCCTTTCAACTGCCCCACCCCTGATGGTTCACTTCGTTAAAACGTTCATGATTTTTTGCTTATCCCATAAAAGAATGGGATAAGCGTAAATTTTTTATAAATTTTCTAACACATCAACTACATGGTTTTTTACGCTTACCGGCGACCAGATTTTTTTAATCTTTCCGGTTTTGTCGATGATGAGAGTCGTCCGCACGATGCCCATAAATTCCCGGCCCATGAATTTCTTTTTTTGCCAGACGCCGTAATCCTTCAGCATCTTTTTTCCCTCGTCGGATAAAAGAGTGAAGGGTAATTCGTATTTATCCTTGAACGCCTGATGGCGTTTGATTGGATCGGCGCTAACGCCTAAAACCACGGCGCCCTTTTTCTTCACGCTGTTCCAATTGTCCCGAAAGTCGCAGGCTTCCTGAGTGCATCCGGGGGTCATGTCCTTGGGATAAAAGTAGAGAACAACCGTTTTACCTTTGAAATCCTTCAATGACACCTTTTCTCCTTGGTGGTCGTCTAACGTAAAGTCGGGAGCCTTCTGGCCTTCTTTCAGCATGGAAACCTCTTTCAGTTTTTTTGAGGAACGGGACCCATCATTGAAGAGGAGAAGCTTGAAGGCAAGGCTCTCTTCACGGGTTTTTAGACCGTCGAAAGATCGCACAAAAGGAGGTTAAAGACCCTCGTCTGTCTTTAAAACCGCTTCTTATATGTGTAAAAAGTGTGTAAAGATTGACAGTGGCAAGACAAGTTTGACCTGTTTTAATCGATTTTAGGGTAATTGATTAACACTTGAATATTCAAAAAAACCAATAAAAATGTGGTTTTTTAGTTGTCTTGAAGATTTTTTGTAACTCACGAGAGGTACAAAGAGTATACTCTTTCAACGGAACAAACCAGTCATTATTCACCCCTCACCAGCGCTGTAAATAAAAGGAGCAAGTTTATGAACTTTTACTTCTCTCTCTACCAACTTATCGAAACTGTCGAAAGATTAGGTCAGGACGTTCAACATTTGGCCGGACGCGCTCTTCGAATCAGCCCCCGGGATGCCCGCGCGAACCGCGAACTCTTAGAACAATGCGACGCCAAAATGCGCGAGGTGAAAAACCTCTTGAACAACAAGACGCATATCAGCAAGATCACGCTGCGCAAAGCGGCCATCCTTTTTCAGATATTGGAAATTTCCTACCGCCGGGTGATTCATTTGGCGGGAGCCACTTCTTACATAGGCCATGATGATGAAAATTCTATTAAGGCCGTTTGGCAGCTTCTGTCTTTGGCGCAGCATCATTATCAGACTCTCGTGAAGACGCTTTATGAATTGACGGGTATTCCGGTTGCTTTGAACTTAACTAACCGGGATGAGAACGTGGATCACGATTTCGCCTCGATTCTTCAGAAGGAAGCTTCTTATCAGCAAGATACGCTGAAGCTTTTGGAGAGAGCCATTGAAGTATTCGGCGAGGAACAAGAATTGGCCGATACCTTGAGCTCGACCCGCAAAGAGCTTTTAGAAATTAAGAAGCGCATGAAGCACTTCGTTCCTTCCCAGGCCCATTCGGTCGAGAAGGTGGAGTTCGCTAAGGTTTCGGAAAAAACCGAATCCCGAATCCAGGCTTCGATCTCCAAGAACTAAGAGATCATGCTGGAAAACCGCTTCATGGATTTATTTAGTGTGACTAGGGCGGGAAGAACCGCATGAGCCCGCGGCGCTTCCGCCCTCCCGCGCTTTACACCAAGTCTCCCTTCCTCCGCTCCATCCTGGATGGAATGCCGGAGTCGGTTAAGATTATCGATAACCAATTCCGGATTGTGTACGTTAATCAAACTTCCGAAAAAAATCTTAACGCTGGTTTAAACGAGTTGCGAGGCCGTTCCTGTCATCAGGCTTTTTACGGTTTTAAGGAAAAGTGCTTTTTCTGTAGTATGGGAAAAGTATTTGAGAAGGCGGAATCCTCCGTCAGCTACTGTACCCTCTCCGTGAACGGCGTGAACCGTGATTTTGAGGTTTCAGTCTTCCCCTTATGCGGCGCCAATGAAAAAATTGATTACGCGGTGGAAGTCGTCCGGGATATTACTTCCCTTTCGAAGGGGAGAGGATTACCGAAAAACGCGGGGCAGATTTCCAGCCAGGATAAAAGTTTTGACTTGGTCTTTGAGCACATGGCCCAATGGTCGGATGATGAATGGCCGGTTCTGCTTCAAGGCGAGAAGGGAACGGGAAAGAAATCCTTTGCCCGTGCCCTGCACCAGCGAAGCGCCCGGTCCGACGGACCTTTCCGGGTTTTCCATTGTGTGGATAACTCCCCTGGCGACTGTTGCGACGGTTTATTTGGCGAGGGAAGCGCTTGGGAGAAGGCGAAGGGCGGAACCCTTTATCTGGACGGTATCTGTCATATGGGCGAGGCCAGCCAAAAGCTTTTAGCTGAGAAACTTTCCAAACCGGCGGACCGACAAAGCCCCCGGGTTGTCGCGGCCACGACCCAAGACATTTCCGAATTGGTTCAAAAAGAAAAAATCCGTTTGGATCTCTATAACCGCTTCGCTTCCCGGGTATTGCGTCTGCCCGCTTTAAGGGAACGGAAGCAGGATTTACCCTTTTTGGCCCAGCATTTCATTGAAACGTATAAAGTTTTGACCGGTTCCCCCGCGGAAAAGCTGGGCCCGGACGCCATGTGCCAGCTGATGACCTATGCCTGGCCGGGGAATATCCGGGAATTGGAAAGCCAGGTCGAGAGGGCCTGCCTGCTGGCGACGGGCCCGCAAGTCGAGCGTTTAGACCTGCCGGTCACCGCGCCCAAAACTGAAAAGCTGGACGATCTTCTTAGCATTACCGAAAAGGCTTATTTAGTGGATGCCCTTACTAAAACACGGGGTCGGTTGATGGAGACAGCTAAACAATCAGGTCTTAACCTTAAGACTCTCCAGCGGAAACTTAAAAAGTACAGCCTCAAGGCCGAAGACTTCCGGAATCTTCCCGACAACCTCGCTTAATTTCTTTCTTCTGTAATAATTCCTTCGCCCTCCTTGACGGGTCTAACACCCCGTTTTAAACTGCCCTTCCAGTTTGGTGAAAACGTTATAAATAAGGAGTTTCTCGTGTCTTACACCTACCAAAGCGTGAAGCCGCCCCAGGGCGACAAGATCAGCATTCAAAACGGAGTTTTGACGGTTCCGGATCATCCGGTGATTCCGTTTATCGAGGGTGACGGCACGGGTCCGGACATTTGGCGAGCCTCGGTCCGCGTGTTTGACGCGGCGGTGGAGAAAGCTTACAAAGGCAAAAAGAAAATCTCCTGGTTTGAGGTTTTTGCCGGTCAAACCGCTTTTGATAAATTCCAAAACTGGCTGCCCGACGATACGGTCGAGGCTTTCCGTGAGTATTTAGTGGGGATCAAGGGTCCCTTGACGACCCCTGTGGGCAAAGGGATTCGTTCTCTCAATGTGGCCTTGCGCCAAATGTTGGATCTTTATGTGTGTCTGCGTCCCGTCGGTTATTTCACGGGCGTGCCCTCGCCAGTGAAGCATCCGGAAAAAGTGGATATGGTTATCTTCCGTGAGAATACCGAGGACATTTATGCTGGTATTGAGTGGCAGGCGGGAACTCCGGAAGCGAAGAAAGTCATCGAGTGGCTACAAAAAGAAATGGGTGTGAAAAACATTCGTTTTCCCCAGACCTCGGGTATTGGTATCAAACCGGTTTCAGAAGAGGGAACGGAGCGGCTCGTTCGCGCGGCGATTCAATACGCTATCAAACACAAGCGCAAGAGCGTGACCTTTGTGCATAAGGGTAACATCATGAAATTCACCGAAGGCGCTTTCCGCGACTGGGGATACGCTTTGGTGAAGAAAGAATTCCAGGGTAAGGCCATCGGCTGGGATGATTGCGGCGGCAAGCCGCCCGCGGGCCAGATTTTGGTGAAGGATGCCATCGCGGATATTACCTTACAGCAAGTGTTAACTCGTCCCGAGGATTTTGATGTTATCGCGACCTTGAACTTAAATGGTGACTATCTCTCGGACGCTTTGGCGGCCCAAGTCGGCGGGATTGGTATCGCCCCCGGCGGTAACATCAATTACGTGACTGGCCACGCTATCTTTGAGGCGACTCACGGAACGGCGCCCAAGTACGCTAATCTGGATAAAGTGAATCCGGGTTCCGTTGTTTTGTCCGGCGTGATGATGCTGGAACATTTGGGCTGGCAGGAAGCGGCCGATATGATCATTAAGGCCATCGAGAAGACCATTTCCCAAAAAGTGGTCACTTACGACTTCGCCCGCCTGATGGAAGGCGCGAAGGAAGTGAAATGCTCCGAGTTCGCCACGGCGGTGATTGGGAACATGGCTTAATCTTTTCCTTAGTTGTGTTTCAATTGGAGCGCCGGGTGTGAATCCGGCGCTTTTTCTTTTTTTGTTATCATTGAGAAACAGGATTTTTCCCAGTTCCTCTCGGTTCCCGCTCATTTTTGTTGAAAAAATTGTCTTTATATCGTTTATTAAGGCCTTCCAAAACTCCCTTGGAAGGCTTTTTTGTTTCACGAGACCTCCAAGTAGGGAATCGAGAGACCAAACGATGCGAAAGATTATTTTATTCATTATGGTCTTAGGGATGATTCTGGCCGGGACAACTCTTGTTCAGGCTCAAACTCCCACGAGTACCTTTACCCCTACGGCTACTCCGTTTCCCAATTGTTGTCTTCTGGCGAGTCCCTGGAGTTCCCCAACCTTTGGGGGAGGGGGAGATGAAACTATCAACACGTCAACCCATCAATTATATTTGTCCGACACAGTTGATAACGTGATCCACGTTTATCAATACGACGGCACTTCCTCGGCTACCTTGCCGACTACGGGGACTTTATCCAGCCCTGAGGGAGTTGGTTTAGACGCGTCGGGAAATCTTTATGTGGCCGAATTTAGCTCGGGAAATATTAAAAAAATCGATTCCACGGGAACGGCGACTGTTTTCGCCCATGATTCCTCCAGCGCTCAAATCAATGTTTTTGTGGATGGATCAGGAAACCTTTATTGCAGCACGGACAGTGACGGGATTTTTGAGTTCGACTCCTCCGGTACACAGAAGGCTTCCTTTGGAAGCGGCCAGATAAGCGGCGGGAACGGAATATGGAAAACTGGTGAAACTCTTTATGTTGTGGATGGGGGTCATTTTCAGATTGTGTCTTACACCGAATCCAGTTTAAACAGCTATACTTACGGCGCACCCACAACCTTGGTTTCCAACATCAACCCTTTTGGATTGTGGCGAGATATCGCCGGGTATTTTTACGTGGCGGATTATTCCTTTGGTTATAAAGTTTATAGTGTTTCCGGAAATCTTTGGACACAAGTTAACAGCTGCGACAGTGGATTAAACCCCGCTATTTCTGCGGTTGTCGATGAGACAGGAGCGGTTTACGTGGGGGTTACTTCTCCTGCGAACACGGTGGTCAAAATCGCCCCTTGCGCCGAAATAGCAGAGAACCCTCCGGTGTCTTCTTACGCGGGGTCCAATCCCCCGGGTTCCGGGCAGTGTTTTATTTATCCCTCGCCGGCCCGGGGAGACCACGCCACCCTTTCCTACAACATGGCCGGGCCGGGAAAGATGGAAGCCCGGATTTGGAATCAGAATGGGGAATTGGCGGCCCGGCTTACGGATTCCAAACCCGCGGGTGTTCAGATCAGTTCTTTCAGCCTTTCCTCGTTCGCTCCCGGTATTTATTACTACGCGGTCACATTGACTTATGATTCGGGCCAAACCCAAACGATTAAAATCCAAAAATTCGCGGTCGTTCACTGAGATGATAATAAAAAAAGTTTTTCTCAAAACGATCGGAAGCTTACTTTTGGCTGGAGGTCTTTTAAGCCCGGTGGAAGCCCAGATTCTCACGACCTATTTGCCTTCCTCCCAAGTCAATCCTCAGAATAACAGCCTGCTTTCCCCCCGGGCGGCGGCGATGGGTTCCGCTTTTGTGGGAACGGCAGACGACGCCTCAGCTCTATTGGTTAATCCGGCGGGGCTTGGGTTTTTAAACCGGGGCGAAGCCGCTCTCTTTAGTGATTTCGGCTGGTCAGACGCTTTTCAAGAGACGGGATTGATTCAATTGCCCATTCATAACGCGGGAAGTGTGGCGGTGGCAGGAAGTTACCTGAATTATGGGACTTTTGAAGGCCGGGATACCTTGGGGTCGCTCGCTTCTAGTTACAGCGCTGATTGGATGGCCGTTCAAGCAGGCTGGGGAATAGAATTACAAAAAGATTTTTCCCTGGGGGTAGGCCTGCGGGATTCTTGGGAATCTATCGCGGGGAGCACTTTTTCCATCTTGACGCCGGATTTTGGCCTTCTTCTAAAACCCTTCGAGGGTGTGCGGGTTGGGGTGGACTATGCTTATGGGGGATGGGGACCGGCGGGGATTCCTTTGGTTTCAACTCTTCGGGCGGGAGCCTCCTGGCAAGGGCCGCTGGATCCTTCGGTTCACCTTTTAGCCGCCTTGGGAGACACCTATCAATCGGATTCTCTCGATTATGTCCAAGGTGGAATTGAGGCTTCTTTTCATTCAGCTTATTTTCTCCGTGCGGGGTACCAAAGCGCCTTGAGCGATAATGGAACCTCGGGTTTTTCCAATTTTACTTTTGGGGCGGGCCTGGTGGTCGCGGGTCTCCAACTGGATTACGCTTTTCTGCCTTCCGGCGATTTGGGAGCGGTTCACCAATTCAGCATCGCTTATCCTTTGGACAACGCGGCTCCGGCCCTCCTCGCTCCTCCGGCGGCAAAGGTTTCCAATGACGGTCCCAAGCCAGCCGGGGATTATCCCGCGGGGGATCAGCTGGCGGTCCACTTTAATATTCCCGCAGACTTCCTGACCCAGGGTGAGACTATGGAAGCTCAAGGGCATTTAACGGAAGCCCTGGATCTTTATCAAAAGGCCGTGGATCAAGACCCGCAAAACTCCGCGGCCTGGTGGGATCTGGCTAAACTTTATTTCAAACTGAAACAAAAAAAGAATGCGGTTCCTTGTTTCGAGAAGGTTTTGCTGCTGAAGCCCGACAATCAGCCGCTCCAGGAATGGCTGGAAAAATATAAGGCTTCCAAACCCTGATTTTTTACCCACCCTAGGGACAAAAATTCCAACTTCGTTCGCCTAACTGCCTGATTTGTTGTTAAGATTTTACTCGTTTAACAGTCTCGATTATCCCCATGGAATAAAATCTTTCTTTCCACGACTAATGAATAGCCGCGGAAATGGAAACCTCGCGAGGAGCGGCTTTGGACGATCGCCTATTAGTCCAAAAAATATTAGCTAAGGACGCCGAAGCCGAACGGTACTTTTTTCACAATTACCGGGACCGGCTTTATAAGGCGGGTGCCTATCTTTTGGGGGCCGGGGACCGTGAAGTGGAAGATGTTATTCAAGAAACGTTTATCGCCGCTTTTCAGCAACTCCCTCAATTTGAGTTTCGGTCCAGCCTTTCCACCTGGCTGGTGCGCATCTGTATGAACCGCTGTTATGAGCGCATCCGCCAGCGCCAGCGCCAAATTGTCCGTTTCGAGGAAGAGTTAGAAGAAATATCCGGAGCCCATTCGGTGGAGAAGGAACGTCAAAAAGAAGAGGACGCCGAAAAACACGAAATGATGAGCGTGATTGAGAATCAGAAGGAAATTATGGGAGATCCCTGCCGGGGACTCTTAAAAATGAGGGACGAGGAAGAACGTAGTTACGCCGATATTTCAAAGGCCCTCAAAATTCCCATGGGGACGGTCATGTCCCGGCTGGCCCGCTGTAAGGAAACCCTGAAAAAATTGGTGCTTCAGGCCTTGGGAGAAAAATCGCATGCCTGATTTAGTGGAAAAATTCTTTAAGGAAGACCTGACCGAGGCCGAACATCAGGCTTTGAGTGAAGCTCTTTTGTCCTCGGATGAGACGGCCTTGAAATTTGAGGGCCAAGCCCGGGATATTTACTTGGGATTCGGCTTGCCCGATCCGAGCTTCCATTGGCCCAAGACTACCCATTTGCCGTGGCATTCATCTCACGCCGGCTTTTGGGGCCATGCGGCGCAGGTCCTTCATCATTTCGGTCATTGGATATGGCCCTCGGTGATTGTAGTAGGTACCACCGCTTCAGTGACGGTTTGGCATTATTCCCAAACCTCTCCCGTGAAGCCTGTCGAACAACCGGCGGTCGTTCTGCCTGTTCCTACGGTTAAAATCGAGCCAAAGGCGTTCCCAACGCCGGCGCCGCGGGTAATTCTTCCGCCAAAACCAGCCATTCCAACCGCTACTCCTCTCACAGTTGTTCATCCGGACTTTACCCCTGTGAAAGTGGACCAAAACCCGCCTGCCTCTTTCTCCAAGCTTTCCGTAGTCGTAACCCAAGCTAAGGCGGGGTCTGTGGTTGTCCGGGTAACGGATATGAAGGGGACTGAAATCCAGTCTCTTTATCAGGGAAATCTAGAAGCGGGTAACTGGGCTTTTGAATGGAATGGGTTGTTATCCGACGGCAAGTCCGCGCCCGCGGGCTATTACCGCATCGAAGTTAAAGCCGGGTCCTTTATCCAACAGAAAACGATCCAAATTCAATAACTTCTCAGCAAAAGTTCCCGGGTTTAGTTTAAAAGTCCAAAATCCATCCTTTTTTATGAAAACCGTTTTTCCTTCTCGAATAAAGAGGCTTGTTCCTCCTCATTTTTATTCATCAGAAACTAGTGTTTTAAAAAATATTTTTCTCATTCCGAGGGAATAAAACGGAAGTTTTTACGACCAATCAATGGAATCCTCTATCACCCGAATACAGGGGTTCGCTTGGTATAAGCCGGAAATTATTGGAAAAAGGTTGAAATCATATGAACCAACATGGGGATATTCAAAAGCAACTTTATCTTGGGACACGGGCGGCTATATTAGCCGCCTGCCTTTTTTCTTATCCTTTATCCGTACAAGCCGCCCCGGTTCGCGGCATGGCGGGTGACTTATGGGCGGATACGGTTCTCGGACAGCCTGATTTTTTTTCAGACGCGCCTAATCAAACCAACGAGAAACACACAGCCCAAATGGGGGGGGTGTATGTGGACCGTTCGGACGCGAATGGCCAGCCAGACCGCATGTTTATTTGGGACGCCCTCAACAACCGGGTTCTGGTTTTTAATGATATTGCTCATGCTACAGCTGGTAATGGAGCGGACGCGGTTTTGGGCCAGCCCAATTTTAATAGTACGGCTAATAACGGGGATTCCAACTTTACGCATTACCCCAACTTACCCACTCCCAGCGCTAACACTATTTCCTCGACCCTTCCGAATCAAATCAGCCAAGCGGAAGGCGGTTCTTTCGCCAATATGGCTACGGATAGCCAGGGAAATCTTTACGTCCCAGACTTTTTCAATAATCGTATATTACGTTATAACAATCCGGGCGTCGGTGGTTTTACCAGCGGACAAGCTGCGGTGTATCAATGGGGACAACCTGGGGCGCCTTCCTCTGGCTTTAATACCTATTACGGCAATAATAATGGTGTCACCCAAACATTAACGGCTTCAAACAGCACTCTTTGTCTTTACTACTTGGGTTCGGCCGTTTATAACCCGAATCAATTGGGAGCAGGAGTGGCCATCGACAGTGTGGGTAATCTTTGGGTTGCGGATACGACCAACGACCGAGTCTTAAGATTTCCAAGCTCCAGTCCTGGTACGCCTGGCGCGGTGCCCTCAAGCACGGCGGACGTGGTTTTGGGTCAAAATAGTTTTACCGAAACACTGCCACTTCCTTTACCCGCGACCTCAAATGATAAAAAGCATTTGCGTCTGCCCATCGCCCTAAGGGTAGATAATAACGGAAATGTTTATGTAGTGGATCTTCCTTCAGTTTCTAACGGACTCCAAGGCCGCGTCGTGGTTTATCAGCCGGACTCCTTCAATGGCGGCCAATATTCTTACACTAGCGGAAAACCGGGCAGTTTTGTGGTGACCCAATATCTCAGCTTCCCCCATTCTATTGAACTGGATTCCACACCAGCTCAAACGTCTGATCCGACTTCGGGAGGATTTTGGGTGACGGATTCGGGTACCCAACAGGTTCTTCTTTACGATTACCTGGGTAACTTTAAAAAGGTTTTGTTGGCGGATGAACCTTCGAATCTCACGGGAGGAAGACCCGTTACCTGGGTGGGGGATGGGCAGGGAGTCGCTAATTTCACTGATAATTATCAGACTTCAGAAAATGCGACCAACTTGGGTAATGCCGCCGGTGCGGGGGTTGGTGTCGATACTTTAGGGAATGTTTATGTTCCGGCTACTGAACAGTTTCAAGATATATGGCAATTTCCGGCGCCCATTCCCACTCCTGTGCCCGGAATAGCGCACGAGGCAAAGTTGGAAGTTTTGAAGCCGGATCAATTTGGAGTTCTCAATGAGATTACGACTAATAGTATGTACAATCCTGCGGGTGTAGCGGTTTATTCTGGAACTTCCACGATGCAGTTGATCGTTTCCGATCAGTACCGCCTTCTTTTTTGGAACATGCCGACGACAGGACCTACGACTGCCAATTTACCCCCAGGGAAAGCGCCAGATGGTATCGCCGGTTACATCAATCCTTATGGAAGCTCGACTTACCAAGGCGGTGAAGGTTTTGAACGAATCGTGGTGGATAACACTGGAACTCATCTCTGGGCTATTGTGGGACCCAGTCTGATGGCTTTTAACCTACCTTTAACCAGCGGCGCTACCGCGGCGGTTACTTTGTCTGTCCCTATCAATGTTTTGGGGGGAGGCACTTTGAGCTGGGATACACAGGGCGGTGTCGATGGAATCGCCTCGGATAGCAGTGGGAATTTATGGGTGGTGGACCGAAATAACAACAGGGCTTTCCGCATTCGAAATCCGCTCACCAGCCCGCAGGTGGACGTGGTTCTGGGCCAAAGCAACTATTCCAATAGCGATTGCAATTACAACGGAAGCACTGGTGGAAGTCTTGTAGGTGGAGTTTGCAATTTGAATCCTTCTTCGTATGGTTTTACCCAACCTGGTTCAGTTTCGGTGGACTCCAATGGATTTGTTTACGTTTCCGACCATTCACTGGAGGGCGCCGGTAATAACCGTCTCTTAGCTTGGAGTGCCTCAACGATTAGTAACGCGGTTAACGCGGCGTCCCCTAATTACGCTCACGGCATACCCGCCGATTTGGTTTATGGAACCGGTGGAAGCTTTACTTCTAATACCTGTGATTCCGCTCCCTACCGGATTTGCAGTCCTCTGGGTGTCGCGCTGACGGCGGATTCGAAAACTTTAGTCGCGGGTATGGATCCCTACGACGGATCTAATGGATTTCCGGGAATTCTTAGTTCACCGGAGACGGGGGATAATCCCGTCAGTCAGTTAAAAGATTATTACACCCTCGCTAATTCGTTTACATTCGACAATTTGGGTAATTTGTACGCCGTGGACTCGAATAAATATCGTGTTTTGGTTTACCTCAAGCCCTTTCAAGTTTCCACTACCACGGTTACCCCTGTGCCAACTTGTACCTCTACGTATACGCCTACGCCCGTTGGAACGCCTACTCCTACCCCCACGATCACTTCCACGCCTGACTTTTCTTGCCCCAAAGCATTCAGATGGTTGTCCTATGATCCCTACGGACTTGCTTTGGACAGTCAGGGAAATGTTTATGTGGCAGATAACGTGAATAACATGATCGAGGTTTATGGTCCCAATGGGGGCGCAGGAGCGCCTATAGCCCGATGGGCGGGAAGCGGGAGCTATGCGTTTGGGGCGCCCAATGGGTTGGCGGTCTATGGCAATAATATTTATGTGGTCGATTATAGCGACAATATGGTGGACGAATTTACATTGAACGGAACGCCAGTAGCTCAATGGGGCAGCTCAGGAAGCGGCAACAGCCAATTTCTTTCGCCCTGGGGTATCGCGGTGAATAGCACCGGAACATTGGTCTATGTAGCGGATTGGGGCAATGACCGGGTCGAGGTATTTGACAGCTCAGGAAATTACGTGACTCAATTTAACGGAACTAACGGGGGTGGCGAGCTTTTTCAATCCCCGACAGGAATAGCGGTGGATAACCAGGGGAATGTATATGTGACAGACTATGATTTGCAATTGGTACAAGTTTTCAGCAGCACGGGAGTTTACCAATATTCATGGAGCACCAACGGAACGCTTCAGGGTGCGGATTTTATCAGCATTGATAACATTACTGGTTGGGTTTATGTCTCGGACGGTGTCAGTTCCGTGGCTGTTTATAGCGAACAAGGCCTTCTACAGGGTGTTACTTCAGGATTTTCCGATCCCGAGGGAGTTGTGGCTAATAATGGAACCTGGTTCGTGGCGGAAGAAGCTAGCGCGTATATAGATCTATACGGGTCTTGCAATATAGGCGGTTCACCCACGATTCCTCCTACCTCCACTTATACAGGAACTCCTACCCTGACCTTTAGTAATACGCCGACAGGAAGTGCCACACCAACGCCTACAAATACACCTACCGGCAGTGCGACGTTTACCCCGACTTATACGTTTACTTTGACGAACACACCGACTGGCAGCGCGACCCCGACGCCGAGTAATACGCCGACAGGAAGTGCCACGCCAACTCCGACGAATACCCCGACTGGCAGCGCGACGCCTACCCCGACTTATACGTTTACTTTGACGGATACACCAACTGGTAGCGCGACCCCGACGCCGAGTAATACGCCGACAGGAAGTGCCACGCCAACTCCGACAAATACCCCGACTGGCAGCGCGACGCCTACCCCGACTTATACGTTTACTTTGACGAACACACCGACTGGCAGCGCGACCCCGACGCCGAGTAATACGCCGACAGGAAGTGCCACGCCAACTCCGACGAATACCCCGACGGGCAGCGCGACGCCTACCCCGACTTATACGTTTACTTTGACGGATACACCAACTGGCAGCGCGACCCCGACGCCGAGTAATACGCCGACAGGAAGTGCCACGCCAACGCCTACAAATACACCCACCGGCAGTGCGACGTTTACTCCGACTTATACGTCTACTTTGACGGATACACCGACTGGCAGCGCGACCCCGACGACGAGTAATACGCCGACAGGAAGTGCTACGCCAACTCCGACGAATACCCCGACGGGCAGCGCGACGTCTACGCCTACGAATACCTTTACTCTGACGAACACGCCCACAGGAAGTGCAACACCCACCTTTACACCGACGAAAAGCTATACGCCGGCTAATACTTTTACCTTTACGTCGACTTGGACTTTTACGAATACTCCCACTGGAACTTTTACGCCGACTAAAACCGGTACGTCTACGTTCACTTCGACCAAGACAAATACGCCCACAATTACTCGTACACCCACCAAAACCGGTACGCCTACTAAGACTTTTACGCCTACCCATACAGGCACCAAGACGTTTACCCCGACAAAGACCAATACGGCGACTATTACCCGCACGCCGACTAAAACATTTACACCCACTTTTACCTTTACTAAGACGAACACACAAACTTTCACGAATACGCCGACATTAGGAACACCCACGCCGACATGCTGCACTGTGGCGATGGAATCAACGCCTTTGGCCGCCGCGGGAATGAGCGGGATATGGGGAGTAGGAATGGATGCCGCGAATCAAAGGGTTTTGGCCGCGGATCCGATTTCCAATCAGCTTTGGATATTTAATACCAATGGAAGCCTTTATAAGACTATTCCCGGGTTGCCCCAAGTGGAGGTCGCGGTCACGGGTCCCTCAGGCGATATCTACGCGGCTATGAACGGAACGACCATTGGGATTCTGGAGAGATTTGATTCGACCGGAACCACTGTGAAAGGCGGGACGACATTGCCAGGTCCGTTCCGGGGCATACAAGTGGATGGAAGCGGGAATATTTATTTCGCTTTGGCCGGAACAAATGTGTCCGTTTATAACGGCTCTCCGACCCCAACGCCTATCGCGACTTTAACGGGATTGAGTAATCCGACGGGACTATGGGTCAACGGAAATAAACTTTATGTTTCAGATACTTCAAACAGCCGGATTGTCAGTTACACCGGATCAAATGGGGTTTATTCCGGGGCTACCCCCGTCATCAGTGGATTGGCTTATCAACCAACGGGATTGTGGCAGGATCCGGCGGGAAATTATTATGTGGGAACGCTCAATGGATACGCGATTTACGATAAGAATTGGAATCCGCTTCAGCAG
>CAWKIY010000168.1:0-6478 GCA_963849245.1 candidate division FCPU426 bacterium | reverse complement strand
TCAGGAAGGCCGGATCTCGCGGCTAGGCAATGGTGATCAATCCATCGAGGTACGGCTTCACCTGAGGCCGGAGATCGCCCAGGGCTTCGGTGCCCCACCGGATTGGAACCGTGAACGGGCGGAGCGCACCCAAAAACGATTTGATCTAATGCTGCTTTCCATCGCGATTCTGTTTGGATCCTGGCTCCTCTTCTTCATTGTCTACCCCGTGCCACATACCAGCATGCAACGCATGGCCCGCATCACCAACGCCAGCCCAATCGATGAATGGGGCGGAATCGTCTCCGACGGGACGCGGATTTTCTTTCTGGAACGCAACGATGGCCGCTGGAACTTGATGCAAACTTCCGTGGAAGGCGGCAATGCGGAAAAGATGGCTACGCCTTTTGAGAAACACCCGCCTTTTTGCCATCTCTCCCGACCACTCGCAGTTCTTGATCAGGCAGTTTAGCCGGCCGCGACAGAGGAGATGCCACTCTGGCTGTGGCCAGTCCCTGGGGACAGCCCCGCAGACTTGGGGCAAGCCACCGGTGCAGATCCAGCCTGGTCTCCGGACCGCACACAGATCGTCTTCTGCGTGGGCCAAACATTTACGCAATCCATCGGGACAAGCGCTTCCTGCCAGCACCTGGTTCCATTACGTGTTCCTCCTCCCGGACCCGCAACGGCGCCATCCACTAAAATAGTCTGGATCGGCACGGTGGTCGGCAATCCAAATTGGGTTTCATAATTGGTAATATCGCTTGGAAAATACCCGTCAAAATCAACGATCGCCACAGTTTGACCGGCTCCATTCAGCGTCACACCCGGAACGTAAGCGGCCCTAAAATCGGCGCCGACGTACCATCCAGAAGGACCACTTCCATTGTCATCCAAGGGCACCGGCTTGCCCGCCGCGAGAGATTTTATGGAACGATGAGGAGCGGACGCGGGGGAAGATTTCAAATCGACAGAATGCGGCGGATTGAAGTTATCCAAACCCTGAATATGGATAATCGGCAAGTTACTTTCTACCGACGGGTCGCCATCCGGACCATAAAATAGGCTCCCGTCCGGACGTTTGTATCGGTGAATTTTGACCGCGAAGGCCTCTTGGATATTCTCCGCGGTTCCCGTGACCTCTAAAACCATCCGATTGGAATGGTTTTGCGCCACTTTTAAACCTTTTGAATTGGCGAAATGAATGACCGCCTGATAATCCTCGGCCGCAGGCCCGAATATCGAGGTGAACTCATCGCTTTTCAGATAGTGATGATAGTTGGGACTTTGGGGATCATAGATTTGGCCCAGTAAAGTTTTTAACTGGGCTTGATTGCGCAAATATAAACCAATCGCCATGCGAAAAACTTGGGAAGGTTCGACTTCCCCGGCCAATGGCGCCGCCGCCATTGCGGCGGTACGGTGACCGGTTAAAATCTTTTTTTCAACGGCGTAAGCACTTTTCACTGACAAACCGAGAATTAAAACCAACAACCAGCCTATTCCAATCAAATCCGCTAATTTCTTTGAGCTTTTCAAAACAATCCTCCCTTGAGCATAAATAAATCCGTAATCGCAAAAACTTCAGATTTAAAAGTCCTTGCTCAATAGAGAATTGAATTCGTTTTTTATTCCATGGTTTTTTAAAAAAAAGACCAGCCTCGGAAAAGAGGTTTTTTCTGAAAATTACGGAGAAAACCACAGATAGGGTCGATTGACTTAAGAGGAAAGAATAGGAAAAAGGAATAACCTAAAAATAAAAATGCAGCCCCAAAAAGAGGGGGCGGCACAATCGTTAAAACAAAGGTTTTTTATTAATTACAGGACGCCTTGATTTGGCCAAGGACATAAATTGGCGGCCTTAATCCATTTCAAAAATTCGAAAAATTGAAATTAGCCCCGTCTTTTTATCTTCGTGTCTTTTTCTTTAAAAACTTCTTTCGCGGCGTATAAAGCGTTCATGGAAGCCGGGAAACCAGCGTAAACCGCCATTTGCAGGAGGGCCTCAACAATCTCTTCTTTCGTGCATCCCACGTTTAAAGCGCCTTTAATATGGGACTTTAATTGAAGCGGGGCGTTTCCCAGAGTTGTCAAGGAAGCGATGGTCAGCAGTTGGCGGGTTTTCAGATCCAATCCGGGGCGGGAATAGATATCCCCAAAAGCGAATTCCGTCACGAAACGTCCCAAGTCCGGCGCGACATCTTTCAAGCTTTCCACCGTAGCCTTCGCCACGGGGCCATGGATCTCCTGGAATTTTTGAAAGCCCTTTTCATAACGCTCGCTTGCCATGGAACGCTCCTTAACGTATCTCAAATCTCGTCAATAAACTTCCGATGCCACAATTCTACGAGAATCAGCCCATACAAAAGCAAGGTGATGGTCCTTCTTGCCGGACATGTGTTCCTGCAGTAATTTCTTCGGTCTTCGGCCATATTAAAATAACCGCGCTTTTGGAAGCTTTTGCGAACGCAGGATATCCATTAATAAGGGCTTCAGTTCCTTTCGAAACCAAGGACCCAAGGGCACGGCAAAGCCCTTCTTCTGGCGGTTGATAATCTCCCTGGGAATGTACTTTTGGGCGGCCTTCTTTAAAATGATACTTCCCCATACTCCCCCTTTCAGCTTCACCGAAGAAGGCAGGGAGAAAGCGAATTCCACCAGCCGGTGGTCCAGATAAGGCACCCGGGCTTCCAGGGAAGCCGCCATGCTCATGCGGTCCACCTTGTTTAAAAGGTCGTCGGGAAGCCAGGTCTTTAAATCCATGTAAAGCATCAGGTTTAAATTGTCGAAGCCATAGGGTTCGGCCCCCTCAAATATCCTTTCCAGGGATTCCTCGACCTTGGATTGTTCCATCTCATATAGAAGCTTCTCGCCCGCCAGCCCCTGCAGGGTTTCTTCCATGCAAAGCCGGGACCAGGCCATATGCCGTTTCACCAAGTCTTCTTTATTCAAGGCCTGCCAGGCTTGCTGGTAAGGGTCTTTCATCTTTCCCGCCAGGAAAGGCACCATTTCCTTCATCCAACCCGGCATGGATTGAACCTTGCCGGAGAGCTGGTCAAAGGAATAGCGCCGGTAGCCGCCGAAAAGCTCATCCGCCCCTTCCCCGGTCAAAACCACCTTCACTTCCTGCCGGGCGAAAAGAGAAACCACGAAAGTAGGCAAAACCGCGGGGTCAATGACCGGGTCGTCCTGATATTTCACCAGCCGGGGGATGAGGTCATTGAGCATCTTCGCGTCGACCATGATTTCCCGGTGCTGGCTCTTGAGAAACTTGGCGGTCTTTTGGGAATACTTCAGTTCGTTAAAGTCATGCTCGTTCTCGAACCCCACCGAATAGGTCTTCACCGACTGATGGGTCTGATGAGTCATGGCCGCCACAATCAGCGAGGAATCCAAACCGCCGGAAAGAAAAGCCCCCAGGGGCACATCCGACATCAGCTGTTCCTTCACGCTGGCGAAAAGCTTCAGGCGCAATTCTTCCACCCATTGCTTTTCCTGGTTCGAATTGACGTCCTCATCCCCCGCGGTCTTAGAGATAACCGGCAGGTTCCAGTAAGGCTTGGTAATAATCTTCCCCTGCTGGCAGATCATCAGGTGACCCGCCGGAAGTTTTCGGATGCCCTTAAAAAGCGTATCCGGCGTCGGCACATATTGAAGGGTCATCAGGGTCAGAATTTGTTTGGAGTCCACCCTGCGGGGAACCGTCGGGACAGCGAGCAAAGCCTTAATCTCCGAACCGAAGATCAGCGACCCGTCCGCAGTAGTGTAATAAAGCGGCTTCACCCCCACATGGTCCCGGGCGATTAAAAGTTTTTGAAAAGTTTGGTCCCACAGGGCGAAGGCGAACATGCCCCGCAGTTTGGAAACAAAGCCGTCCCCGTATTCCTCATAAGCGTGGACCAGTACTTCAGTGTCCGACTTGGTTTGAAATTGATGTCCGGCTTTGAGGAGCGCTTCGCGTAAAGGAACGTGGTTATAAATCTCGCCGTTAAAAACAACCCAAACCGTTCCCCGCTCATTGCTGATGGGCTGGGTGCCTCCGGCGACATCGATAATCGCCAGCCGGGTCATGGCCAATCCCACCGGGCCCTTTTGGTAATAACCCACGTCATCGGGACCGCGGTGCTTAATGGTCTCGGCCATATCCTCCAGGTGTTTTCCCTTGAGAGCCGACCCCGGTTTAAATTGAACGAAACCCGCGATACCGCACATAAATACCCCAGTTCCGAGTTCTAGTCCCAGCCTTTAAATAATAAAAATTTCCGCGCAGCAGAAATCCCGACAATTCAAAATTTCTTTTTTATTGCGTCTTTCAAAACTCGCTCTAATCGCTTGCCCGAATCATTCCACCGATAGTTTTTCAAAATAAATCGCTTCCCCTTTTGGGCTAAAGCGCGGGCCCGCCGGGGTTTTAAAAGAGCCTCGATCACCGCGTCCGCGAACAGGCTTTCACTCTCCGCCACGAATACCGTTTCCCGGCCTTCGGGCGGCATCCAAGCCGCCGCCTGGGGTGTCGCCGCCACCGGCACGCCCAACCCCAACGCCAGGGCTACCTTGTTTTGCATGCCCGCCGCCAGCCGAAGCGGGGCGATGGAAACCTTGGATTGGGTTACATAGGGATCAATTTCGGGCACCCATCCGGTGACCAGCACGTCCGTTCCATTATGAAACTGTTTCAAAACCTTGCGGGGCTGTCCGCCCACCGCGGCGAAAACCGCCGACGGCACCGCTTGCTTGACCCGGGGCCAAACCCTTTTCAAAAACCAAAGAGCTCCCTCTTCGTTGGGAGCGTAACCCATATTACCGACAAACGAAACCACCGGACCCGGGCCCGGATAAACCTTCATGCGTTGAATTTTGCGGGAGTGGTTAAAGTCCACCCCATTGGGGATCACGGTTATTTTATCGGTCCTACCGCCTTGAGAATGAAGAACCTGCGCGTCCGCTTCGGAAATCAGCAGAGTTTGAGCCGCTCTTTCACTCCAGTCGACTTCTTCTTTCCGTAAAAACCAATAATCCCAATAAGCGGCTAAACGCCGGGAAAACCGGGCCCCCGGCTGTTTTTTCAATTGTTGGGTGTAAGCCGTTAAACAATCCGTCAGGTCTAGAATCACGGGTTTACCAGGATTACCCTCAAACGCCGCGGGCGCCATTCTCAGCCGATGGGCGAAAACCGCCTCAATAGACCGGCCCTCGGCGGTCCGCCAATAGGCTTCCAGACTTTGCTTCAGTTCCGGCGAGAAATAGCTGGAGACATTCAGGGATTGCCCGATTAAAAGACCACCGATTAAATTAAAAAATAAATCGGAGTTACTTAAATACTGTAGATGCAGCCGGCGGCAAAGGGGCCGTAATTCGGCGGCATATTGAAAATCATTTTTCACCCGGGTCAGGCAAAAAAGGTCAATCACATGACCCCGGCGCTTCAGATATTTCAAAAAATGATAAAGGCGCAGTTTATCGCCATCATGCGGCGGATAAGGAATGAGAGGCGTCAGAACGAGAATATTCAAACCGTTTTCCTTGTTACCAGCGTTTACGAGCGGATGATTCTTTAATAAACAAGACGGTCAATCCAATCGTCACCAATATCCAAACGGCGCTTAGAACATAACTATGAAGCGGAATAATAGCGGATTGAAAAGAGGGTTCCAAAGAAGGCAGTGGGATGCCCAACAAGTTCCCTCCCGTTTTCAGCATCAGGTTTTCCCCCTCCAGCTTGTTATAGCGCATCCAGGGAATAACCGCCAAAATCCAATTGATTAAAACGCCCGTGGTGAAGGAAAAAAGAGTTAAGGCCTCCCAAAGGTAAAACCGTTTCATCCGTTCTAATACGGGATAAATGGCGAATAAAAGAAGGGGGGTAACTCCCACCATATACCGGGTCGCGGGCGTCAGTCCTAAATTTTCGTAAAAAGACATGGAAAGATAATAAAAGGCGAAAGTAATGATTACCGGTAAGCGCAGGGGTGCGAAACCCTCAGTTTCGCAACGAGGCATCAAACCCGACGCGCACCACCGTGGAAAAGGGGACGGGCAGTCCGTCAACGCAGAAGGCGCCGCGCAATGGCGTCAGGATCTTGCCGCAGATCGAGAATCGCCCCGATCATGACGCGGGCGCTCGTGATCGTGTAGAATACGCCAAAGCCGAAAGGTCGCAGAACGAGTCGCCGGTAATCACCCAGATAAACCGGCGCCCGTGAGGGTGCTGGCGCAGGCGTTCCAATGCAAAGTCGAGCGTGCGATAGAAGCGCTCGCCGAGCCCCCCTTGCTGTTCCTCGAGTCGGACGTCACGTTTCGAGCAGCTTCCTGCCTCCGCGCCTGAAGCAGTTCGACCTGCATTAGCTGCGATGGGCAGCAAGCGGCGTTTGACATTCTCCACATGGACGCCTGCGTTGGGTCGTCGCGATAAGCGGCAAACCGCTCATCGAGAAGCCGGCAATGGTCTTCACGCGCCGGAAATGCCGAATCACTGCCGCTGCCAAGCTTCACAACGAGG
>CAWKIY010000167.1:0-8619 GCA_963849245.1 candidate division FCPU426 bacterium | reverse complement strand
CAGATTCAATTCTTCATCGACGGCACGATTGAACAGACCCTAACCCCCGGTTCTATTCCAGGCGGCGGTTCGTATGTTTTTAACCATCCTTTCTTCATGCTCCTGAATTTGGCGATCGGCGGACCCTCAGGAAGTCCTTCTGGGACCTCTTTCCCACAACAGATGCTGGTGGATTATGTACGGGTTTACAAACTCACGGATAACGGCACTTCTCCCTATGGCGGCACCGCGGCCGTCGTGCCAGGAACCATTCAGGCGGAAAATTTTGACAGCTATAACGACACCAATGATCCCGTTGAGCCCGGAGAAGGATTTGCCTACAACTCTTTGCCAACGAACAACACCAGCGGTCAAGACCGTACTGGAGACGCCATCAGTGAGGAGGTGTGCAGCGACACCGGCGGCGGCTACGATGTGGATTACACCAGCCCGGGTCAGTGGCTTCAATACACAATCAACGTGACCCAAAGCGGTACCTATAACCTGGACGCTCGGGTTGCCAGCAGCGGCCAGGGAGGGTCTTTCCATTTTGCTTTGGATGGGAACACGGTTGGAAGCGAGATGACCTGCCCGAATACGGGCGGATGGCAGAATTGGCAGGATGTGGTAACGAATGTGGGTAACATTAACGCGGGTCAACACGTGTTACTTTTAGTTGAGGACACGATGGGGGCCGGCAACGCGGGGGTTTGTAACTTTAATTATATCAATCTTAGTCTGGCCAATCCGCCAACACCCACACCCACCTTTACGCCGGTGGTTTCTTCCTCCTGGAGAGTAGTGGCAGGCGGCCCGGCTCACACGGACTGTAATAACAATAATTGGGCGGCAGACGAAAACTTTAACGGCGGTACGGCCGCCGCCACAACAAACACCATTACGGGCGCTCTGCCTTGTTCTACCGATCAGGCCCTTTATCAAGATCAGCGTTATGGCAATAATTTCAGCTACAGCTTTAATGTTCCAGCGGGTTCTTATCAGGTCACGCTTAAGTTTTCTGAAACCTATTCGGGGGATTTCGCGGCGGGCGACCGTGTTTTTAATGTCGCGATCAATGGCACTCAGGTCTTAACGAATTTGGACGTCTATGGCGCGGTGGGGGCCAATACGGCCCTGGATAAAGTCTTCAATAATATATCCCCTTCGGGCGGGGTGATTACGATCCAGTTTACGGGGACAACTAGCACAGATACCAATGCGGATGTATCGGCTTTACAGATTATTCCCCAGCCCTCCACACCTACACCGACCTTTACGGTACCGCCTTGCACGACTTCCAGCAGTACTTTTGGAAACACGGCGGCTGGCACGGGCGGCTATAACCTGGCGGGTCAGTTAGATTGCGCCCGTTATGTTTTGTCCCAACCGATGACGATCACTTCCCTGGATATCTATATGGGAGCGGGAACCTCGGGTAGCGGCGTATTGGGTATTTATTCGGATGCCGCCGGAGTGCCGGGGAGCCTTTTGGTTCAAAGCAACGCCCAAGTTTTATCCACAGGCTGGGATTACTTCGTGGTACCACCGACGGTTTTGCCGACAGGGACCTATTGGCTTTCAGGCAGTTTCACAGGAACAGCTGTTTTTGATTATTCCGCCAGCACGGGCGGTACGATGGCTTTTGAGACTTACACCTATACCGGAAGCCTGCCGAACGCGTTAGGAAGCACGACCGGGTATGGCTGGCTGATGAGTATTTACGCCAATGGCTGTCAGCAGCCGACGGTGACGCCCACTCGAAGCCCCACGCCGATGGGCTGTGGTAACAGCACAACTCTATACACGGGTAGCGATACCAGCAATCTGGTTTGGACCAATTGCAACGCCCCGACCGCGGCACCACCGGCGGATAGCGGAGGCAATCCCTGGAACAGCGCCAATTACAATACGGCCAACGCAACGGGCTGGGATTCGGCGTTCGTGATTAATCCTTTAGCCGGCGGGTGGACCGCGCCTTGCAGTATCACGGGATCGGGTATCACGCCGAATTGGATATCGGTCAGTCCCTCGGCGGGCCAAGGAAACGGCCCTTGCAACGGCAATAACGGCCAGCTTTTTTATTACGCAAAGTATTTTACTGTTCCTGCGGGCAGCACGGTAACGGGAGCAACGCTCCTGATTACGGGGGATGACGGCACGTCGGGCGGAGGAACAGAGCCTTTTGGTCTTTATGTCAATGGAAACGCGGTGGCGGTAGCCTCGTTAAGCTGGAGCTCTTGCACGACGATATCGATTCCAGCGGGGGATATTCACGCGGGGAACAACATCATCGCTTTCATGGACGAGAACGAGAGCGGCGGACAGGGTATCGCTTATCAGCTTTCCTATACAGTGCAATCTTATACCTGCACCCCCACTTTTACGGTGACTAGCACTTCAACCAATAGCCCGACGAAGACTTACACACCGACGAGTACATCTACTCCCAGCTTGACACCAACTAATACCTCGACACCCAGCTTTACATCCACTTTGAGTTATACCCCGACATGGACCTGGACGATGACGAAAACTTTGACGCCCACGAATACGCCGGTTCCGCCTTCCCCGACGGGAACACCGACTTCGTCATCAACGGCAAGTTTTACAAGTACCTTTACCCGGTCAGCCACGCCCACTTCCACTTTGACGAACACCCCGATTCCTCCAACAGCGACATTCACATGGACTTCGACTTTCACGAAGAGCTTTACACCGACGACGACATTAACGCCAACCCCTAGTTCTACTCCAAAGAATACCAACACACCGACTTTGACCGTCACGGGGACGGTGCCGCCCACTTCCACACCAACAGTAACCTTGACACCCACTAATAGTCCGGTGCCGCTAACGTTCACTTTCACCCCAACCCTAACGCCTACGGCAATTGCGCCGACGGAGACCTTTACGGCTACGATTACTTCCACAAATACTTTGGCTCCGCCCACCGCGTCCGCGACCGCCAGCTTCACGAGTACCCCGGCACCCCCCACCGCTACTTCGACCAGTACGTTTACCCATACCCCGGTACCGCCAACGATGACTTTGACTTTTACAGGAACGCCTACTGAAACCTGGACGCCGGTATTCACCAATACTTTCACACCGACTCAAACCTTGACGTGGACCAATACTTTTACGGCGACAAGAACAAACACGCTGATTCCGACCAATACCCTTACTTCCACCGCTACTGCGGTGCCGCCGACTTTCACAAAGACCTTTACGCCGGTGCCGACCCATACCTTTACCGTGACGGTGACCTTTACGGCAACGCTCGCCTCGGGCTGTTCGGGAGTGCCGGAGTGGAACGGCAACTTTGTCGCTTACGCGGCGGGTTCTGAGGTGGTCTATAACGCGGAGCTTTATCAATGTATTCAAGCCCATACGTCGGAACCCAATTGGATGCCTCCGGTGGTACCGGCGCTTTGGAAGGATTTGGGGCCTTGTCCCGGTACATCGGGAGTTGTGACGCTGAATAAAGTCGTGAGTTATCCGAACCCGGCTACAGGTGGAAACACGACTCTTTATTATCAGATTGTGGGAAGCCCTTCTTCGGGCTCAACGGGGACAACGGTTAGTACGATCGCCGAATCGGGTTCCGCCGTTTCATTGAAAATCATCACCGTCGCGGGCCGGATGGTTTGGTCCCGGAATTTATCCGGCCAAGACGCTGTTTCAGGGGAACATCAGATCGCTTGGAACTGCAAGGATGTGATGGGTGTGAATTTGGCGGATGGGGTTTATTACTACCAAGTCACGCTCAAGGCGGGCGGCCAATCTCAAACTAAGACATCGCCTCTATTGATTTTGAAATAGGGCAAACCGTAATTGGTCCGGTGTCGTCAGGAGCAACGACCTGAGGGTCTTTTGGAATAGGTCGTGGGCGCTGGCAGTTTGAAAAGAGTTGAACGGTTTTAAAAAGGGCAAGATCTAAAGCGTTTTGAGCCAGCCGATAAAATGTTTGGGCGATTCAAATTGTAGATCATAATGTTTTTTCGGAACGCGGTTTCCGATGGCGATGCGAAGTCCTTTTTTTCCTAATATTTTAAAAACCGAAATATCCGCCGTGTCATCCCCGGCGTAAAGGGGAACGTGGCCGGGGAAGTGTTTTAAAAGCAATTTGACTGATTTTCCTTTGGAAAAACCTTTAGGCATGACCTCAATCATTTTTTTACCTTTTTGCAAGTGCCAAAAACGGGGTGTCACTGAAGCCCGGTAGAGGATCTCGAATTCGCGGTGTAGTTCTTTGATTTGAGTCCTTGAAAAGTTAATTCCGCGAAAGTGCAAGGTTGAGGAATAGGGTTTGCGTTCGATATGAATGCCGGGAAAGCGGGTCTGTAATACACGGATTGCACGCCAAAGCCGGGCTGCTTCCTTTTTATAGCGTATTTGCAAAGCGTGAGTTGTAAACCGCAGTCCTCCCGGCAAGTTTTTGGCCTCGAATCCATGGGTCCCAATCGAAGAGAAACTCTTTAAACCGGAAACTTTTTCCAGGCTGGCGATATAGCGGCCGGTGACCATGACGACAGGATGCCGGCGGCGAAGGGTATACAGCAATTGCCGGGTCGAATTTGAAATATGGGAATGTTCGGGATTTTTCTTAAAGTCGGTCAGGGTGCCGTCGTAATCCAAAAGGATGAGAAGCGGGCGGTCTTTAAGTAAAGGATGAGTTGATTTGGAGAGAGAGGTTTTGATTTTTTTCACCGGGGGATTTTACAACGACTAGGATTAAGGGATAAGGACGATTTTGCCTTGAGCACCAGGGGTTCCAATTGCGGCGTGGGCTTGGGAGGCGTCTTTAAAAGGAAATTCCTGGCCGATGATGGGTTTAATTGAGCCATCGGCTAAACCTTTAGCCATATCCGAATGCATTTGAGCCAAGTCCTGGGGCGGTGTATTAAACAAGGTCATGCCTAAAATCGCCGCGTCCCGTCCCATTATGTCCCGGGGATTAATCTCAACCGGCCCCCGGCTTCCCACCACAACTACCCGGCCCCTTTTGGCCAAGAAGGACAGGTCTTTGCCCAAGTTCACGTTGGCTAACATCTCAATAATGACATCAACCCCTTTGCCCTGGGTGGCTTCCAAGAGCTTGGCAGCAAATTGATCGTCGTGATGATCCAAAACCACATCGGCTCCTTCGGTTTTCACCATTTGCCGGCCCTTGTCAGATCCGCCGGTGCCAATAACCATTAATCCCGCTCTTTTAGCCAACTGGACCGCGGCGGTACCTACCCCGCCGCTAGCGCCATGAATGAGAACCGTTTCTCCTTTTTGAGCCTGAGCCCGGTGGAATAAAGCCCGGTAAGCGGTTCCATAAGGCACGCCCATGGCGGCACCTTGGGAGAAGGTGATTTTCTCAGCGAGGGGATAAATATTGGATTCAGAGGCGAGAGCTTGCTCGGCGTAAGAGCCGCTCAGGGCGCCAATGAAATAAACCCGGTCACCGGTTTTAAGTTTGGTGACGCCGGTTCCAATGGAAAGCACCACGCCAGCCCCGTCCACCCCGGGGGTGTAGGGAAGGGTTGGCATAGAAGCGTAGCTTCCGGCGCGGATGTAGGTTTCAAAGGGGTTTACGCCGGCGGCTTTCACCGAAATAACAACCTGGGCTGGCCCAGCTTTTAAATCGGGAACTTCTTCCCATTTCAAAACCTCAGGTCCGCCGAACTGGCTGACGCGAATCGCTTTCATGATGGCTCCGGAAGTGGGATTAAGACAAATGGGGTCTTAAGAAATCCTCAATAGCCGATTTGGACTTGGCGCCTACGAATTGATCCACGGGCTCACCGCCCTTAAATAAAATGACGGTTGGGATACTACGGATATGAAAGCGGCCCGGAACACCGGGGTTTGAGTCCACGTCCATTTTAAATACTTTTAATTTACCGTCGTGTTGATCGGAGATTTCCTGGACCACAGGACCGAGCATTTTGCAGGGACCGCACCATTCAGCCCAAAAATCGACCAGAACCGGCAAGTTGGACTTCAACACATCCGTATCAAAATTAGCGTCTGTGGCGGTAAAAAGATTTTTCGATTCCATGACGAGTCTCCTTATTTATGGTTAGTTAATACCGATCGGAAAAGTTTGAAAATAGCGGTCAAAATAGCGGGCTATTGGCCGTAAGCTATTTTCCGTGTTTTCCGCCGGGTTTCCAGCGGATTCATGATTTTTTAAGACGCTTTTGAGTTCCAAAAGCTTGGCCGCGTCTTGGGCGATAAGGCTTCTATTCTCTATATTTAATGGCTGCATTTGACTCTCCTTAACCCGTTTTTTCCGAGTCCTCAAAACATAGGAATGGATCTTTTGGGCTTCAAGAGTCCTGAAAGATTTATTTCTTTATAATATGTGGCTGTGTTTTGGTTTTGAAATATAAGAGTTAGAAAGGGTAGATTAAATGAATCTGCCACAATAATTATAAGTAGCTAAGTGACAATTGAATGGTTTAAGAAGAAAAGGCGCGACAAAATCCCCGAGTTACGTGACAAAAGAATCCTTCTAGAATTAAAGGTTTATAAATTTTAAAGAAGTTAATTTTAAGTTTATTGGAATGGAAGGGGCATTACTGAAACCTTTTAACATTTTCATCATCGCTTCGAGGTGTTTGCGTTTGAGTAGCAAAAAATTGCCCTCAAACTAGATTTCCTATCGCTTCGTGGTAGACTTTCACATCTTTAAATCCCCAGTGAGGATGACGCGTGAAGAAACAGCGGACGGACTCTCCTAATACACCGATGGTCAGCGGCGCGGTGCCTTCCTGGTTTTTGAAAGTTCTCTCCCATAACGCGGTTATCAACCTTTTTACCGATTATCTATCCCTGCCTTGCTATGTTGTGGCTCGGGATAACCCGAATCTTTGGTATACCTTGTCGCTTCCCTCGGCGGAAACATCTCCTTTTCAATTTGAAATGTTCTTCGGAAAAAAAGATGTCCGGGCCAAATATAACCAAGAGTGTTTTGAGGAAGCGGCTCAGACGAAAAAAGGTGTTCTCGCCCAGCATTTGGGTCTTTGGGATTATTTCGTGCCGGTAATTCTGGGCGGGAAGTGCGTGGCTTATGTTTTTTCCGGTTCTTTCCTTCGTACCATTCCAACGGTGGAATCGGTGACCCAGCAATTTATTTCGATGGCGGGGAAAGCACCCGCTTTGGCCGATCCGGTTTTTACCAACTACACCCGCACTCTTTTGAAAACGCCTTTAGTTGAGGAAGATGGGCTTCCCGATTTCAAACGTTTGTTGGAGATCCTAGCCAAAATGGTGGCGGATGAGATGTTGACCTCGTCGAATCTGGCTCAAATTGAAACAATTAAAACCAAAGTTCTTTCCCGCGCCCTTTCCAACCGGATGTGGCATTATACGGCCGTAAAACGTTATCGGCTTTTGTGGGGCGCCTGGCAGGGAGCGGAGTTAGCTCCCTGGGATAAAGAAGAATTCAAACTGAACCGGCATCCTAATACTGTTCTTGCGGTCATGATTGGGCGTGAAGGCGAAAGCGCTTCCAATGAAATTCGAGCCATGGTGGAAGCGGCGCAAATGCAATGGGATTGCTTCCGATTTGTCCAGCAGTTACCTGAGACTGTTTCAGGTCAAATGGATGAGCAAGGCGCTTTCTTTTTAACCTCGCCTGATCCCCGGCGTAGTCCGGCCCAGGCCCGTCTTCAAATTCGGGATATGGCTTTATCCATTGAGGCTTTCCTGCGGAAAAAATTTAAGACTTCTATATATATCGGTGTCAGTCGTATGGATCACGCCGCTGAGGAACTGCCGGACGCTTTTCGGGAAGCCGTCTTGGCCCTTCACTTAGGACTGCATCACCAAAAATCCCTGGTCTTTTATCAGGACCAATATTCTTCCGATTTGGAACGAAGCGAGTTTTCGGTTTTGGAGTGGTCGGGAAAACTCGTGGAAGCCTGCGGACTCGCGGAGGAAAAAGAAATCCGCTTCATGCGGGAAGAGTATGTCCGGGAAGCCTTGAGAGCTTCCGGAGAAAAGCCTGAAGTGCTGAAAGTTTATCTTTTGCAGCTCCTCTATCAATTGATGGATACGGTTCATAAAAGGGCGTTGGTCGTGGAACCCCAGCTTTCCACTCTTTCCAAGGAATTATCTGAAAAATATAGTCAGGCCATCACCACCGCGGAGTTATTAGGACTTTTCAGAACTCATTTGGAATTTTTTAGCAGTCTTTTCCAGTCGCCGCTTCGGGGCGAAAGAAATTTCCGTTTGGACCGGGCGAAAGATTATATTTCCCAAAATTTTCAGAGGGTTTTATCCCTTTCAGAAGTGGCTTCGCGCACGGGTTTTTCCATTTCCCGGTTTAGCCGATGTTTCAAAGAAACGTTTGGAATGGGATTCTCCGATTACTTATTAACCCTGCGCTGTGATCGAGCCCGCCGGCTTTTAGAAACCACCCGCCTGTCCATCGGGCAGATCGCGCAAGACTGTGGATTTCAATCCGCCAGTTATTTCATCCAGCAGTTCAAACGCCGGGTCGGGAAGACGCCGCAATCTTATCGACAACAAAAGGCCGAATAATCCGTTTACCTCGCCTCTAGCGGAGCCAAAAAAACAGTATGAAAATGCCTCTATTTCGATATACACTTTCCCGGAATTATTGTGTCTTGACGCTTGTTTTCC
>CAWKIY010000166.1:0-44763 GCA_963849245.1 candidate division FCPU426 bacterium | reverse complement strand
CCCAGGCGAAAGAAAGGTAGAGGACCCCTCCCCGTTCCCGTTGGTAAACTTTTTCCGCGGCCCA
This sequence comes from candidate division FCPU426 bacterium, assembly GCA_963849245.1. Classification (GTDB taxonomy): domain Bacteria; phylum Oederibacteriota; class Muellerivitia; order Muellerivitales; family Muellerivitaceae; genus CAWKIY01. The sequence goes on along the minus strand of CAWKIY010000166.1, from coordinate 44,699 downwards.
AAAAATCCACGGAAGCCAACTGATGGTCATCAGCGCTACCGGCGTCCAGGAGGAACAAACTAGATGAAGTGAGAAACCAAAAATGAGGCTTCCTAAGAAAGAAACCTTAGTTGAAAAACCCTGGGCCCGGGCAAAAACCCAAAAACCCGCGAGCGCCCAGAAATGGTGGAAAATCGTCACGGCGGCAAAAGCGTTAATGGGAGTAAACCAGAAATAAAGCAGCGGCAGCGGCGGATAAGCATAGGCCATTTGAGGATCGGCTAAATAAGGGGTTCCGAATTGCGCGTCAGGATTCCACAGGGGAATGAGCCCCTGTCCCAGAGCCTCCGAGCCCCACTTCCACAAGGGATAAAAAAAACGCGAGGCGTCCACAAAAACAAAAATGCCGCCGCCAGCTATCACCTTCCAGTAAAAAGCCGCGGTCAAAACCGCCAGCAGCAAAAAAGGAACCGGAGCTAAAAGAACGGAGCGGCGGGAGCCTCGGGGTTTACTCACTTGGATAATTCCCCCCGCAAAAATTCCATCGCCTGCGGCGGCAAACTCACCAACTGTTTCTCGAGCGGATCAATTCGATCCGCGTTTTTCCAGCGGGATTCAACATCGGACGCCTGTTGAAAGGCCGCCCGCGCGCCGGAAAAATCGTTCTCGCTTTTTAAAACGATTCCCAAATTAATCCAAGCCGCGGCGAACCGGGGCTCTAATTCAACCGCTTTTTGAAATTCGCTCAAAGCGTCCTGTTTCTCCCCGGTCCGCAAGTGAAATAAACCGGATTCCAAACGCACAAAAGCGTTAAAGGGCATCGCTTTCTCGGCCGCCCCCCAGGCTTCCAACGCGCGGGTCAAATCGTCCCCTCGGTTCCCTAACTCCAGCCTGCGGGTCAGGCGCTGGGCGTTTTCGAAGGCCCACTGCCCCTCGGTTTGCTCCAGTTCTAAAACCGTCGAATAAGCTTCATCGGATTTTCGTTTCCACACTGTGTCACCCGTTGAGCGGTAAAGGTCCTCTAAAAAACCCGCTTTGACCGCCATGACCCGAGCGTCCCACGCGTTCAACCGGGCCGCTGTTTCCAGCTTCCGCAAAGCTTCCGGATAACGGCCTTGAGCTTTCAAATCCGACGCCGTTGTTTCAAGAATAGGCACAGCCGCCGCCGCGCCAAAAAGACCCGCAACCAGCCCCAGGGCCAGAAAACCTCCCGCCCAGGAAATCTTTTCGGTCCCTTTGGCGGGCGAGCTCATCAACCCCACCGCTTGAAGAAGGATCAACGGCGTGTGAAGACAAAAATCGACGAACGAAGCCACCGCTAAACCCGTCAAGGCCGGCCCTTTGCGCGGCCCTTGGGAGAAAAGCCTCAATGAAACGAAGCTCCCCAAGGCCCATAGAAATCCAATCAAGCCAAACGCCGTTAAGAATTCCAGGTATTCATTATGGGTATAACGGGCATCCATTAAATAACGGTTGATGCCCGATTCCCGCGGACTTTTCACCTGATCATAGTATCCGCCAAAGGCCCCCGGACCAACTCCAGTCAGGGGATTCCAGCTCCAGACCTGAACGGCGGATTTCCAAATCCACACCCGGTCCCATTGGGTCGGATTTTGATCCAAGGTTCTGAAAACCATCACCCGGTAAATCAGCAGAAGAGCCACCAGGCAAAACCCGATTCCTAGCATCCAGGCTCTTTGATTTTTCTTAACCGCCGCGACAAGTCCGGCGACAAAGCCTACCCCCGCGCTGAAAGCTTTCAAACAGGCCAGCGTCGCCATCGAGAATAAAAAAGCTCCCGCGGAAAGAATGCCGCCGTTTTTTTTCGAAAAAACCCCGCTGAAAGCTTTCAGGTCAAACGGCTCCCGGCACCAAAGGAAAAGTAACGGAAGTAAAAAAATCCCAACTTGTTTGGGGTTTGGAAAAATCGTCCAGTCGCGGATATCCGAGGACTCAAAGGAAAGCCACCAAACCCGGGCCGCGAAAAAAATCCCAAGAGCGTAAAATTTAAATAGAAATTTTTCCTGGTCTTTTCGATTTCTTAAAAAAAGAATAAAGGCCAAGACGAGCCCCGCCATTTCCAGAAACCGAACCGCTCCCATCGCCGAAGGGGAAACAAAAGCCCTGACCCCGATATAAAGAAACCCCGCGAAAACCCAAAGGGACACTTTCTCCTGCCTGCCCCCGGAATAACCCGCGGCCAGCCAAAGAACACCCGCCAAAAGAGCGAAATTCCAGGGCCGAAAGGGGGGCCAAAAACCAGAGAGAAGCAGGCACCCTAAAACACCCCATTCCAGCCAAACCGGTGGAATTTCGGATATTCGAAAAAATTTGCCGGGCCGCAAAGACAATCGGGCCGCCGCGACCGGAAAAATCCAGATCAATTCGGGCATCACGAAGGGAATATCCAAAAAAGCGAAAAGAAAAAAAGCGGCCGCGCCCGCCGCGGCTCCCCAGCCTTCCCAGCGGGAAGACCATTGAAGACGCCGGATCAGGTTAAAAAAGCTCCAGGCAAAAAGAAAGGTCCCGCACAACCCGGTTTCAACGAGAAGCTGAAAAAAAAGATTGTGCGCGAATTGGGAGCCGGTTCCCAATTGGGCCCCGGCGGATTGATAAGCTTCACCGAAGGTTCCCAATCCCGTTCCCCAAAAGGGATTTTTCAAAAAAAGCTGCCAAGCCGCGTTCCATAATTCCAGTCTCATGGAAAAAGAGGCTAAAAGCCAGCTCTGCTCCCCCCGGTGCCAAATCATTCCAAGAACAGCGGCGAAACCCAGTCCAAAAATCACCAGGGTTGGCGCTTTCAAACCGCGCCAAAGCAGAACCAGCAAAACCCCCGCTGTCAGGCAAAGCCAGGCTCCCACGCTCCCCGTGGAAAAAAGCCCCGCCAAGAGAACCAGGGTTAAAAACGCCAGAAGATATTTTTTGACCCCCGCCGCGGTCCAGGCCCGGATAAAAGCCTGCGGAATCATCAGAATCAAAAAAGCGGCCAAAGCGCCGGACGTCACGAAAGGCCCGGAAGCCCTTTTATCATGAACTGCCGCCGCCACAATTTTCGCTTCTTCCCCTTTTAATTGAAGCGGAAGAAAGGAAAGATTTTCAAAACCAAATAGCCATTGATAAAAGCCGAGAAAAGATGCCGCCGCCGCAATCAGAAGAAAAATCATTTCCAAACGATTTTGAGCCGGCAAGTCATTTTTTCGAGCCATAAGAAAAAGAAGGGTGCCTGAGAAAAGAAATCCCGCGGATTGAAGCGTGATGCCCGGCGAAATAGACCCCGCGGCGGAAAGAAGGCAAAAAACCAGGAAAAGGACACAAGGAAAACCCAGTACCTCGAAAGACCCCTCGGGGAGTCTTCGCAGTAGGAGCAGGACCAACCCTCCCCCCAACGCCACCGCGAAAGATTGGGGATGGGCCAGGGCGGGGTGAAGAATAAGATAAAGAGCGATCAATAAATAAGAAAACTCCCATAGGGCATCGGTTGAAATGGAAGTCGTTAGAAGGGATTTCATGGGGGTATTTTAAGGGAAAAAACAGCGGGGGTCGGCGGAATTCCGCCCCGCGCTCACTTTTTCTTTTCTTTATCCGGCAGGGAAATCATCGTCGCCGCTTGCAAAGCCAGAAGGTAGCTGTCTTTTCCAAAACCCACCACCTGACCTACTGAAACGGGAGAAATATGGGAAGCTTGGCGGAAACCTTCCCGGGCGTGAATATTGGAAAGATGCACCTCAATCGCCGGAACGGAAACCGCCGACAAAGCGTCACGAATAGCCACCGAGGTGTGGGTATAAGCCGCCGGGTTGATAATGATGACATCCGCCCAATGGCGTCCATTCTGGATTGTTTCAACAATTTCGCCCTCATGATTGGATTGGACAATTCGAATTTCAACGTCCATTTTCGCGGCTTGTTCCTGAAGCGATTGATTGATGGCTTCCAAGGTCACGGAACCATAAACATGCGGTTCCCGTTCTCCTAAAAGATTCAAATTCGGGCCGTGAATGACGAGCACTTTTCGCATTGAAATTCCCCATTCTTTTGAGCGATCTAGAGTCCCATGCTAACGAGAAGCAATCCTGTCCGACAAGCGAAAAACAGCGAAATCGGCCAAAAGGATTGAATTAGCTGAATGACCAATTCAAAATCACGTTATAATTTTTTTACCCTGTCCACTTCAACTATTCCTTGAAGGAAAGCGGTTAGAAACCCCATGCCATCCGAACCGAAAATAAAAATCTCGCTTTCCTCCGCCGTCGGAGACCTCCTTTCCCTTCAATCCTCTCTCTTAGCCTTGGCCTGTTTGGCCGCTCTCGTTTTAGCGAACAGTCTTTTCGCTTATTCCAATCCTTCCCCCATCGTCAAAATCGGTTTTATTTTTATCGGTATCGTTCTTCCTCTGGTAACTTTGTTCCTGCTTCCATTCCCGCCCAAAAAGCCCCTCTATTCTGAAGCCCTTCCGATGATTCCCCCCTGGGGTTGGGCGGGTCTTTTCCTCTTGGCCGTCTTCGTCCGTTTCTTTCACCTCACGACCCTTTCTTCCTGGCCTACCGCCGACGAGGGAATGTTCGGTTATTTCGCCATCCAATCGGAAGAACACTGGGACTGGAGCATCCTTCACGGCCCCCGGTCAACCACAGTTCTTTATTCTTGGATTCTCGGGTTTTTATTCAGGATTTTCGGATCTTCACTGGTAACGCTGTGGTTTTTGCCAGCCCTGCTGTCGTTGGCTTGCGTTCCCGCCGCCGGGTGGGCCTGCCGCAAAATTTTCCCCCGCTCCATCAGCTTCATCACTTATTGCGGAATAGCTTTCAGCTTTTGGCCCGTTTACATCGGACGATTTTCAACTCAATGCGTCTTAATGATCCTTTGGGAATATCTGGCTTTGGGGGCCCTCGCCGACTATTTACACTCAAGCCAAAAACATGTCCAATCCCGGAAGCTTTATCTTCTGGCTTTAATCACCGGAACCGGATTTTACACTTATACGGCCTGGCCTCTGGTGGCCGCGGTGATCGGGCTAACTCTGCTCTTCTATCCCGGCCCCAAACCCCGCGAGCGCTTCATGTTGATTCTCAAATTCGCGGGAATCGTTCTTCTTCCCCTTATCCCTTTTCTCCTCGCTTTCAGTCAAAATTATCACGGCTATTTCCGGCATTTATGGACGTTGGGTTCCACACAAAGTTTCACGCAACGAATCCAACTGCCCCTGGGTTATCTCACTGATTTTTTTTGGGGCGGACGCCATAGCACCTTTCATTTCGGCCCCCTTTGGGGCGGACTCTTAAATTCCGTTTCAACTTCCCTTTTCTTTACAGGTTTAATTTTTTTAATCCGATCCTACCGGCAGCCGGCCGGTCTTTGGACATTAGGAACCTTGGTTATTTTCTTTATCCCCGCCCTTCTGACCAACAATCTTGAAACCATGCGCCTCTGCCAGCTCCAGCCCCTTTTCCTTCTCGTCTGCGCTTTCGGAATCCAATTTTTACTTCTTTACCTGCCCCTGTCGAAACGCCTCCTGATTTTAGTTTTGATTTTAGGCGGTTCTTTCGCCCTGGATGGTTATCACTTATTTTTAGCTTATCCCCGGCATCAAGCGGAAAGGTTCGATTATTACGACGGCAATAAATCCTTGGAATATCAAAAAGCTTACCCCTTAATCAAAGCCCAAGCCATTCTTGAAGGTCCCGGCCTGATATTGCTTAATTCCAACCCCGACCCTTACGACCAAAGTCTGTTCACCGCCACTTACGGCTGGAACGCCGCCGAAAACCCCCGTCTGAATCCCGCCCAAGCTAAATGGGCCGCCCTTCTGACGAACATCCACGAGCAGCCTTACTTGCGCAAAGCTTTTCCCGATGGGAAATGGGTTTGGCTATCCGAGGGATTAGGCCGCTCAGACGGCGGTTTTTTATTGGAGATGATTACCCTCTCTCCCCAAAACCGGGAACTCGTGAACCGCTGGGTCCAAGCGGACCAATCCCTGAGGGAGTTGACCCGCCTCGTTATGGAGTTAGGCGTGGACCCCGACCAAACGCTGATGAGGAAAGTTCTTAATCAAGCCTATCCTTTTTTCCAGGGCGATCCGCTTTTGGAATCCCGCTACTGGCGGCTGGCCGCGGTCCATGTTTGCGCCGAGGGAAAAACGGACGAAGCCGTCGCCGATGAAAACAAAGCCGTCCAACTAGGCTGTCCCATGGCTCATCTTTACAACGAAATGGGGTGTTTATTGTTTCAGGAGAAAAAAATAGCCGAGTCAAAAGAAGCTTTCCAAAAAGCCCTGGGATCGAGGCCCAATTGCACGAACGCCGCCGAAAATTTAAAAAATTTGGAGGCGGCTGGCCGCCCTTAACCACCAGCCTCTTTGGGTTTCGTGTCGCTTCATTTTCCAAATCACCTTATAATTTAAAAAACCATGACCCTTAACCGTTATCTTCCCAAAAAAATCTCAACACCGGTTCAAAAACTCCGGCCTCAACCAGCGGAACCTTTTATTCTTCTGTGTTTTTTGACCCTCGTCGCCGCCAACTCGGTTCTCGCTTATAGTTCTTCATCCATAACCGTCAAAACCCTCATCGTCGTTTTAGGACTGATTATTCCCTTACTTTTAGCCGGAACTCTCCTCCCCAAAAAAGAGCTACTACGGTCGGAAACCCTTCCGTCTCTTTCCGTTTGGATATGGCTCGCTCTCACCTTCTCGGCTCTTTTTCTCCGCTTATTCCGGCTGACCACTCTCTCCACTTGGCCTGTCGCCGACGAGGGCATGTTTGGTTATTTCACTACCCTGCTCGAACAAAAATGGAATTGGGAAATTTTACACTCACCCGCCCAGGAGCCCATTCTTTACTCCTGGGGAGAATTGATTTTTTTCAAACTATTTGGACATTCTCTTTTTACCTTTTGGCTTTATCCCGCCCTGCTTTCCCTCGCCTGCGTTCCACTATTATGGCTGGCTTGCCGCCAAATTTTTTCACGCTCAATCTCGATTTTCGCCGCCTGCGGGGCAGTTTCCAATTTTTGGCTCTTATATGTAGGTCGTTTTTCCAGTCAATTGATTTCAGCGGTCTTTTGGGAATTTTTAACCATAGCGGCACTGGCCTGTTATTTAAAAACGACAAAAGAACCGAAAACCAACTGGCGCCTCCCCTTGCTGGCTGTTTTAACGGGGATTGGATTTTATAGCTACCTCGCATGGCCTTTTGTGGCGGCCATTATCTTTCTCGCGCTCGCCGCTAATCCGAGCCTAAAGCTGAAAAACCGATTGAAGGATTTATTGACCTTTTCAACCCTTGTTCTGGTAATAGTGATTCCCATTATTCTCGCCTACAAAAAAGAATACCGGGGTTACTTTAACCACCTTTGGGCTTATGGCGCGCCTCATGACCTGATGGACCGATTCAAATTACCGCTCGCCTATCTGTTCGATTTTTTTTGGGGATATCCCTGCGGCTTTTTCCATTTCGGCCCCATTTGGGGTGGTTTTTTAAATCCCATCGCGGCCTCCCTTTTCTTTTTAGGACTCGTTTATCTGCTGCAAAATATCCGAGAGCGGTTCAGTCTTTGGTCCTTAACCGCGCTGTTTGTCTTTTTCCTTCCCGCCTTACTGACGAACAACAATAACAATATGCGGCTGACCCCAATGATTCCTCTTTTTATTTTAATTTGCGCTTTAGGAACACAATTCCTCCTTTCCCATCTTCCTTCCATCCGCTGGCCATGGATCTTCGCGCTGGTTTTGATCGGTTCGGCTTCGCTGGACAGTTATCATCTGCTTCACGCTTACGCCAAAGATTGGCAGGATCACCCGGACGCTTATCGAGGCCATAAGTCCCCCGAGTTCTACCACGCCTATTCAATTTTAAAACCCGTCGCGGATCAAAAGGGAGCCGGGCTGATCCTTTTGAATTTTGATCCCGATCCTTATAACCAGACCCTCTTTGTCGCCACCTACTCGTTTAACGCCGCGGCCAATCCGCGCCTAAATCCCGTCCAAGCCCAATGGGCGGCGGTGCTGGCCAACATTCAGGAGCAGCCTTATTTATCGAAAGAATTTCCGGGCGGATCCTGGACTTGGCTTTCTTATGGTCTTGGCCGGTCCGACGGCGGTTTTTTATTGGACGTGATTCCCATTCAGCCTCAAAACCAAGAACGCCTTTTACGCTGGACCCGGGCCGATCAGTCCTTGAAAGAACTCACCCGCCTCATTATCGAGCTGGGAGTGACTCCCGATCAAAAACTCATGAAAGACGTTCTTGAAAAAGCTTATCCCTTATTTCAAGGAGACCCCTTGCTGGAATCCCGTTATTGGCGCGCGATGGCCGTTCATCATTTGGCGGAGCAGAATCTGAACGCGGCTATTGAGGATGAGCGAAAAGCGATCCGCCTGGGATATCCCATGGCTCATCTTTACAATGAATTGGGATGTTTATTGTCGGAACAAGGAAAGACGGCGGAATCGCGAAAAGCCTTTGAGAATGCCATTCGATTAAAACCGAACTGTACCAACGCGGGTGAAAACTTGAGGAAGATTCTTTTATCCCAGCGGGCGGCAGGAAAAAACCAACTGCCTCAATGACCCGGAGCAGGCGGTGCGGCGGCCGGAGCCGGGTTCGCGGAAGGGGCTTGAGTTCCCTTCCCATCCGCGGGCGTGGCCGTCGCAACGGGAGTGGGCGCGATGAGGGCTTCGGGAGCGTACTGTTGAAGCCAAGCCTTCAAGACCGTGTTATTCGGATCATATTCCAAAGCCTTCTTATAGGCTTGAACCGCCTGGTCTTTCCCGCCCAAGAGCAGGTAACAATCCCCCGCCAAATGATAGGCCTGGGCGCTTCGGCTGTCGGATTCCAAAGCTTTGAGGAAAGTTCCCAAGGCTTCTTTGTAATTCTTTTGGCTCATCAAACGCTGGCCTTCAACAATCAAGTCGCTGGCAGTGGTTTCCATGACACCGGACACGACTAATTCCACCCGGCGGTTTTTAGCCCGGCCTTCGGGAGTCTTATTGTCGGCGATAGGTTTGGTATCACCAAATCCCTCAACACTTAATTGTTTCGCGTCCATTCCGCTTTTCACTAAATAATCCATAACCGCTTGAGCACGGGCCAAGGAAAGTTCCTGGTTATCTTTGTACTTATTGCCCTTATTAATCGGCACATTATCCGTGTGGCCGGCGATCGTAATCACGCTGCTGGGATATTTTTTATGGATCGCGAAGGCGGCCTTTTGAATGGCGTCATAACCCCGCTGTAACAACTCCGCTTTACCCGAGTCGAACAAAAGATCGCCCGAAACCCCATAGGTATATTGGTAAGGCACTTTTTTAGGAACCCATTGGGCAAAAGCTGTCGTCTGCCGGGATTTACCGGCCATATCATTGTCGTCCGTCACTTCCAAGTTAAAGGTATAGTCGCCTTGCGGAACCAAGGCGCCCGCCTGGTTTCGACCGTCCCAGACATAATGGGACGGCGGATTGCCTTTCCCCGAGAGAGTTTTGACCAGCATCCCGGACGAGTCGACGATCAGCATTTTCCAGTGGTTAATAGGTTCATCATTGCGAACGGCGAAATTGATATTCAAGGATTGCTGGCCCAGGACAAAAGAGGGAGCGGAATTAATGTAGGCTTGCGGAGCGATCACGTTTCCGCCGACGACAATGTTCACCGAAATCCGCTGGGTGTCGCCCAAAATACCGTAAGGCACATAGGCGTAATCCAGACTCGCGTCGAAATCGTCAAATTTGTGGTAAATACCGATACCCGTCGTCAGACCCGTCAAGTCGTACAAGTCACTGCCGCCCCGGTACCCCAGCCGCAAAGCCACCGCGTTGCGCCCGAAGGTAAGCTTGTATTCATCCCCAAATTTAAACCCCATGCCGGTATCAATATAGCCCGTAGCCTCCGCGGCCAGTATATTTTGGTCTTTCTTCAAAAAAAGATCGTGAAATTGGTAGGAGCCGGCGAACCGGTAATTTAAAGGTTCCGAAAAGTCCTGGATACTGGTTCCCAAATTGGAGAGGACCGCGCCGAGAAAGAGTTTCTTATGGATGACTTCATATAAGTAACCGATGTCGAAAGACAACCCGGCATTGCCGATATTCGCCACATTCTGCCCGACCGCCGTGATCTTAAGACCCAGCAGGGAGTGTTTGAAGAAATCTCCGCCGATCCAATTACCCAGCCTTTGGGCGTAAGCCGCGCTCCCCAGATAGTTGGAAGCGCTGATGTTGGGGCCGACTCCGCCGTAACTGCCGTCGGGATTTTCCAGTGCTCCCGCGAAAGTCCCCGTCCCTAAGAACTCAAACTGGCCCCCGAATGCCCCGTCATGGTCCAGGTTTTGGCTGAAAGCGAAATACTCGTCGTTGACTCCCTGCAGCCAAGCCCCATGGGTCAGTGAAAATTCAGTTCCGCGGGCCAAAACCAATCCCGCTGGATTCCAAAACATCGCCGTAGCGTCATCCGATACCGCCGTAAAGGCTTCGCCCATACCCTCAGCCCGGGCGCCCATCCCAATTTTTTCAAAGTTGGTACTGGTGGTGCCGGACCCTGAAACCTGAGCCAATGCTTGAAAAGGGGCAAGAAAGCAGGCAAAAGCCAAAACAGGAAGGAGAAGGCTAAATCTCCCTGGTTGGGCAAAAGGGTGTCGATGAATGTTTGGAAATCTCAAATTATTTACCTGTGAGGACTAATAGTTTGCCGGTTAATAATACACTGCCGCTATTTTGAATGACATAATAATAGGTTCCCGTCGAAACCAAAACCTGATTCTTGTTCTTTCCGTCCCAGCAAATAGCGTTAGCGCTGTTCACTACTGTCAGGGACGGGGGGCAGTTGCCTGTCGAGAGTTTCACCACCAATTCCCCCGCGATCGTGTAGATACTCATTGTGGCCGAAACCGGCAGATAATAAGCCTTTAAAACCCCCGCGATTGAATTGCCAGGATTGAAAGGATTAGGCCAAACATGGAGGGAGGGCGTGGGAGTCGCCGTAGGAACGGGCGTTGGCGTGTTGACCGGTGTCAAAGTGAGCGTCGGCGTAAAGGTTGGAGTCGAGGTAGAGACCGGTGTGAAGGTTGCGGTCAATGTAGGTGTGGCAGTTATAGTAAACGTGGAAGAAGGAGTAAAGGTAGACGTCGGAACCGCCGGGGTAGGGGTCCAAGTCATAGTCGGTGTAAAAGTAACTGGCGGTGTCGGGGTAGGGGTCGGCGTAATACAAGTTGAGGCGCCTAACCAGGCGGCCACACTTTGAAAAAAGGTAGTCGTGACAGTGGCATTATTACCAACAAAATCCCCGCCATCCCACATGGTTGTATCCCAAACCAAAACAAGTTTTCCAACATTGGATCCCGTTAAAGCCGTCATTTGAGTTGAACCGGACCATCCGGAAGCGACGGAACGAGTTGCGGCAGTTCCCCACTGGCCAGCGGGTATTTGAGCGAAACTTGTGCCATTTAAATCGACAAGGGGAATCCCTCCCACTTGGTCGCAAAAAAAGCTGACAGCACCGGACAAGCTGGAAGCGATAAGTCCACCCGCGGCAACGTCACTTGAATTAACAGTATTAGTCGGACAATCGATGAAACCTCCAGTCACCGCTCCAATGTTTGAAATAAACACGGAGTTACCTAAATTTCGGCTGGCAAATCCCGAGTTTTCCCCATTCAAGAAAAAATTACCGCAATGATTTTGAATATAATCCTGCGCTTTCGCCTGCCATTGGGGTGAAAAATAATCGTTATGATAAGTAAAAGGCGATGCGTAACACCATTCAGAATTATCCGGATAAAATCTGCAATCCCAAACTTGATCGTACCCTATCCAAGTATCAGCTGTCGGATCATAAACGCCCGCGGGACTCGTAGACGAATAGCATCCCGGCGGGGTAACACCCGCGTCCGCGTTGATTACCGTCACTGTATTACCCGCGTTTTGGAGAACAGTGACCGCTTTCAAAAGAGTAGGTCCCAAACCAAGCGAATCGCAGCCCAAGTAATAAAAAAGGATATTGTAGGCTTTTCCAGGCGATGGTAAAAAAATCGCAAATAGGAAAATTAGGATTAATAGAAATTGTTTCGCGGTAATGGCTTTCATTTTAAAAGAACCACTTTTCATGTGTAACCCTTGTTCGATTCGGATAAATCCAAAAACCTTGTAACGTTTTAAACGATAGGCACGAAATTGGATTTCAAAGTCCGTTGTTAATTATATATCAAAATTTAGCGGATCGGCCTCGAAAACCATTCTTTTCGTTAAATATTGGGAAAGAAAGAAGGGAATAAAAGCGGGAGCCGTGACTCGCTATTGGCCCGTCACCGCCAGCACCTTACCCGTCAGCAGGGTCTTACCACCGCTTTGAATCACATAAAAATAGATTCCCGATGAAACCCGAACCAGATTCTTATTTTTTCCGTCCCAACAAATTGAGTTCAGTCCGGCGACCGCCGGCACATTGGGAGGACAGTTCCCCGCCGGGAGTTTTACTACCAACTCCCCCACGAGTGTATAAATCGTCATGGTGGCGTTATCGGGCAGGTAATAGGCTTTTAAGACACCCCCCACCGCCGAGGCGGGATTAAAAGGATTCGGCCAGACTTGGAGCCCGGGGGTGGGGGTAGCCGTAGGCAGGGGAGTATTCGTAATCGTCGGAGTAAGCGTAATCGTGGGAGTGTTCGTAATTGTCGGTGAGTAGGTGGGAGTCTTAGTAGGCGTGATCGTGAAAGTCGACGTGGGTCTCGGGGTAAAAGTAGCCGTCGGGGACATGCAGTTAATCCCGCCCAACCACTGATAAACCGCCGTGAAAAAACCGTTAACCGTATTGGTGTTGACTCCATAATCCGTGGTTTGAAGCATTGTCGTATCCCAGCACATCAAAACCCTTCCGGCACCCGATCCCAAACCAGGCATTTGAGAATTTCCGATCCAACCTTGGACGATAGAACGATCCACATTGGCGTGGTTCCAATTAGTGGCCATGTGGACAAAACTACTGCCAGGATTAGCCATCAATGACAAAGGAATTCCACCAAAGTTGTCACCGTAAAATGGAGGATTCCCCGGCAAGGTGGAAGCAAGCGTATAAACACCGCCTGACGCACCCGCGCTATCATCATTGCCAGTATTAAAAGGTCCCGCGGCTCCGGGGCAGATATCGAAGGCTCCACTCAACACTCCCAGACTTTGCAGAAAAGCTCCGTTTCCGGTTGAGTCATTACGGCTCGGCAATCCGTTATTTTCGCCAAAGATGAAAAAATTCCGTCCCGTATTTAAATAATTAATTGCCGTGGTTTGCCAATTCGAGTTGAAATAATCCCCATAATCAGGCCCAGGACAATAAGCGGGCGCGGTCTGGTAAAACCGGGCGTCCCATACTTGATCATAATTAATCCAATTGTCTCCGCTGGGATTATAGGTAGAAGTCGTAACAGGCATGGTCGTCACGAGAGCCCCTGCCGCCTGAAGAATGCTTACCAAGTTGTTCATGGGGAGTCCCCCGACTCCCCCCACCACGGGATCAGCCTCGTAATAGAGGAGAACATGGCATCCCATTCGGGGCGCGGGTGTGGGTGTTGGAACTACCACCAATCCGGCTCCCCCGGGATAAGCGTAAGCGTCGGAAGATCCATAACCATAAACCATCACTCCAAAGGGAGTCGATCCCGTCAAAAAATGAGGTCCGACTGAAACAGACACTTGCGCTCCCGAATAACCGCTGGAACTAATCGGGCTAAAAGAGCCCGCGGGAATCGCCGCGCCGTCCAAAATAACCGTCCCAACCGAACTGGTGGGCACGACAACATTTTCATAATTCGCCGTGAAATGGGAATTGGGCATAGCTATCGCGTAATCCGTATCGAAGGTGTTAAAAGGCTGAATGGACATCATCGCGGGATCGGCCTCAAAGTTTCCATCGAAAGACCCCCCATTGGAAAGTTGGGTGACATAAATGGGATTGTTCGACGTTATATAGGAAGGTCCGCTTAAAGTGCCCTGATAAGGTTGTCCCGCCGTCAATGTGGTTAACAAAGCGCCGTTCACATTAACCGTGGTTCCATTGGTGTTCGCCAAAAAGCGGAAAGTATCCCCGCCGGTCCGGGTGGCATAGGGCATGGTTACGAAATTGGTTCCCCAATCATTGATGGGCCACATCTGCTCCACCAACGGATTGGCGAAACTAACCCCCGCGTTGGGAACATAGGCCCCGCCATTACCCACGATTAAGGCAACCGCTTGAGTGGCCGTAATCATCGTTCCAGTCAGGTCCGACGGGATAGTGGAGTCCTGCAGCTGATAGGTGTCCCCTTGGTTCATCGTGATGTTGTAAGGAACACCCGCGGTTCTTGTTCCGGTTGAGGCTGAGGGGTTAATGGTTACCGTCGTCCCGTTTTGGGTGCCAACCAGCATAAATTCCGTATTGGTGGTGCCTGTTACCGAAGCCGCCCCAATCGTAATGTCGGTGGGAAAAGTCGAAACCATGTAACTCGATCCCAAAGCCGTCAAAGGCAGACCCATATAACCTTCGCTGGCGGCGGTGGCGTCGTCCATCACGTAAACCGCCACATTCTGGAGGGAGGTTACTTGGATTCCGAGGTTGGAAGTTACGTCCGAGCCGTACATCATGGCGCTGACCCCGACTTGCACGGTGGTAAAGCTATCCGCGGAAACGGAGAAGGGCGACGAGAAACCGATGCCCGGGATGGCAACCGTTCCCGAAGTATTGAATTCGCTGGCGATAAGAACCTCAAGATTCGGAGGAGCAACCGGGGGGACCTGATAAGCCATATTGGGGAAGCCCAGCCAGAAATTGGTTCCTTTATTATCCAGAACCGCCATGGAGGGACTGCTTACGGCCAAGAATCCGATAAAAAGAGCCAGTCGAAGATATGGAGTCATTCTTTGTCCGTAAAATTCAAAAATAGGATCCAATAAAACGAGGCCAAATAAAGCTTAGAACCGAAATATTACCATAAGACTATCCTGGTTTATAATTTCAGCCCTATAAAAAAGTGGGTTTGTAACCGATCTTATACTTCTTCAACTTATATCCCAATTGTCGGGGCGTGATTCCCAATAATTTACAGGCCTTTGCCTGAACCCCGCCGGAGCGTTCCATCGCTTCCATCACCTTCATCTTTTCAATATCGGAGAGAGTCATGCCGCCGGCCGGTTTGGGGGAAGACGCGGGAGAAAAAGTAAACCCGCCTTCCGCGGGTATGGCAGGTTCATTCGAGTAAAGATTCATCGGCGCCGGGACATCTTCCAAGGTTAGTACATTTCCCTTGGCCATCACCGCCATTCTTTCCACCGCGTTCTCCAATTCCCGCACATTGCCGCCCCAATAATAATTCGCCAGCCGGGCGACCAATTCGGGGGCCATTTTGTAGTGAGCTCGGTTTTCAACATTGTATTTACTCAAAAAGTGATTCAGCAGAAGCGGGATGTCTTCTTTGCGCTCCCTTAACGGCGGCAGGAAAACAGGAACCACATTCAACCGGTAATAAAGGTCTTCCCGAAATTTTCCCTCACCGATGGCTTTTTCCAAATTGCGGTTGGTGGCGGCGATAATACGCACATCCACTGAGAGGGTCCTAGTCCCGCCGACCCGCTCAAATTTTTTCTCCTGGAGCACCCGCAAGAGCTTGACCTGCGTGGCGGGAGAAATATCACCAATCTCATCCAGAAATAGGGTTCCGCTGTCGGCCAATTCGAAACGGCCCTTCACCATCTCGGAAGCTCCAGTATAACTTCCCTTCTCATGGCCGAACAGCTCGCTTTCGAGCAAGGTCTCCGGCAGGGCCGCGCAGGAAACTTTAACGAAAGGTTTGCCCGCCCGGGGGCTGTCATAATGTATAGCCCGGGCGATGAGTTCTTTTCCGGTTCCCGATTCTCCCCGAATCATGACGGTGGTTCGGGTTGGGGCTACTTTCTGGACCGCTTTATAAACTTCCACCATGGACTTCGCGGTACCGATGACGTTATCCAGCTTATACTTGCCTTTGAGTTCGCTTTGAAGCTCCCGGTTTTCTTCTAAGAGTTTCTCTTTGTCCTTCTCAATCATTTGCTGGATTTTAAGGTTTTGCCCAATCAGCGAAGCCACAATGGTCAGAAGACGTACATCCTCCTCGAAAGACACATCCCGGTCTTTGAAAAGGTGGTCGACGGACAAAACTCCCAGGGTTTCACCTTTCATTTGGATGGGAATGCAAATAAAGGAAATATTTTGCCGGTCCAGATCCCCCCGGGCGCGTGTGCGGTTGAGAAAGAGCGGTTCTTTACCGATATCGGGAATGATCATGGGTTGTCCCCGCTCAACAACTTTGCCGGTAATTCCCTCCCCGATCTTATATTTACCCCGGGCGATTTCTTCCTTGGTCAGTCCATGAGCCGCCTCAATACTGAGCTGGCCCGTTTTCTTATCCAAAAGCGTTACCGTACCCCGGTTCATGTCGAGCTGTTGAGCGAGGATTTCCAGGATTTGGTTTGAAACCGATTTAAAGTCCAGGATCGAGGCCAAGGCATTACTGATTTCATAAAGAGCCGTAAGCTCCTGGATTTTACGCATGAGACGCTTTTGATTTTCAGCCATAACAGCCCCTTCCAACTTCTCGGAGATTGACACAATTAGGGAAAACTCGGCGATTTTAGTGAGTTACTACATTTTTGTCAAACAGCGTCCAAAACCGTATAAATAAAACAAACCTGCCCCAATTCCACAATTCACGCAAAAAGGTTGCCGTTCAACACACCTTTCTCTTCTTCGGCGTCCAAAGAGGGATTCTTATATAGAAGCTGGAAGGCCTCAAACCGTATCGATGGAATTTGATCCTAACGTAATGAAATAAAATGATCTTCATGTTAAAAAGGTTCACTTATGAAAGCTAAATACTTTTCAATTCCAACTTTAGGGCTGCTTTTTTTAACTTTTCCCCTTCACGCGCAAACCTCCACCGCCTTCACTTGGGACCAGTGCTTAAAAGAGGCTGAAAAGAACAACCGGGATCTTCAGGTTGCTGTTCAAAATTTAACAGCCGCCGACGATACCCACATCGCCAGCTTAGGCCAATTCCTTCCCCAAATTAATTTCAATAGTTCCTTTTCCCGTTCGGGCGAGAGCACTTTAGGAGCGGCTTTTAACGACCCCTATTACGGCCAATCAGCCAATGCATCCCTGAGCGTTCAGCAGGATATTTTTTCAGGTTTTAGAGACTTCGCTTCCGTGGATCAAAGCAATGCCCAGCTGGATTTAGCCCGTGCCCAATTAAAACAAGCCAAAGCCCAGCTTTCCCACGATTTGAAAATCGATTTCTACACTTTGCTTTACACCCAGCGGGAAATCATCTTATTACAGCAAATCACGAACCGAGACCAAGCCAACGCGGATCTGGTAAAAATGAATTTTGACGGCGGCTCGGATAATAAAGGTTCTTTACTTCAAGCCCAGGTTGCGGTGGAACAGGATAAATTAAATGTTATTGAAGCGCAGCGGTCGCTCAGGGTAGCGCAAAGGCAGCTGGATCAGGTTTTAGGCCGAAACCCCATGGGTGATATCGAAGTACAGGGAGACTTCAACACCCCCACTCTTCCGGACTCTCTCCCTAACTTTGTCGAATTAACAAACGATACCCCCGCCCATTTGGAATCAGTGGCTCAATTTCATCTGTCCGATAGTCAGTATGTCACTGCCCGGGCGGCCTTTTTGCCGACTCTTTCCGCCAATGCGTCTTACGGTTACAGCGGTTGGAACTACGGTGATTCCACTCCCGGCTGGTCAGCCGGACTGTCACTGAGTTTCCCTCTTTTTACCGGCGGACATGACTTGTTCACACTCAAAAGCGCTGAGGAATCCAAAAAAGGCGCGGCGGATACCCTTCAAAGCACCGACTTAAAAACCGAAAGCCAGTTGGAGAGCGATTGGGCTAATTACGTGAACGCTGTAAATCAGATCAAAGTCCAGGATTTCCAGGTGCAGGCCGCCCAGGTCCAAGAGGAAATTGGAAAGTCGGAGTATTTAAACGGACTTTTGATCTTCGTGAATTGGAATCAATTGGAAACGGCGTTAACCAACCAGCAAAAAACGGAGTTATCGGATTTATTAAATGTTAAAAGCACGGAAGCAGCATGGGAATTAGACCGGGGAAAAGGAGAAATTCAATGAGGAAGTTGAGTTTAATTTCAAGAGCGGCGGTTTTAGGCGCTTTAGCCTTGCTGATAGGTTGCGGTAACAGCCATAAACGCCAAGCGACCGGCTCGCGCCCTTTTGAAGTCAGCCGTGGTGATCTTCAAATTACAGTCCTTGCTACCGGCAACGTGCAGCCGAACAATGAATTGGCGATTTTCCCCGCCATCTCAGGCCGGATCGAGAAAATCCTAGTTAAAGAAGGGGATTCCGTACAAAAAGGCCAAAAGTTGATGGAATTAAGTTCCACCGAACGCGCCACCGTGCTGGATGAAGCCGCGGCCCAGGGCGCTTCTCAATTGGCCCATTGGGAACAGTATTATGAGGAATCACCTCTTCTTTCCCCGGAAAATGGCCAAATTATCTATCTGCCAACCGTTCCAGGACAAATCGTCAGCACCGGCGTCACGATGATGGTCATGTCCGACCATTTGATGGTCGACACCCAAGTGGACGAAACGGACTTAGCCCAAATTAAAAAAGACCAGGACGCGACTATCACTTTGGACGCCTACCCGAACAACCCTTTCCCGGGCAAGGTCCACCGCATTTCCTATTTTTCCATCCTGGTTAACAACGTCACCACTTACGAAGTCGATGTTTGGCCCGTCAAAATTCCTCCATTCATGAGGGCCGGCATGACCGCCAATGTGGTTTTCAATGTTTCTAAGAAAGAGGATGTCCTTTTAATCCCCGCGGATGCTTTGCAGCAAAATGAAGGCCAAACCGGTGTCATGTTGGCGGGAGCCAAGAAGGGCGACAAACCCCATTTCCAACCCATTCAAACCGGCGCGACCGATGGAAAACAAGTGGAAGTAGTTTCTGGACTCGCGGAAGGAGACAAGGTTTTGTTGAAGGCTTTCTCCGCGGGCCAAATAGCGGCTCCGGCGGCAACTGGAACTAACCCGCTTATGGGCGGCCCTCCAGGCGGTGGCGGCAACCGGGGTGGCGGCGGCGGAAGATAAAGGCCGTTTTAAGTTCGCGGTTTTTTTTTGACATAACAATAATCTATTGAGAGTTAAATGCGCTTCAGGAGTTGGGATGAACGTTATCGAAATTAAGGACGTCCATAAGGTCTATAAGATGGGCGACAGCGAGGTACGCGCCCTAAATGGTGTTTCCCTCAAAATCGAGGCCGGCGAGTTCGTGGCGATCATGGGCGCTTCCGGTTCCGGCAAATCCACCATGCTGCAAATCCTGGGACTCTTGGACGCTCCCACCTCCGGTTCTTACAAACTTTTAGGAAAAGAAGTATCTACCTTGCAGGAAGATGAGCTGGCGGCCGTCCGCGGCCAGACCCTCGGCTTTATCTTCCAAATGTTCAATCTCCTGGGCCGCACCTCTTCGTTAGAGCAAGTAGCCCTGCCGCTCCTTTACGCCGATCCCAATACCCCCCACAACAGCCCGAAAGAACTTCTGAAGATGGTCGGACTTGGCGAGCGCTTGGATCATAAACCCAACGAGCTTTCCGGAGGCCAGCAGCAGCGCGTGGCCATCGCCCGGGCGCTCACCAACAAACCGAAAATTATACTGGCTGATGAACCGACCGGAAACCTGGATTCCAAAAGTTCCGAGGATATCATTGGTTTCCTCGCCAAGATGAATGAGAGCGGCATCACCGTCATCCTCGTCACCCACGAACCTGATATTGCCGCTCATGCCCGCCGTATCATCACGATGAAGGATGGAAAAGTTCTCATCGATAAAAACAATTCCAAATCCACGGCCCGCGCTCCCAAGCCGGAGAAAACCAGGGACATCCTTAAAAACGCCGTCTCCGGCGGTCATTCCAGCTTAAATTTCAAACAGGTCGGGGAATATTACCGCCAGGCAATGCGGGCCCTTATGGCGAACAAGGTTCGCGCGGCCCTTTCCATCCTGGGTGTCACGATCGGGGTCGGCGCGGTCATCGCCAGCCAGGCGGTCGGGACCGGGGCCCAGGAAGCCATGGAAGCCGCCGTTGCGGCCTTAGGCACGAATCTGGTCACCTTACGTCCCGGCTCCCTCGCGGTGGGGGGCGTCCAGCAAGGCATTGGCAATACCAGCCGGATCACCTATCCGGACGCGATGGCGGTCGCTTCCGTTCCGATGGTCAAGCGTATCGCCCCCGAAATCTCAGGCCGCGTCCAGACGACCTATAGTGATAAAAACTGGAACACGCAGGTCATCGGCACCAGTCCCAATTACGCCGGCATGAAGGCGGCCCAACCGATTTACGGGCGCTTTATCTCCGATGATGATGTCACAAAACGGAACCGGGTGGCCATTTTGGGCTTAACGGTCATCAAAAACCTTTTCGGGGACAAGGGAAATCCGGTCGGCCAAGAAATCAAAATCAACCGTGTCAACTTCCAAGTCATCGGAGTACTCCCAGTCAAGGGCTACAACGGATACGCCGACCAGGATGACATCATCCTCATCCCGGTCACGACAGCCATGTACCGGCTTTTCGGCCGGCTTTACGTTAACCAAGTTGACATTGAGGCGGACAGCACAGAGGACACGGGACCGGTGGCCGACTCCGTTTTCTCCTTCATGATGCACCAAATGCATATTCCCAATACCCCGGACAATGCGAACGCTTTCAACGTCCGCAACATGGCGGATATCCAAGCGCTTCGAAACAGCCAAGCCCAAACATTCTCAATCCTATTGACGGCCATCGGGGCGATTTCCCTCATGGTCGGCGGGATCGGTATCATGAACATCATGCTGGTTTCAGTTACCGAACGAACCCGCGAAATTGGGCTTCGCAAAGCCATCGGCGCCCGAGGCGTGGATATTCTTTCCCAGTTCCTAATAGAAGCGGTTGTAGTCAGCCTTATCGGAGGCATATTTGGAATCGGCCTCGGTTGGATTTTTGACCAGGTTCTTTTCATCTGGAAAGCTTTCCCCACCCATATCACACCCCTGGCCGTGGTTGTCTCAACCGTCTTCTCCGGTTTCGTCGGCTTGGTTTTCGGTCTCTGGCCCGCCTATAAGGCGTCCCGCCTGAGCCCCATCATGGCCCTTCGGTACGAATAAGCCTTTAACTTTTCAGATCGTTCAAACTGTAATATAGTAACCTCCTGCTTTTTCCAGGCAGGAGTTTCTATTTCAGTTCCAAGGGTATTTATGAATTTTCCGAAACTAGGTTGGCTGAGCGTGAAGTTACTGGCCATTCTTCTAATTCCAGCTTTGCTCTATGTCCTCTTGTGCCAATCCATTCTAAACCATCATCTAAAAAACGCAGTTACCAACGACCCCGAAGTCAGCCTGAACCGGAGCCTAGCGACGGTAAAGGTGTCGCTGGACGAACAATTTCAAAAGCTTCTCGCTGAAGCCGTTCACACCGCTGAAAAAGAGCGCCTCGTGAAGGCGCTGACCCCTCCCTCTGCTAAAAACTCAAAGCTGAAAAATCTGGGCGAAGAATTGGCCGGTTCGCTTCAAGACCCTTTGTTTGTTCTGACCAATAAAAAAGGCGGCGTTCTTTATGACACCTTGGATCTGGTTCCATCGCCTACCCCGGCCGCCGCGCCCTTAAAGTCAGACAAAAAATTGAAAAAGATCAAAACTCATGTTCCCGTCAAGACATCCGATCCTTCGCTTTACTCTGTCAAGGATTGGCCTGGCTTTGTCCAAGCCTGGCAAAACACTTCCTCGACGGGACTATTCTCTTACAGCGGGCGTCTTTTCCTCGCCGCTTCAGTACCGATTCTTTCCAAGCAGAAGATTGTCGGAGCCTTAATGATCGGAGTGCCTTTAAACGGGGAATTTCTCCAAAAATTAAAAAAAGATTCTCAAAATGACATCGCTTTTTATACCAACAGCAAAATCCAATTTTCTACCTTTCCGGCTTCGGCCAAAAAAGATACTGAAAAAACCGCCTCCACCGCCCGGCACAGCCCGATTGTCATTTCGTCCCAAAACTATCTTTGGGATGAAATCGCCACACCTGATTTGGAGGGGACCCCTTCCGGCCATTGGTTCATCTTTCAGCCTTCCAAACAGTCCATAACGGTCGAGGGTTTCCCCCAAAAAATTATACGGACCTGGGGTATCGTGTTCCTCGTTCTTCTTTTAATCCTGGGACTTTGGTTCATCGCTGATTTCTTCAAACCGCTTCGGCAAATTGCAGGTCAAGTCGATCAAATCAGAGAGGGTAACTGGAATGTCAATCTCCCCGTCAATCGCGGGGACGAATGGGGTTTCTTAGCCCGATCCCTTGATCGCATGCTGGAGAGCTTGAAAGAGAAAGAAAGAGTTTCACTGATCCTGGGCAAAGTAGTTTCTCCCCAAGCCGCCAAAAAAATCTTGGCGGAAAAAGATTATTTCGCCTTAAAGGGTGAAAGACGGGAATGCACCCTGCTTCAAGCCGATCTCAAAGGGTTTAATACCTTAAGCGAGAATATGTCCCCTGAAGCGCTGGTAGAGGCGCTGAATCAGTATTTCAATATCATTAACGAAGTCGTATTCAAATACGAAGGCATGTTGGATAAATTTGTGGGCGATACGGCTTTGGCGGTGTGGGGCGCACCCTTCACGCACGAGGATAAGGAAATACGGGCCGTTCAAGCCGCCCTGGAGATTCAAGAAGCTCTCAAAGATTTCAATATCTCCCGGATTAAAAAAGGGTATCCGCCTTTCACATTAGGGATAGGCCTGCATACCGGCACGCTGGTTTCGGGCAACCTCGGATCTGAAAAACATTACGACTATAGTATTATTGGGGAACCCCTGCATGTGGTTTCACGTCTTTGCTCCATGGCCGCCCCGGGCCAAATCATCGCGGCGGCGGAAACCTTTGAGAAAGTAAAAACCTTGGTGAAAGCCAAACCAACCAATCCGATCGTAGTGAAAGGCTCCCTGGAGCCTTTGAAAACCTACGAAATAACCCCTTTGTCCTAATTCCTATGCCCACTGTTAAAAACCAGATTCATGAACCAGTCCTCTTCCAAAAAACACTTCTAAAATGGTACGACCAATACAAACGGGATCTTCCCTGGAGAAGGACGCAAGATCCATACGCCATTTTCATATCCGAAATGATGCTTCAACAAACCCAGGTCAAAACCGTCATTCCTTATTATGAGCGGTTTCTAAGAGAACTACCCGACTGGCAGGCCCTGGCCAAGGCCAAAGAAGAAAAGGTCCTAAAACTTTGGGAAGGCTTGGGCTACTACCGCCGAGCCAGAAATTTAAAAGCCGCCGCCCAAATGATCATCCAGGATTTTGACGGCAAGCTTCCGGATACAGAAGAAACCATTTTAAAACTGCCCGGAGTCGGGCTTTATAGCGCCGGGGCGGTGCTATCGATCGCCTATCAAAAACCACAGCCTCTGGTGGACGGAAACGTCATTCGAGTTTTCTCGCGTATCTTTGTTTTGAGGGGAAATTTGAAAGCGGGTGAGGGCCATCAAAAAGTTTGGGAGATCGCCCGAACCTTAATTCACAGCCAACGCCCCGGCGATTTCAATCAAGCGCTCATGGAGTTGGGGGCAACGGTTTGTCTTTCCGATAACCCACAATGCCTTCTTTGCCCCATGCTTACCCTTTGTGAAGCCGCCCAACGGGGAATCCAAGGCGAATTACCTGAAACTCCAAAAGCCCAAGAAACAATCGAGATACCCATGGCTGCTCTTTTCATTGAGCACAAAGGCAAATTTTTGGTTAAAAAACGCTCGGAAGAAGAAAAGTGGCTGAAAGGCATGTGGGAATTTCCCAGCGCGGAAGGAAAAACGGTTGAGGAAGCCCGAAAGAATTTAGAAAAAGAGTTCAGGGTCAAGTCGGAGAAAGCCATCACTCAGGAAGTGCGGCACCAAATCACCCACCATAAAATCAGTTTAAAACTTTTTAAGGCCGTTCCCGCCAAATCGATCAAAACCCATTCTGATCTTAAATGGGTTTCGCCGAAAGACCTGGACAGTCTTCCTTTTTCCAGCGCCCAAAGCAAATTGCGTCAATGGGTTTTAAAACACAGCCTCCAGAAATCCGTTAAACAATCTCTTATAATGAGCGTTGAATCATCGAAGACGACCCCAAAGAGGAAATCATGAAATTTAAAGCGTTGCTGTTTCTGATGGCGTTCGGAATTTTAAGCTTCGTTTGTCGCGCGGAAACCAAGGAAGTCATTCCCATGCCTTCTCCTTATTATTCCTCGCACCCTACCACTGTTACAGCGCCCAAACAACCCGCGGAAGTCCGAGAAGCCCTTACTCCCGTCTACCCCGGGGACGGAAGCCGCATTTCCCTTTCCAATGAGGAACAGAAGTTTTACGAAAAGAACGCTCCTTTAACGGCCACCGGAAATCCCTATATTCAGCTTTTGAAAAAAGCCTGGGGCCCGGCTGTTGAGACTCACTCCTTTTGGGCGCTGGTTCTGGTCGGCGGCTTCTGGGCCGTCATTCTGGCTTTTCTAATTCGAAAAATGGCTCAATCGCCCCCGCGGAAGCCTCCCGTCGAATAAAAAAGGCTCAAGGGAAAACCCATGAGCCTCTCAATACAAAACCTAATTTAAATTACGATTTAAAAATCTTACTAAAGAATTCCTTCATGGCTTTCCAGGATTCTTTATCCGCCTTCTCATTGTACTTTACGCCAGCCATGGTTCCTGTGTTGTCAGGATTGGTAAATCCGTGAACCGCGCCCGGATAGCTGATAAATTTGTAATCCACCTTCGCGTCGTCCAGGCTTTTCTTAAAGTCAGGAACATCTTTCAGGGTGAAATTATCCGCCCCACCCTGCAAAACAAGCACTTTCGCTTTGATGTTCTTATCATCCGCCGGCGTCGGATTGCCTAACCCACCGTGGAAACTCACGATTCCCGCCAAAGGGGCTCCGCTGCGGCCCAATTCCAAAACAGTCGTACCGCCGAAGCAATAACCGATCGCCGCGACCTTGGTTGTATCAACCATTTCATTCTTCTCTAATTGATCCAAGCCGGCGTTAACCCTCTCCCTTAGAAGTTTACGATCCGCGTAGAACTTACCGGAAATGGTCTTGGATTCTTCAGGAGTCGAGGGCCTTACACCCTTCCCATAGATGTCCGCCGCGAAAGCCACATATCCCAGTTTCGCCAGTTGATCCGCCCGCGATTCAGCGTAATGGCCTAATCCATTCCATTCGTGAACCACTAAAACACCGGGACGCTTTCCTTGGATTGAATCGTCGTAAGCGAGATAACCTTCTAATGTCGTATCACCGTCTTGATAATCCACCGTCTGAGACACCACTTTAGCGAGAGCGGGACTCAGAGAAGCTAAAACCAATAAAATTGCCGCAAGCCACTTCTTCATTGCTTCCTCCTAACGAATGTTTTAAACAATAAATCTTTATAGCGAGAAAGAGAGATAAAAAACAAGGGTTGAACCATTAATATGGAGAAGGTTCATTGAAATTCTTTTAAGAAGAGCCGATGATAAGAATAAGCTTTTAATCTTGGGGGCCATCAATGAAAAAAATAATCGTTTATACCACTTTCTGGTGCGGCGACTGCCGCCGGCTCAAGAGCGAGTTAAAAGAACACAATCTTCCTTATGAGGAAAGAGACATTGAGAAAAATGACGAGGATTATAAAACCATGATGGGCTACACCCACGGCAAAAGAGTCATTCCCACCGTGGAGATCGAGGGGAAAATCTTAATTAATCCTCGTTTTGCCGAGGTTGACGAAGCCGTTAAGGTTTAAGAAAAAACTCAAACAAGCTTTTTGGGGATCCAGTCAAATTTCTTTTTAGCCTGACCCATGCAAAGGTCGTATAAAACACGGGTTTTCAAAAAACTGTACCTCTCATCCGCCGCTTTGGAGGCGTAGGGCTCCATTTCAACCGCCGCGGAAATTAAAAAGCGGACCTTGGTCGAGGCCAGTTTCGCGAGCCAATCCATATAGTCATTTTCCACCGCGAGAGTCCGGCCAAACCGCATGGTGTTTTCCTCTAACTGCTCGTCATTCAATATCCCCTGACACAAAAGGGCCCACAAAAGATTTCGCGCCCGGCGCATATAGGCGTATTTCTTTTCTCCCTTTTCCATGATTTCTCGAATGAGACGGGTCAAACGGAAGTTAATTTTGTAGCAGAGAATTATTTTTTTGGAATCCACCGGAAGCCGTTCCGCGGAAAAAACCCTGCTGTAATCTTTTTCCTGCTCAAATAGCTCCTGCAACCGGGCCATCTTATCAACTTCCCCGTCGGCGGCTAAAAAAGTCTGAGCCAGCTTCAGCATTTCCAAAGCCTTACTTTCTTTAATCTCCATTTCTTCCATATCTTCGGCGGTTAAATTCGAGAAAGCTTTTTCCTGCCTTTCATAATAAAGACCCAAATCATGACGGAACTTATCCTGAAGTTCTAACTGAATCATATCGTTCGCGTGAAGATTCCAAGGTTTTACCGGATTTTGCCGGTTATTGTTAATGGTTACGTGCAGCACAAACTCGTTTCGGGCATCCGTGATGATCTTGCACATGACCCAAAGCTCGTCGAAAATTTTCCGCCTTTCTTTTAAACGGACATCGTTCTCGTACTTTTTTAGAAACCGGTCAAAAGTCGTGATGGTTTGGGCGCCATTTAGAAGACGGGGCTCGGTCAGAATAAACTTGTCTTTTTCGGATTCAATTTTTTCGGCGAACAATGTTACGCCGTTATGGTTAAAGGCGAAAACCGACGGATCCTCGCCCTCATTGAGAATCAGTTTTTCAAGGCTTTCTCCAATGGAACGGTTCGTAATCGCTTCTTCCGAAAGGCTGGCGCGGATGTTACGCTCAAAAAACCGGTAATTCATTTCCTTGAACATCGAATGAAGATCCACAAGCCGGGCAAAGCCGATCCGCATCACTTCCCCTTGGGGGCCGCTTCTTTCCAGTGTTTCATTCACTCTCAAAGAATAGCGATGCGTTACCTTCTGATGGGCTATAGTGCCTAAATCGCCTTTGGCGGAAAGAAACTGAAAAACTAGGGTGACAGGTTTTCCGAAAAACTGATCTATCAGATACTTTTTGCCCTCCAAGTCCTCCCGAAGTTTTTCATAAACCATACTATGCTCAGCTTCCAATGGATCGCCGTTAAAAACAAAATGAATAAAAACCCGGTCAATGACGCCTTGATAATGAAGCAAACGGCTTTTAAGTTGAAGCAAAAAGGGATCGGGAGCGATGCCGGGCGGGTCTTGCCCAAAAACTCTTTCCATTCCCACTTCGATCAAACGTTGGAAAGAAACCCGGAACTGGATTTGGGCCTCGCTCCATTTGAATTGAAATAAATAAAGATTTTTTAAATTGGGATCAATGTGAAAAGCATCCAGGCCATACTCATTACCACGCCAGGCGATTTGTTGATCCGCTTCGGATTCAGAAATTTTGAATTCCCGCTCAAGATATAAACGGGAAAAAACATTCTCAGCGGTGACCCCTGGAACTTCCAAGAGTGTCTGGAGGGAAGCGTCAATTTCAGTCTGAGTAACGGTGACCATTAACATCTCCTTACTCTCACCTTAATTATAACAGTTTTGAAAGGCTTCCAAGTGAATCAACTCTAAAGGGGGAGAAAAGGCTTATTTGAACGGTAAATTTCAGGACGGTTACTTATCGCCAAAAGCCTATCTAGGTTTCGCTTTCAGAGCCATCCTCTAAAATCTCCATCGTCATCTCGATAAAACCCTTGGGGATCATTTGAGTTGAGCGGAGTTTCTCGAACTGTTCTTTCCACGAATGGTGTTTTTTTAAATAAGAAAGGTCTTCATCGCTGAGTTTTTTAAGCCATATCACCAACTGGGAGTAATCCACGAAATCCTCCTAAACAATAAAATCATCTTAAATAAAACAACCCCTTGAGAAGTTTCCCAAGGGGTCGCGAATGTGCGGAATTAAGTGCCGGATCCAGGAGGATTCCCGCCATTTCCCGGAGGCGACTGATTCTGGGATGAATTATCCACGGAACCATCTCCGCTCGAACCGCCATCCAATGAATTCCCCTTGGAATCAAAGGTTTGTGATGAACCATCGTTCAAAATAATCGTAATTTGCAACGCGTCCCCGCTTCCCGAATAGCTGACGTTCTTCACGTTCGAACTCAAATAAATGGCTTTAAAAGAATTTTTGCCAGACGAGTCATATAAAAAAGCGTCCTGTTCGGTACCCGTCACTTTGACCATCCGAGTTCCATCAGTACTATTCCAAGTTTTAGGGGCTGGCGGCGGGGCTGATTGAACCTCGGGAGCCGGCTGAGAATTTAAAGACTGGGAATCTGAAGGAACGGATTGGGATGAAGAACCATTCACAGTGACATTAACGTTAGTTCCCGGATCCGCCGAGCTTACATACTGGCCATTCACGTAAACATAAACGGATGAACTGGCGTTTGGATCCTGCCACCACCATCCACCGTCATGCCAGTAGCACCAACGGTAATAAGTTGGGTCATACCACCACCAATTATTGGAATACCAACGGGTCCAGAAGCAAGAATTCCCCATATACCATCCATACCAGTGGTAACCCCAGTGATCGTAATAATGACAATAGTTATATCCGCCGCCGTTATGCCAGTAGTAAAAACCGACTCTATTTTCGGTAGCGTTATAGTTATTAATTGAAGCCCTGAATGAAACGTTATTAATGGTTGCCATTTGGTTTCGAACAACAATGTTACTGCTAAAATTAGTTCGAGCGATGACTGAAACTCGCAAGTTCGTTCCATTGGGACCCCGATTGGGATAAGTAATTGAGGATTGTTGGCGGTTGGTGACCAGTATTTGTCCGCGTGGAATTGGTTTCGGATAACTATGAATGCCCATTTTTTGAAACCGGGCTGAAACGGGACGATTGGAAGCAGTCTGGCGATTCCAATTGTTTTGACTATTGTGATTAACCGTTTGGGTACGGTTATTATTTGAGTAACCATTCCCTTGGTTGCTTCGGTTATTTCCCCCGTTCGAGTAACTGCCTGCCCTATTTTGACGTACTTTACTGTTGTTATTACGGGGTTGGCGTTGCTTAAGAGCCTTCGAATGACCTCCGGCTTTCGGGCCCGAACCATCTCCATGGTCTTTCTCATGCCCTTCTTGGGCGAAAACTGCCGCGCCGGGAAGCAAGACTAAAACGAATAATAAAGCCACAATGCGTTTCATATACACTCCTCCTTCAACACGAATAGAAATGATAATCTTATGCCTCTAATAGTCCTTCATAGGTTCAGACGAATTTCGGGGTTAAATAGTTACACAATGAAATAAAACAAAGTTTTGTATACA
This sequence comes from candidate division FCPU426 bacterium, assembly GCA_963849245.1. GTDB lineage: Bacteria > Oederibacteriota > Muellerivitia > Muellerivitales > Muellerivitaceae > CAWKIY01. Next base: position 15,342 of record CAWKIY010000166.1, on the reverse strand, counting down.
TTGTTTTATAAGGAATAATACCAACTATTCAAATTTATTTTGGGATAAAAACTAGAGGAAAATTCTAACCGGGCTCAAAAGGAGTATGAATGGGATTCGCGCGCCTTATCTTAAGTAAAAGAAGGCGTTTTAGATCTTCAAGCATTCGGCATCGCTTAGTAGCCGCTTGGAACAGGCGTTCCTTGGCTGTTTTTGGTGGGGCTATTATTACTACAAGCCACCACAACACAGCTCAACAGCAACAATACCCCCGCGAGAAAAAAAACTTTTTTCATCTATTTATCCTTAATTTTATGAAAATCGAGATTAAACTTATCCAGCCTATTCAAACGTCGAGCCAATGCGTTTCAGCAAGCCCGATAACCACACCTTTCAGTGAATACTCATAGGGGTAAAAAGAGGTTACAACCGGGCCAAATGCAGAAGGGAAATCTGTGTAGGTAAACACTACTTTAGCCCAAAATAAAAAGCCCCCGCTTGAAGAAGCGGGGGCTTTTTATTTAAAAAAACTCATGGCGAATAACGGTTATTGCTTGCCCTGAACTAGTTTTTCGACCACCGAAGGATCGGCCAAAGTACTCGTATCCCCCAAATTAGCCGTATCATTTTCGGCGATCTTTCGCAAAATGCGCCGCATGATCTTGCCGCTTCGGGTTTTGGGCAGACCTTCCGCGAATTGGATTTTATCCGGCTGGGCGATAGGACCGATCTCCTTACGCACATGTTGGATAAGTTCTTTTTTAATCTCATCTGTGGGTGGAATTCCTTCTTTAAGAGTGACATAAGCGTAAAGCGCTTGTCCCTTAATATCATGTGGATAGCCTACGACCGCGGACTCTGCGACCTTCGGGAAGGAAACCAACGCGCTTTCAACTTCGGCTGTACCAATGCGGTGACCGGAGATATTAACTACATCATCAACCCGGCCCATTAACCAATAGTCTCCATCTTGGTCCTCTCGGCATCCGTCACCGGTGAAGTACATATCGTTAAAAGTAGCGAAATAGGTATTAATGAACCGCTCGTGATCGCCCCAAGTCGTGCGCATCATTCCGGGCCAAGGCTTCTTAATACAAAGCTTGCCGCCTTCGTTACGGTTACAGATCGCTGCCGTCGTCCCGCAAGATCACCGGCTCGACCCCAAAGAATGGCCGCGAGGCGCTTCCCGGTTTCAACGTATGGGCTCCCGGAAAAGGGGTAAGCATAAATCCGCCCGTCTCAGTCTGCCACCAGGTATCCACGATCGGACATTGTTCATGACCTACATTACGGTAATACCACATCCAGGCTTCCGGATTGATCGGCTCCCCGACCGATCCCAAAATTTTGAGCGAACTCAAATCGTGCTTCTTCGGCCATTCCTCTCCTTCACGCATCAAAGCCCGGATTGCTGTGGGAGCCGTATAAAAAATATTCACTTTATGTTTAGCCACTACCTGCCAGAAGCGGCCCGGATCGGGAAAGTTAGGGACTCCCTCAAACATGAGCGTCGTGGCCCCGTTCGCCAGAGGGCCGTAAACAATGTAGCTGTGGCCCGTGACCCAGCCGATATCCGCCGTGCACCAATAAATATCTCCTGGATGATAGTCGAAAATATAACGGTGAGTCATGGCCGACCACAGCAAATATCCGGCGCTGGTGTGAAGCACACCCTTGGGTTTTCCCGTCGAACCCGACGTATAAAGGATGAATAAAGGATCCTCGGCCTTCATCGGTTCCGCTTTGTGGGACGCGCTGGCTTTTTTCACCTCGTCATGCCACCAAAAATCCCGGCCCGCCTGCATGTTAACCTTACCGTCACCGCGTTGAAATACGAGGACGTTTTTAATGCTTGGACAATCTTTCAAGGCCTCATCCATGATGTTCTTCAGGGGGATAATCTTCCCTGCGCGAAAACCCACATCCGCCGTCAACACTGCGACATTATCGGAATCTTGGATACGGCTCTTGATAGACTCGGCGCTAAATCCGCCGAATACAACCGAGTGAATGGCTCCAATTCGGGCGCAGGCTAAAAGGGCCACCGCCGCTTCCGGGACCATCGGCATATAAACGCAGACCCGATCTCCCTTTTTGATTCCCTTCGAGAGCAAAACATTCGAGAACCGGCAGACCATCTCGTGCAATTCGGCGTAAGTGATTTTTCGGACTTCCTCATCCTTCTCACCCTGCCAAAGAATAGCGACCTTATTTTTGTTGGGTCCGTTCAAATGCCGGTCCAAACAATTAACCGAAACGTTCAATTCGCCGTCCTCAAACCAGGTATGCTCAATAACCCGTTTTTTAGTATCCCAGGTGTACTTCAAGCTCTTCGTTGGCTTTTTGAACCATTCCAACTCGCTCTGAGCTTGTTCCATCCAGAAGTTATGGGAATCTTTGATCGAACGGTCGTACATTTCTTGGTATTTTTCAGGTGAATTGATATAGGCTTTGGCGGCGAAACTTTTAGGTGGCGGGAAAGTCGCGGAATCTTTCTGTAATGAGGTGATGGATTGGTCTTGCGGAGTCATTTTTCCTCCCTAAAATATGATACGGAACCGGCGAATAGTTTAATACCAAGCCTCGAAAAGATAAACCGGCTAATAACGATAGGAGTCCAATGAAAATCCTTATCGCTCCCGATAAGTTCAAGGGTGTCTCAACCGCTCAGGAAATCGCCGAACAGCTTCGAAACTTCATTCAAAAACAAATGCCTCAGGCCCAAATCCGTCTTTGTCCCGTCGCGGACGGCGGCGAAGGAACCCTCACTTCTATTATTTATCTGCTCAAGGGAAAAACCGTCACAGTGACCGTGAATGATCCCCTCATGCGTCCCCGTCAGGCCTATTACGGTTTAGCGACCCTGCCGGAAAAAGACTGCGCTGTCATTGAGATGGCCCAGGCCTCAGGTCTTTTTCGTTTAGCCCAGGAAGAAAAAAATCCCATGGAAGCCACCAGCTACGGAACCGGCGAGCTGGTACTGGAAGCTTATAAAAATGGCGCGAGAAACATCCGCATTTCTTTGGGCGGCAGCGCGACCGTAGATGGAGGAATTGGATTTCTACAGGCTTTGGGGGCGAAGTTTAAAACGAAAACACCCCTTTCCCCCGGCGCCGCCGGAAAACATTTAAGCCTGATACAAGATGTCGATCTTGAACCCATTTTTCAAAAATTAAAAGATGTCGTTTTTACCGGCTTAGTGGATGTGCAGGTTCCCCTTTTAGGCGACCATGGGGCCGCCCGTTTCTTTGGCCCTCAAAAAGGCGCCGACGATCAAATGGTGGAGGATCTCGAAAAAGGCCTTTTCCAATTTGAGACTGTTCTTTCAAAAGTCTCCAAAGTACTCTTAAAGAACCAAAGAGGCGCTGGCGCGGCAGGGGGCATGGGCATGGCTATCCTGGCCTTAGGCGGAAAACTGGAAAGTGGTTTTGATTTTGTCGCCCAAACCCTAAAATTGGAAGATCAGATGAGAGGCTGTGATTTAGTAATCACGGGCGAGGGCCGGCTGGACCGGTCCAGCCTGGAAGGAAAAGCGCCTGTCGCCGTATCCCTCATGGCCAAAAGACTTGGGATCCCCTGCGTGGCCGTTGTCGGCGCAATGGACCCTGGCATTACCTGGTTAAAAGAAGTCGGCCTCACCAAAGTTTTCCCTCTTTTCGACACACCCTTCGCGATGAATGATCCCCGCAAAGCTGAGATTGCCAACCGGCTTGCCGAAGTCACCGCTTCTCTCTTTCAAGAAACCCCCGTGCTTAAAACTCCTTAGAAACTTTTTTCTTAAAACGGCCGTAAATTATGAGACAACGGTTGTTTAGGAGAAATGATGGGAAAGCTGGTTTTTTTCTCTTTTATGCTGATTTCTCTTCCCTTGAGCGCTTACACACAAAAGCCACCCCGGGTTCCTATTTTAATTGAGCTCTTTAGTTCCCAAGGCTGTTCCAGTTGCCCTCCCGCGGAAAAACTTTTGAATACCTGGGGAATGGAACTATTTGAAAAGGGCCAAGCCTTGCCCCTGGCTTTTCACGTGGATTATTGGGACTCCTTAGGTTGGAAAGACCCTTTCTCATCCCCTCTCTTTACTCAACGCCAGCGTCAATACGCTTCGGCCCTGGCCGCTGATTCCCTTTTTACCCCAGAAATGGTGGTGGAGGGACGTTCTGGTTTTAACGGTTCTGATTCTTATCGCGCCTATCAGGAAATAGCCAAATCAACAGGTTCAAGCAACCTCCTCACCTTGGCCATTCCCGCAAATACTCTCGGCAAAAATCTTCGCTTCAAAGTAGGCGTTTCTTATTCGCCCCAGGACCAAGAAAATCCCCATTTGAAGTTATGGGCCGTCATCTTTGAGAATCATTTGGAAACTTCTGTTCAAAGGGGAGAAAATAGCGGCCAGCTTTTAAAAGAGAACTTCGTCGTTCGGCAGCTTTCCGAAATTCAAATCCCAGCCACTGCTAAAACTCCCCCATTCGCGGCAGAAGTTCCATGGAATAACCGATGGATCAAAAATAACACGGGCTTTGCGGTCTTTTTGCAGGATTCTAAAACGATGGAAATAAAATGCGTGAAATGGGTTTATCCGGCGGTTAAAAATTAAGCTTGCTGGGAAGCCTGGGCGGCTAAAGCGTGACGGCGGTCAGATTTTCTGCCTTCGTGGATCATGAGCCAAATAAAGAATCCCGCTAACGATCCCACCGCTCCCAATAATAGGAAAATGGTAATAACGATGCCCATCGCCATCCCACCGTTATTTCCTGTCCGGGCGACATTATCGCTACAAAGCGGGCAGGCAAAGAGGACAGCGGAAGTGAAAAAAACGAGAACAACGGTAATCAGAACGGAGTAAATCTTTTTCATAACGAATCCCCTTCCCGCCAGCTCTTAACGCTTCGAGAAAATCAAAACGTCCAAAATCAAAGCTCCGTTCATAATACAAAAAAGAACGAAGGGAAATAAAGCGGTCACCTTAATCAGACGTTTTTCGTTATCCAGACCCATAAAATAAAGTCCAACCAGAATCGTTTCACAACCACCCAAAAGCAACGCGGCGACAAGATTGCCTTCTGAACTCAGGCTCACATAAGAAAGCCCGATCTGGATCGCCGTAATAATCAGCAGAACAGTGAAAACAAGCGATTTTTTATTCATAAAATTGTCTCCTTAAACCAAGTAAAGAACTGGGAACAAGAAAAACCAAACCACTTCAACCAAGCTCCAGTAAAGACCGCAAACTTCAATCGGGCTGTTATAAGTTTTCGTAAAGTCACCCCGGTGCGCGCGCCAAGCCAAAACCAGCAGAATCACCACTCCAATGAGGATATGGAGCCCGTGGAAACCGGTCATCGTGTAGTAACAGCTATAAAAGATGTTGGTGGAAGGAAGCAGATGCTCTCTAATTTCGCCCAAATACTCGATGGTCTTGAGGCCTAAGAACACCAACCCGCTCACCGCAGTCCAAATCAGGTTCATGCTGGTACGCTTGGAATCGCCTTCTTTGCTGGCGTTAACCGCATTGGTCATAAACAAGCTGCTGGTCACAAGAATAAAGGTGTTTATGCCCGCAATAAAAATGTTCGGCTGGGGAACCGCTCCCTCAACTTCAGCGATCTTCGCGCCAAAAATCCAGCGAATGGTATCAAAGGTCCCCTTGATGCTGTTGGTCAACCCCTCCAGGGTGTGCGGAGGCCTTAACTCCGGATGGGCGTTTCGCATAATGATATACATGGCGAAAAAGGCCGTGAAGAACATGAGCTCGGAACCGATAAACAGCCACATTCCGAACGTCACATGCTCCAATCTCTCTTCGGTCTCAACCTTGACGGCGCTGTGTGTCATGAAAGTCTCCCGTTAGTTCAAAATCAATTAAGCTGGAAATTTCTCATCTTGGGCAATCCAATCGGTGCCCTTTTTATCCGCTTCAGCGTTGCTGTATTCATAAGGCCCGCGGTAAACCGTGGGGATCTTGTCAAAATTGTGGTACGGCACCGGCGAAGGGATACTCCACTCCAGCGTCATGGCGTTCCATGGATTGGCGGGCGCTTTCGGACCCTTCACCGCGCTGTAGAAGACATTAAAGATGAAAATCAGCTGGCTGGCGCCCAGCACAAAAGCCGAGATACTGATGAACACATTTATATCCTGCATAGGTTGAAGATATTGATATTCCGTGGCCGTAGCCAAGCGGCGCATATGTCCACCTTCGCCCAAAAGATGCATCGGGAAGAAGGTACAGTTGAACGCTACAAAAGTCAGGAACCAGTGAAGGTATCCAAGTGTATTGTTCATCATGCGGCCAAACATTTTCGGGAACCAGAAGAAGATTCCCCCGAACACCGCAAAGAGTGACCCCCCGAAAACCACATAGTGAAAATGGGCGATGATGTAGTAAGTGTCGTGGATATAAATATCCACCGGCGTGGCTGACATAAAAATACCGCTCAAGCCTCCGATGATAAACATGGAAACGAAAGTTAACGCGTGAACCATCGGGACCGTAAAGTGAATGTTGCCCCGCCAAATCGTTCCTAGCCAATTGAACACCTTCACCGCGGAAGGCAAAGCAATCAAGACGGTGGTCGCCATGAATCCGGCACCCATCGCCGGGCTCATGCCGGAGACAAACATATGATGGCCCCAAACAATAAAGCCGAACCCCATGATGGACGACATCGAGATAATCATCGGGGTATATCCAAATATGGGTTTACGGGAGAAAGTCGCGATTAATTCGGAAGCGATACCCATACCTGGAAGAATCAGGATATAAACCGCCGGATGGGAATAAAACCAGAAAATATGCTGCCAAAGGATGGCGTGGCCGCCGCCCCCGCCGCCGACCAATTGGTCATCGCTGTCATGAAGGCCTGTTGGCAAAAAGAAGGTCGTTCCAAAAACTTTATCCATGAACATCAAAGCCATCGCCGAGCCCAAAACCGGGGTGGCCAAGACTTGGAAAACCGAGGTAATGAGCTGAGACCAAGTTACCAGGGGCACCCGATCCCAGGACATGCCCGGAGCGCGCATTTTAACAATCGTGGTTAAGAAGTTGAGCCCGCCGACAATAGAAGAAAACCCAACCACAAAAACCGCGACGAGCCAAAAAATTTGACCCAAGCCAGAACCGGGGGTAGCGGTCGAAACATCACTCAAAGGCGGATAAGCCGTCCAACCCGATTCCGAAGCGCCCTTGGATAAGAAGAAGGAAGCGAAAGCAATGGCGCCCGCCAAAGCATAAAGCCAATAAGAAAGAGCGTTTAGGAGCGGAAAGGCCACATCGCGAGCACCCACATGTAGCGGGATGAGAAGATTACCGAACACACCGACGAGCAAAGGAATCATCACGAAAAAAACCATGATGCTGCCGTGCATAGTAGTCAGCTGCAAATATCCTTCCGGCGTGATGCTACCGTCGTCGCCGAAAAAGAAATGACCGTGCAGAAGATTGCCCAAGACAGGCACCGGTTGTCCGGGATAAGCCAATTGCCAGCGGATCATCATGGCCAGCAATCCCCCAACCAGGAGGAAAAAGAAAACCGTGAAAAGATACTGCTTGGCGATCAGCTTGTGGTCATAAGACCAGACATACCGGTGAAAAAAATCTTTCGGTTCCTGGTGGATGCCTTCTTCGTGCGCGTGTTCCGTCATGCCTGGTTCCTCCCTTAATTCACGTTGTTATATTGAGGGAAATATTTATCCCAGATGTTTGTCCACTTATCACTGCCCGAGCGAAGCTTGTCTTTAACCGCTTGCTTATACCAGCGGTCATAGGTTTCAGGCGTTTCCACCGTCACATAACCGATCATTCGGTAATGGCCCAACCCGCAAAGCTGGGCGCAGGCCAATTCAATCGGATGCTGCACATACTGAACTTCTTCCTGAGTCTTTTCCGGCGTTAAAGACTGGACCTTCCCTTGATACATCACGCTGATGTTCTTGGGGGCGGGACTCACCATGGAGTAGGAATAAATTTTCTTTCCGGCAATGCCTACCTTTTGAGCCGAGATGTTATAGCCGTCTAACGCCACCTTGGTATTGTTAAATTGATCGAGCGTTAAAAATTCCATCTGCTGGGTTTTTAAATTCCAAACCGGCAATTTATCGATCTCAAACCAAATCCGGTTCAACATCCCCGGAACCGCGTCCATCTTGATACGGGCATAAGGGATAAAGAAACTATGGATCACGTCCTTAGCCGAAAGATGAACCAGGATTTTCTTTCCAACCGGAATGTGTAGTTGATTGATGGTCGTAATATCGTCATCCGTGCCAAACTTGCCGCTGGGGCCGGCATAACGGAAATTCCAGGCGAATTGCTCGGCAAAAACCTGAACCGGCTGGCTTTCAGCGGCGGTCGGCAGATTCATGCGGATATATTCCCAGGGACCGGTTTGATAAATGTCCAACCCAATCAAAATGAAAAGGGGGGTCAGTATCCAAATGATTTCCGCCCATTTATTACCATGGGTGTAATGAGCCCGGTGACCGGGTCTTTTACGGTAAATAACCATAAAAAGAATTAGCAAACCTTCAGTGGCCACAAAAATGACCGTAACGAGCCAGAAAATATTGGAATACATGGAGTCAATGGTATTGCCATAGGCCATATTCAGGTTGGGAACCAAGACCCCAAAGTTTAAATCCGCCAAGGCGTTCGAAGGAAGGAACAGAAGTACCGCCACCGCCAAAAAACACAGCCCTGCAAGCGATTTAAATTGGTTTCGCACAGTCTTCTCCCGATGTTTTGGAAATGGAAAGGCCATATTTAATCATGGGGTTTTGGCATCGTCAACATGGATTTGAAAAAAGCGGACCGAAGAAAGGCTAAAAGAGGTCCCACAAAATCTTAAAAACCCCATAACCCGCCCCGACTCCTAGAAGCGCGATGGGGATCATCTGAACCAGATTCGGAATGACTTTTTTAAAGGGAATATTCACTGGATAAAAAATCTGCTCGCCCCATCCGTTCACCAGGCAAAAACAATACCGACAAAGATAAGTCACGAAAAACCCAAACTGAAAGGAAACGGGTAAAAACCGGAAAGTTTGTTTTTGAAAACATTGGGGACAAAAAAATACATGCATTCCCGGAAGAATCTCCGGGAAAACCTGAGGCCAAAAAACCTTTATATAAAGAAAGACCACCGACTTTACAATAAAGGCCGTCGCAATCTCCGGAACTGTCGCGCTTAAAATCCAGGCCCGGTAAATCACCAGAAGGTTGTAAACGAGGCAAATTTCCAAGGTCCACATAAACACTTTAAATAAATGGCGCCCCAGTTTCCGCGTTGAAATCGAAACTTTCCCTTGTGAATCCGCTTGAAGGCAATGAAGTCCGGAGAACCAGCACGCAAATCCCAAGGCATAACCCATCAAAAATTGGAAAAGCTTCGGCATTTTTCTTTTCTTTTTAGGTCCGCTCATCCTTAACCTCGCTCCAAGAATCCTTAGAGGATAAAAGAATTTCGCTTAAAGTGGAGATTTTTTAAGAAGGTTTTCAATTAAGCCCCAGGAAAGCCCGTGTTATACTTTCTCGGATTTAAACCCCCTCTTATCAAAGGACTTAACTCATGGCTTCACTCATAGCTCCAGTAACCTCTTTATGGGAAAACCTGGCCGATAAGGCTCTTCAAAAAATTGCCCCAACGCTGGGAGAAGCCAAGCAAATACTTCAGGCGCCTGCCGAAGAAACCCTTTCGATAGTTCATGCCGCTTACCGGGTCCGCCGTCATTTTCATGGCAACAAAGTCCGCATTCATGTGCTTCAAAACGCAAAGTCCGGGGCCTGCCCTGAGGACTGCGGCTTTTGTTCTCAATCGTCCAAATACACTACCCCTGCCGCTGAGTACCCCATGATGGAAGTCGAGAAGCTGGTTGACGGCGCCCGCAAAGCCAAAGCCGCCGGCGCCTGGAAATACTGCATGGTCACCGCCACCCGCGGGCCCAGCAACCGGGACCTGGATGTTATTTGTGAAGCCACCCGCCGCATCAAGTCGGAAGTCGGCGTGAAGGTCTGCACTTCCTTGGGAATCTTGAACCCTGAAAAGGCGAAGCGTTTGGCCGAAGCCGGCGTCGATCGTTTCAATCACAACTTAGAAACCTCTCAACGCCTTTACGGCAAAATCGTCTCTACTCACAAATACGAAGACCGGGTCCAAACCACCCGCTACGCCAAAGAAGCCGGTATGGAAGTTTGTTCCGGCGGCATCATCGGCATGGGCGAAGAAGCGGACGATGTCATTGAGCTTTGTTACGCTTTACGGGAAGTCGGGGCCACCTCGGTTCCCGTTAACTTCCTGGACCCCCGTCCCGGAACTCCATTTGCCCATCTCCCAAACGTGGAACCCTATTACGCTTTAAGGGTCTTAAGCCTGTTTCGATTTGTTCATCCCGATGTGGATGTGCGCGCAGCGGGAGGCCGGGAAGTCACTTTCCGTTCGCTTCAACCTTTGGTTTTGTACGTGGTTAACTCGATCTTCACCAATGGCTACCTCACCACCGGCGGCCAGGGTGAAAGCGCTGACCATCAAATGATCAAAGACATGGGACTGGTTCCCGAAATCTCCGGCGGCGAGTTCAACGCTTAGTTTAAAAGCGTTTCTTCTCGAACCCCTTCCGTTCTTTTCTTGTGTAAGATAACCCTATGAAAAGAACTTCCGCGCCTTCGGCTTTTCAAACCCTTCTTTTCCTGGTTTTAGGCTGGGGCCTTCTTATTTTCATGGCCTATGGCCGTCTTCTTTTAAATCCTGATCTTCATACGGCCTGTCCTGAAAACGACACTTGGAACCTACCGGTCCGCTGGTCGGTTTTGACCTCTCTTCGAGAGGGACATCTCCCGCTTTGGAACCCGCTCTCGGCCTTTGGTATTCCCTGGCTGGCTACCTGGCAAACTGAGACCTTTTATCCCGGCACCCAGCTTTTTAGCTGGCTGGGTCTTTGCGCCTGGAACTATTCGGGCGTTTTTCACCTGCTGATTTTATCCACGGGGGTTTTCTGTTTTTTAAGAAATTCCAGTGTAAAGACCTTCTGGGCCTTTAGCGTTTCCGCGATCGCGCTTCTGAACCTCTGTTCTTATAACCACTTAGGCAGTAACTCTTCCATGGATACCATGGCCTGGATTCCTTGGATATTCCTGGGGTTTCAGGAAACCTTGGATTCCAAGCCTTTTGGACAGCTCAAGCTGGCTTTGTTTTTAACTCTTCAAGTTTTCGCCGGATACCCGCAAATTATTTTCTACACCCTTCTAGCCTGCGGTCTTTATACCGTCATTGAAAAGAACGGGAGCCATTGGAGACGTTTAGTTCTTCCCCTTTCGACCACCGCCCTGCTTTCGGCCTGCCAATGGATTCCCTCCATGGAATACTTTTTTCTCAATGCCGCCCGGCTTCCCGCTGTCAGCGATAACCCCGGCTTCGTCCTTCCCTTTTCCAACCTCCCGACCTTTTTCAATCCTGGCGCTCTAGCGCAGCCCGGAGTTCCAGACTATGTGGCTTCTCCCACTTTTTTTTACTTTAACTTCTATTCAGGGCTTCTCCCCTTGGCCGTTTTAGCCTTGGGGCTCTGGCGCTGGTCCTCTCTCAAAAAGCGGGAACGTTTTTTCCTAACCTGCTTTTTTCTGTTTTTGTTTTGGGCATTAGGCTTATTTCTTCTTCCATTCCACTATTTCCAAATCCCCTCTCCCGCCTTTCTAGAACCCGCTAAAAGCTGGGTCGTCATCAATGTTTGGATGCTTTTTACGCTGGGCCTGTTATTAGAAAGCTTGTTCCCGAAACCAGGCCGATGGAAATGGGCTTTTCTTGCCGCGGCCATCCTGAATCTTCTTTATCCGATTTGGACCTCGCCTCTGGAAGAAAACCTCCTCCCCGACAATCCTCAGTTGACAGCGAAAAGCCAAAACATAAAAAGTCATCTCGGTTCTGGAAGGATCCTGATTTTGGCTAATGTGGAAGAAAAAAAACGCCTCTATACCCCACTCCCCGATCCCGGTCTTCTTCCCCTCTTCAAATATTTCATTCCCAACTCGAATCTTTTCGTTTCTCTCCCTCTCGCTAACTTTAACGGATCGACTTGGCCTTCTTGGGGAACCATGGACGCGGAACTTTACTTCCAATATGACTTTCCCTATGCCCAAGGGAACCTCATTAATTTGTTAGGAGTAGACCTTCTTCAATTAACAGAGGATAAAATGCCGAAACCCTTCGAGAAAATTCAAACGGATGGCACCTGGACTCTTTGGAAAAACCCCAACTCATTAGGAAGCCATTTTCTTTTTTCCGGCGCGGCTCAACCCGGCAGCCGCAAAGAAGCTTTTACCGCTTTTGCCAGCGGGGCCGCCGATCCCCTCAAAAGGCTTTATTTAGATGACACCGACATTTCCCCCGCTCCCCGGCACGCCTTAACAGCTCGCACCTTATCTCAAAACCATTACGACCTTCCGCCTCACTCAAAAGGATTTTTAGTAATCACCCAAAACGCTTCCCCCGGCTGGCGGGCCTGGATCGACGGAAAACCGAAAAATCTTTTTTTAGCGGATGGTATTTTCCAATCTGTTACTATCACTAAGGACAATCAACAAGTGGACTTGGTTTATGAACCCGCCAGTTTTCGTTTCGGTTTATTTTTAAGTTTATTGGCTTTAGGCGGCTTCATCGGCGGCGGATTCTTCAGGAAAAGCTTTTAACCTTCCAGCATTTCCGCGGCGGTTTCCAGCACCCTTTGCGGGGTTATTTTTAATAAACACTCTTGATGGACATGCGCCGCGGTTCCTGCTTCCTTAGGAAAAGGGCACACATTCAGGTCGCAGGGCCCGCAATCCAGGAAATATTGAAGGTAGCGGAACCGTTTATCCCCCGGCTTTGTCCAACTCATTCCCCAATGAGGGCCGCAAAGAGTCAGACTTCTCACTCCAAAAGCCTGGGCCAAATGCTGGGGTGTCCCGTCATTTCCTACCAATAAATCCAATTTCGAGACAAAAGCCCCCGCTTGAAGCAAACTCGTCTCGGGCTTTATCAACGTCTTTTCCTCTAATCCCATGCGAATCTCGCCGATAAGCGTCTCATCGCCTGGACCGCCAAGCAGAATGGGCTTCACGCCAAATCGCTCATGAATTCGTTCAATCAATTCCCGCCAATGAGCTGTGGGCCAGCGTTTAGAAGACCAAGTTCCCGTTGGATTCAAACCGATTCGGTATTTCATGTCTTTCATCTCGGGCCGCGCGAAGAGAAGTTCAACCCAATTCTTTTCCTCAGGGCTTAAATAAATCTCAGTTTGATTGCCTTGATCCGGCACTCCCAGCGCTCGAATAATATCGAGATTAACCTCAGCCTGGTATTTGCGGATTTTGTTTTTAGGAATAGGGTGATTGAAAGCCCACTTGCGCACCCGAAAAGCGTATCCCGCCCTCAAAGCCGCTCCCGTCGCCAGGGTCAACCAGGCCGACCGGGGTTCGGCGGCTAAATCTAAAACCCAGTCATAATGAGCCGAGCGGAGACCCTGCACAAACCGGATTTGTTCCCTCAATGAAGCGGTTTTTTCCGGTTGGAGGATAATCTTATTGAGATAAGGATTATGTCGCACGACCGGCTCGCAAAAAGGACGAGTTAATAAATGAATTTCAGCCGCGGGAAATTGCTTGCGAATGGCACGGAACAGGGGCGTCGAAAGAATGACGTCCCCGATTCCCTTGAAACGAATCAGCAGGATACGCTGGGGCGGACAAGAGAGGTGAAGCGTCATCGCCTACTTAACGGGAGTCAACCAATCAAAACGATCAGGTGTTTCCCCTTTAAGAATGTCAAAATAAGCCTTCTGGATTTTCTCTGTCATAGGCCCGCGCTTGCCGTTTCCGATTTGGATATTGTCGATTTTCGCCACCGGCGTCAATTCGGCGGCCGTTCCGGTCAAAAACACTTCATCGGCGATATACAGGCTTTCGCGCGGCAACACTTGTTGTCGGATTTCAATCCCCATATCCCGGGCTAAAACGAACATCGAGTGACGGGTGATCCCCGCCAAAATCGCCGAACTCGTCGGAGGCGTAAAGATGACTCCGTTTTTCACAATAAAGACGTTTTCGCCCGAACCCTCGGAGACATAGCCATAATGATCCAGCGCGATACCTTCATCAAAACCGTCCTGCACCGCTTCCATCTTGATAAGCTGGGAATTCAAATAATTTCCGCCTGCCTTCGCTAAAGCCGGGAAGGTATTGGGAGCTTGACGCTGCCAGGACGAGATGCGAACCGAGATCCCTTTTTCCAAAGCCTCCTCCCCCAAATAAGAACCCCAAGACCAGGCCGCGATAGCGGAGTGAAGTGGATTCTTCAGGGGATACAACCCCACCGCGCCATAGCCGCGAAACACAAAGGGCCGTATATAGCAGGCCTTCAGTTTATTCACTTTAACGACTTTTAAAATAGCGTCTTGAAACTGTTTCTTGGTATAGGGAATTTCCATACGGTAAATTTTGGCGGAGTCATACAGACGGTCAACATGAGTATCCAAACGGAAGATAGCCGACCCTTGTTTGGTGTTATAACAGCGGATTCCCTCGAATACCGAGGACCCATAATGAATGACATGGGAAAGGACATGAATATTCGCTTTTTTCCAATCCACTAATTTTCCGTCGAACCAGATTTTGCCTTTGCCGAACACGGGTGACTCCTCAAGAGGGGATAAAGTCCGGGTATTATAAAGTGAAACTTTGAGTTGGGGAAAGTTTGTTAGGGAATTTACCAGCGGGATTCCACGCCAAGAAAGCTAGAGTTACTTTTGAGTTACGAAGTACGGAGAAGCTCCAGAACGCCTTTAGCCGCTTGCTCCGCGGTGAGGTGGTCCATACAAGCCATAAAATGACATAAATCCAGGCCGCAATGGCTGCAGCCAATTTCAGCGTAGAGGGCCTGATGTGGTTTCCCATAAGGAAACCATACTTCAGGTTCTCCCGGCCCAAAGATTCCCAAAGTCGGCGTCCCTACCGCCGGTCCTACATGCATGGGACCCGCGTCATTGGCGATCAACACATCAGCCGCCTCGATAAAAGCTACCAGTCCTCGGAGCGAAGGCTGATTAATCAAAATCCAGTCTTTATTCATCATGCCCTCGAATTCCTCGACTAACGCCTCTTCTTTGGGGCCAAATAAATAAAGAAGCCTGATACCCCGGGCTTGAAGCATAAAACCCAATTCCACAAACCTTTCCAAGGGCCAGCGCTTGGCCGGCCAGGAAGCCCCTGGGGTTAAAACAGCGACCTTTTGACCGGGTTTAATGCCTGACCGGTCAAAAAGTTTTCGCACATACAATTTTTCCTCAGGCGTTACTTGAAGAGAGGTTTGATAAATAGGACCTACCTTAAAATCCAGAGCTCTC
>CAWKIY010000165.1:0-12706 GCA_963849245.1 candidate division FCPU426 bacterium | reverse complement strand
GGGGACAAAGGGACGCTCAAGGTGATTGACGCCCCCGCCACCAGCGCCTACCGGTCCCGGCCAAAGCTTCTTTCGGGTGGAGGCGGCCTGATTTCCACCGTTCGAGACTATGCTCGCTTCTGCCAGATGCTCGCCAACGGAGGGGAACTTTTCGGCACCCGCATCCTGCGCAAAGATACCCTTGGACAGATGACGCACAACCAACTGCCCGAAGAGGCGTTGAAGCTTGGCGGCGCCGCACCGAACACTGGATTCGGTTTGGGCTTTTCCGTGCGGTTTGCCGCGAACAAGAAAGTTCCCGATCGGGTCGAGGGCGAATATGGCTGGGGCGGCGCGGCCAGTACTCATTTCTGGATTTCGCCGCAGAAGGACTTTTTCGTCATTGTGCTCCAGCAATACATGCCGTTCAACCTACGCGTGGAATTTGCTATCAAACCCAAGATCTACGATGCCATGAAAGAATAAATTGGGAACAACGGCAAAGTCATTTAGCGGCGGTTCGAAGAACCGCCGAGATCAAACGAATTTCGTGATCCCCGGCCGGGCAACCGCGACTTCCGGCAGCGGCCCAAATTCGTAGTGCGGCGGAGTGTGGTCTTCGTGCGAATGCAGCGCTTTCTCCCAGGTGATAGCCTGGCCGGTGTAAGTCGCCATCCGACCCATGATGGCCATGAGCGAGCTGCGACACATGTAATCGCCGTTGTTGATCGGCTTGCCGGCGCGGATGCTGAGGCGTCACTTCCCGCTGTTCGATGGCACGCAGCAGCTTCACCTGCACGGGCAGCGGCACGTCCCCAATCTCGTCCAGCAATACTGTCCGCCGTCGGCCAGTTTGAGCAGTCCCTGGCGGTCGCGATCGGCACCCGTCAAACGCGCGCCGGACGTGACCGAACAGTTCGCTCTCGATGACGCCCTCGCTCAGCACAGCCAGAGACCGGCACGAAAGGCGCTGCGCCGACGACTGTGCGCATGAATGGCTGCCGCAACCAACTCCTTGCCGGTGCCACTTTCTCCCGTGATCAATACGGGCACGTCGCTTCCCGCGACCAGCGCGATTTGCTTGAAGATCGACTGCATAGCGAGTGACGAACCAATCAGCATCTCGCCGGCCATTGTCAGTTGCTCGGCAGCCTCTTCCTTCGAGAGCGTCGGCAGAGCGGAGGCAGGCAGCATCGCGTTGCCTAAAGCGCACGGCGAATGATCTCGGCCGCCTGCTCCAGATCGAACGGTTTGGCGAGATAGTCGTAAGCCCCCTCTTCGATGGCACAAACAGCGGTCTGTAGATTGCCGAACGCCGTCACGATGATGATCGGTGCATCGCCGACACGCAGACGCAGATCTTTTGATGGCCGAGAAGGCCGTCCCGCCCCGGCAAACGAACGTCGAGGACAATCGCGTCTGGGATCGTTCGCGTCACAATGTCGAGCACTCCTCGGCCGAGGAGGCAATACTCACATCGTGGCCGTCTAGCCCTGTTATTGCGGTCCAAGGGTTCAACGCTCCCTATGGAATTGCCATCGATGTAAATAGCAGCCTTTATGTGGCAGACACGAACAATCATCAGTCGGAAGAATTTCTGCTTAATTCCTATATCGTTCCTACGAATATTTTTGGAATCGGCAATCTCACGAGTCCTAAGGGCATCGCAGTAGATCCCAATTTAAGTAATAATATTTATATAACGGACTCAGTTTTAAACGAAGTTTTTGAATTTGCTCAGTAGCATTTTGAAGGGATGATTTGAAAGGCAGAGGTAAGTTCGGATGAAGAAAAATTTATTTATACTCTTAGGTTTAATATTGGCGGCTGTTTCTGTTCCAATGGCTTGCTCCAAGAGTCCCACAGGCCCCGCGACCCCCACTCCCGGTCCTAATCCAACCGCCACCAATTGGGCGGGTTATACTTCAACACCCACGTTTACTCCGACCGCGACAGGCACATTAACTGTAACCCCCACCATAACCGCTACTAATTTTGGAGGCTATACTTCGACTTTCACCATTACCTCCAGCATGACACCGACTTATACGCCTATCACTTATACGCCGACGAACACGCCGACATCGACGAATACATCGACAACAACCAATACGGTGACTCCTACGAATACAATTACTGGAACGTGGACCTTTACCGCTACCAGCACCTATGCCACATCGATACCTGTTCCAACAGGAACACCATTGAGTACTGGTTCAACGGGCATTTATCCTCCCAATGGCTTGGCTGCTAGTGTCACTTTCAATGGTTCTGTTACTGTGACAACGATTTATGTTGCTGTAGGAGATGGCATAACTCCCGGTTTAGTAGAAATTTTCAGTAATGGAGTTTCTCAAACTCCCTGGAACGCTTATGGCAGCACTGCTTTCGGTCAACCCAATGGAGTCGCGGTTAATTCCAGCGGAGATGTTTATGTGCTCGATCAATTGAATAACGCTGTTTATGAATTCTCAAGCGCCGGTACCATGATAACTTCTTGGAATTCTTGGACGCCTACGTCGAGTCCCGGAGTCTTTAACAGCCCCGAGGGGATTGCGGTTGATGCAACTGGCAATGTTTATGTGGCAGATACGGGAAATAGCTTTGTGGAAAAATTTACTTCTTCTGGGACGTTATCCAATGAATGGCAGAGTTGGAGTGGCGGAAACATCACTAATTCTTTTGCCCAGCCCAGTGCCGTCTCTTTTGACGGAAGCGGTAATATTTATATCGCTGATTATCAATCGAGTTTAAACGCCAGCATTATCGACGTTTTCAGTATACCTGGCAGTTATTCCAAACAATGGCAAGCGTCCGCTAATTCTGATATTTTCGGTATTGCGGTCAACGGTAGTAACTTATACGCTGCTGATTCCGCAAATGAACAACTTGAACAGTATGATTTGAGTGGAAATTTGCTTTCGGCCGGCTCGGGGCCTATGTCTCCTAGCAGTCCTGATGGGGTAATTGTGTTGGGAAGTGATTTGTTGGTATCTGATTATTACAACAACGCGATTTATAACTTTATTCCTTAATTTTTCTCTGAATTTTAAAGCTTTTTATTAGGGCCCCGGCGTTGTCGTGGCCTTTTTTATTGGTTTTTCTCTCATTCTCGAATGTTTTCGAGACATGCCCTTTCGTGGTGGTGAGCATAAAGCTCTAATCCAAAGCCTTTTCCGGGCTTATCTAAAGTTTTTCTTATATTTCTCAAGCTCCTTAGGTTAAAATAAAAGCCAATACGAGGCTAAACCCTGAGTTTGGCCTGCTTTCGTCAACGCTAATTCGAGGATGGGACCACGAATGAAATTTAAAAAAGCCGCGTTTTTGGTGATGCTTTTAGCCTTGTTCAGCGGGTTTAGCTCATCTGTTTGGGCTTTAGATGATGACGATACCAATTCCACTAAAGATTTTATTAAAAGCCGATCTTATATCGGCGGATTCTTTGATTCGATGACAATCAACCAAAACTTTCCTTTTGACGGCACTTTATCTTTTACTTTTCCTGCTGCCGCCAACGAGACCGACCTTGTTCCATCCATTAACAGGCAGTTTGGTTTTGGCGGGTTAGTGGGTCACCGTGAGGGTGCCTATGCCGTGGAATTGAGTTATTGGCGGAGTGATGATCATTCGGCTACCTGGACCGGTGGTAGCCCTACCGTTTATACCAGCACTTCCAGTTATCAATCTATCAATATCGATTTCAAACGGTATTTGTTTACCGAACTTCCCGCGCAACCATTTTTTAGCTTAGGGGTTGGTTTTCCTTGGATTGTCACCGAAAACGCTTCTGCTGTCGCCTATTCCAATGGAAGCACCGTATTTTCTCAATCAACTCTCTCGGGCATTGGAATTAATTTAGGCATTGGATTAGAAATCTATCTCGGTAATGATTTTTCAATAATGGGTGGCGCTATTCAAAGATTTAATGGATTTAACCAAATTAATGGAGTGACCGGACAACCAGGAAACGCTCTTACTCTTACGGGCAGTACAGCTCAGGCCACCAATTTGGAGGGTGATGGTTTGGATTTCTATGTTGGCGGAACTGTAGCTTTTATGGACTAACTCCCCCTTTTATTAGGGCAGGGTAGAGAAGTAGGGATAATTTAAAATTCCTTTTGGGAGGTTTTTGTGAAATCCATTTTTATTTCTTCTCTTTTTTTAGGATTGGTCTTATTCGGCGCTTTTCTCAATTGGTCCTGTAATTCCAGCGCCAGCACCAATCCTGGTTTTGGACAGGCATTAGCGACGATAGCTCAACCACCTGGAAGTCCTACGCCTACTTTTGTCCCAACTTCGACATTCACGGCTCTTCCTACATCGCCTACTGCCACACCGACGCCTTAAGGGGTTCGAAAACCTTGGGTGAATTCTTTGCTTTGAGAGAATAAAAAAGCCTGGGATTTAATAATCCTAGGCTTTTTATTTTAAACTTCAAACCGAGTGAAAAAGCTCTTTAGAACCCTGTGGTTATAGGCTGAATGTAGGTGACGCCGATTGGATATATTTTATAATGCGGGTATAATGTCAACATGATTTAGTATTCGCTATCCGGGGGTCAAGATGCGGAAATTTTTTATCGTCTTTTTAATTTTTGTTCTTCCAGTTTTAATGATGATTCAAATGACATCCTGTGGCCCAAGCCCCACCGACCCCAATCTAGGGCATAACAGCTCGGGAAGCCCGGCAAATACCGCTACATTTACCTTTACCGGAACACAATCTCCAGTAATTACAAATACGTTCACAATCACAAATACTCCGGGTGCGGGAACGCCTACAGTTACCTTTACTCCGGTTTATCCAACGGCAACCGTCCCCGTTTACACGAATAATTACGCGGCTTCCGCAAAGCCCAATGGAATGAGTGTTTACAATAATCAACTTTATGTGTCGGAAGCAGAACCTGGTGTAACTCAGTTAGAACAATACACCATAGCGGCTGGGGCCCTTACTGGAGGGATTTGGGGAAATGCAGTGATTACAGGTTATCCAACCCCCAATATTACTCCGCCTTGGCAGGGAACAACGATTGTGTTGGTAGGTCCTCAAGGATGGGCTAATCCAGGTGGAGCCGGCCCGGCGGGTGCGGCGGCGGTACTTGATACGACTTCAAGCGGTGCTGCGACACTTTATACAGGAAACGGCGGTGAGTGGACGGGAACGCAATACGGTAATGGCCTTCTTCCTACGGTCGGGGATGGTTACTCTGGGGTTCCTTTTTTATCACCTAAGGGGATGGCTGTCGACTACTCGAACGGATTAGTTTATATAGCTGACACAGGAAATGCGACTGTAGATGAACTCGCATTATATGGCGCACCTACTTATGTTCAGGAGTGGATACATCGCTGGAGCAGTTTAATGCCAAGTCTTCCTTTCAAGAGTCCCTATGCGGTTACTGTCGACACGAATAGTAATGTTTGGGTGGGTGACACAGGATATAGTCCTTCGATTATTGAAGCCTTTACTTCAAGCGGAACCACCGTCATTGGCAGTCCTGTTACTACCATCGCTGGTTGTATTGTTCACGGTATGGCGGTGTCTATACTCGCCGGACCTGTGACCCATATTTATGTCGCAGACGCTGGGAACAATAAGATAGAAGTCTATAATGTTAACAACACCGGTGGAACTCTTTTAACGGCCTTTACAATGCCGATTAGCGATCCGGAGTCTCTAACCTTTGTTCCTGCTTCCGTTGCAATCTGGAATAGCAACATTATTGTTGGAGACGTGGGCAACGATAAAATTGAGGTTTTCGTCCAGCCTTAAAAATTCAAATTTTGGTTCTAGAAAAGACTAATTAAAAAACCATGTTTTCATATCGAAAACATGGTTTTTTAATTAGTCTCTATAATTTTTTCAGAGAAACTTGTTTTCTGTTTAACGGGCCTATTTATAAAATGTGACAAAGGTTGGCCTTCACCGATTTTTCAAAGACAAAAGGTTTATTTATGTCAGAAAATCCAGTTGAATCCAGTGACCGTGAAAAACAAGCTCAAGCCCGGGCTCTTTGGATGAAGGGTTACCAGGCTCAAATGGACAGCCATGTGGAAAAAGCGATTCTTTTTTATAAAGAATCGCTCCAGCTTTTTCCTACAGCGGAGGCACATACTTTTTTAGGCTGGGCTTATTCTTTTCAAGGACATTATCCCCAGGCTATTGAGGAATGTTTGAAAGCTATTGAAGCCGATCCCTCCTTTGGAAATCCCTATAACGACATCGGGGCCTATTACATTGAACAGGAAAAATGGGAAGAGGCGATTCCTTGGCTGGAAAAGGCTACCCAATCCGAACGATATGAGCCCAAACATTATCCGCACTTCAATTTGGGGCGAATTTATTTGCATTTGCGAAAGACCGATGAAGCCATGGCAGAACTGGAAAAAGCATTGGAACTTTATCCGGATTATGGACCTGCGCTTCAGTTGATCGCTCAAATTCAAAGCCGGTTCAATTAACCACCCGATTAAAATTATTCTCTAATTGGCAATATAAAATGCGCCGTTTCATCTCCGGTCAAATTCTTTTATCTTTAACGAGGGTGAATTTTCCAACCATTCTGTGTAGGATGTTTTCTTCATTCTATCTACGCATTTCAACGAGGTTTTCATGCTTCATGCCATTAAAGCTTTATCCCTTCTCGGCGGCGAGTGGGTTTTGGTTATTCTTTTGATCCTTTCGCTTTGGTGTGTAGCGGTGATTTGGGACCGTTTTTTTGTGTTCCGGGCTAAAGCGCGGGACGCGGAGCTTTTGGGGGACAAAGTGCCCGAGCTTTTAGCCAAGGGGCAAATCCAACAAGTACAAAAACTGGTGGAAAAAGCGACTTCTCCCGAGGGCGCGATTCTTAAAGCGGGTCTCGCGGCTATTTCTATGGGCAGGGAATCCTTGGAGCAGATTTTGGAAAGCCGGCGGATTCAGGAAAAAATGGCTTTGGAAAAAAACTTACTTGTCTTGGGAACCTTGGGGAACAACGCGCCCTTTATCGGTCTTTTTGGAACGGTTTTGGGGATCATCAAGGCTTTTAATGACTTAGCCATTTCGGGCACCTCCGGCCCTTCCGTTGTGATGAGCGGGGTTTCGGAGGCGCTGGTGGCCACGGCAGTCGGACTTTTAATCGCCATTCCGGCGGTCGCTTTCTACAACTATTTTCAGGGGCAAATTAAACGGTCTCTTTCGAACGCGGACCGTCTTTCTCGGCTGCTGCTAGCCTATGTTGAAAGAAAAAAGAGGTAAGTCGTGGCTTTCAATCCCCAGGATTCCGACGAAGCCATTACCCAGATCAATGTGGTGCCATTGGTCGACATCATGCTGGTGCTTTTGATTATTTTCATGCTGACCGCCAGTTTTATTTCCACACCGTCGGTGCCCGTGAATCTGCCGAAGGCTTATACGTCCAATCCCACTGCTCCCGCGACCCAGTCCCTTGTTTTAAATCTGAAAGGCGAAATTTTTTACCAGGGTAAAAAGACGGAGAAAGCACAATTAGCGAATCTTCTCAAACAGGCTTCGGCGGCGAATCCGGATTTAAAACTTGTGCTTTCGGCGGACTCCGCCATGACCCATGGGAAAGTGGTGGAGCTTTTGGATTTGGTGAGGCAGTCTGGGGTTACCAAGGTTGCCCTGGGCGTGACTCCTCCTTGACGGCTAAAACTTTTTTATCCCTTTCGCTCAAACCCTGGTCGCTTTCCCTGGGAAGCCACCTGACGCTTTTGTTTCTTCTGCTTTTTATCAGCCGAAACCGGGTCGCCGATTTGACGATGATTGATCTGGATTTATCCCCCTCGGATTCACCTAAAACCTCCGCTCCCGCCAGCCAAGCTCCCTTGGAAGAGGAATGGCAAAAACCCTTTACCCCGAGAAAAGTGGTTTTAGCGCCCAAAGCTCAGCCGACACCGGTCATCGCCCCGCCGCCCCCTTCGGCCCTGCCCGCCGCGGAGGCGAGTGGCGCGGGAAATGGAAACTACCGCTCAATCGCGGAGGTCAACCAACTCCCCCAAGACTTAACTCATATTATTCCCGCCTATCCCGCGGCCGCTAAACGGGCTAATATTGAGGGACGGGTTATTTTAAAAGTGGAAATCGACGCCACGGGCACAGTAAAAAAGGTGGATTTGGTTCAGAGTTTGGGGTACGGTTGTGATGAGGCGGCGATAGCCGCCATGTGGCAATCGAAGTTCACTCCGGCTTACGCGGGCGGTGAACCGGTCCCGATTGAGGAATCGATTTCTTATCATTTTAAGTTAGCGAATTAATTTTAAAAAAACGAAAGGAATTTTCGTGAAAATTTCCTTAAAAGGTTTTTGGGTTCTTCTTTTGATCCTGGGCGGACTTCAAACGGCGGCCCGGGCCGGGCAGCAGGTTTATTTATCCGAATCTCCCAATGGAAAATACCGGATTTTGGTGGAACAGGTGCTGGACCGCCGGGTCGGAGACCGCTTTTTCTTCCGTTACCCCCTTATTTTAGAAAACACAAAGGACAGCCGCCGCCACTTTCAAATTGTGGATGCCGGCTCCCCCTTGATTTATGAAACGGATAAGGGAACCTTTAAACTCACTTGGGACAAAACCCATTCGACCAGCTGGGATGACGTTCACCAAGGCAATTGGGATGTGATTCACTTTGATTGGGCACCGGATAATCTCAAGGTTTTCATTCGTTTAGAAATCATGGAAGGCTCCTGGAAAACCTATTTCGTGGACGTGAATAGCGGCAAGACCAAAGACATTACCCCCGAGCTTGAGGAAAAAATGGTGAGCAGGGTGGAGTTTCATGATTGGGACTGCCAGCAGCCGGTCATCGAATTGGTTCAATGGACCAAGCCTTACTTGGCTTTTTTTAAACTGACCGGTATTTACGGCGCGGACAAGGATAAAGAAAACAACCGTCTTCATTACTTAAGGGACTCCGTGTTATACGACACGGTTTTAGAGAAGGTGGTCTCGAACTGCGACGATTGCAAGGATGATAAATCGTTGAATGTGTTCGACAAGTACTACCTTAAAAGTCTGCCGACTCCTACCCCCATTCCGGAAGAAACTCCAACAGGGCAATAGTCCTAAAACCCCTTTTCGTCCAGGGGGTTTTAGGTTTGGCGCGATTGCTTTTAACCCCTTTCCGCGATTATTCTCACTTAAAGTTTAAACTTCCCGAGAAACAGGCGCCCCGTGACGGTAAAACTGATTCGATTTAGTTTTCTCTTTTTCCTGCTCACGATGATTCCTATCCGCTCGGACGCTCTTACCTTTTCAGGGAAAATTCTTGAAAAGGGAAATAAGAACCCGGTTTTAGGCGCCGTTCTTTATTTGGAGGCGGTAGGTAATACTGATTCCGTCGTCCTTGAACTCTCTTCGCCGACTCCAGAAGCCGTTGGGAACAGCCTGACCAGCGCGGTTTCTTTTACCCCGACTCCGGTAGTTACTTCTTTCTCAGCGGACGCGGATTTAAACGGGGTCTACAAAATTTCCATACCGGCTGGTATCTACCGTTTAACGGTCGCGGGGGAAGGGTTTAAAAAAATAATCCTCCCTTCTTTCAGCGTTCAAGAAGACCTCCAAAAGAATTTCTTTCTGGTGAAAGATGGTTACAGCCTGCCGGAAGTGACTATTACCGGCGATAAGACGTCGCAAACCCAGGTCAGCCATGAAGCGCTGTCCAAACAGGAATTGACCGAAGTACCCGGAACCCAAGAGGATATCCTCAAGGCGCTTCAGTCGCTTCCCGGGGTGATTACGGCCGGGTCGCTGAACGGCCAGCTTTTGGTTCGGGGAAGCGGGCCCGATGACAATCAATATTACGTCGATAATGTTCCTATCGGCTTCCCTTACCATTTCGGCATCGTTTCCACCCTGGACTCCAACCTGGTCAAAGACATTGATTTTTATTCCGGCGGATTCGGGCCGCAGTTTCCCAATTCCATGGGCGGGCTGGTCGATCTGACTCAAAGGGACCCCCGGTCAGACCGGTGGGGATTCCGGGCGGATGTGAATCTCTTTCTATCCGAGGGTGAAATTGAGGGGCCTCTCACTTCCAACAGCTCGCTGGCCATCGCCTACCGCCGGAGTTATTTGGATCTTTTCATTAAGGACTTTACGGGGAACAGCGGTGACATTGAGGTGCCGGTTTTCAGCGATTATCAAGTGAAGTACAGCTACAATCCCTCCCCGCAAGTCCATTGGGATTTCGTGGCCTTTGGAAGCGATGATAGTGTGAGCGGGACGATTTCAGCGGCGGCGACAGTGACCGCCGATGACCCGGATTTGGCTGGGGCTTTTAATTTCAACGACGGCTACCACAGCCAGGGGCTGAATTACCGCAATCAGCTGGACGATCAAGACACGCTCACCAATACGCTTTATCACACGAACAGCTATTTCAATTACGCTCTAGGTCCTGGGCTTTTCGAGGACACGACCATTGAGGATTTCGGCGAAAAAGTTTCTTTGACCCACGACTTCGACCCAGACACCCAATTGGCCGGGGGAATTCAATATGACCACTTCATCAATTCCCTGAACGCTTACTTCGTGGTCTTCCCCTCCGATGAGGAGGATCAGGATAATTTCAACCTGACCACCGCCTCTAAAATCCGCTCCCAGGACACGACTGACTCGGATGATTTCTCAGCCTATCTGAACCAGAGATTCAAAACCCTGGATAAGAAGCTGGAATTTTCTGTCGGTGCCCGATTGGATTACGTCAATTCCGATTTTATGGTCCTGCTGACTCCCAGGGCTTCCGCCGCCTACCATTTGACGGGGGATACGACGCTAAAGGCTTCTTATGGTTTTTATGATGAGGCGCCGGACCGTATCCTGGCGGCGCCGTACTTGGATCAAAATCTGGGTAACCCTCACTTGGCGCCGCAACAATCCATCGCGGAGGTTTTAGGAGTCGAGCAGAAATTAGACGCCTCCGGGCTTTTTTTCCGGGTCGAGGGATACGAAAAAGACTTTTCCAGCCTGATTGTGCCGAATCCCGAGAACCAACCGGGTTTGAACTATCTGAATACGGGAACCGGATACGCCCGAGGTCTGGAGCTTTTTCTCCGCCAGCCTCCCACGGACCGGTTCTTCGGCTGGATCGCTTATTCCCTTAGTACTTCCCAGCGGCAGGATGCCCCGGGCGCGTCACTTTATCCCTTTTCCTACGATGAGCCCAACGTATTTACCGTTGTGGGTAATTATAAAATCAATCCTGGCTGGGACGCGGGGGTTAAGATCAGTTATTGGACAGGGGAGCCTTATACGCCGGTGTTATCCGCTCCCAGTACAGTGGTCAACGGCCAGACTATTTATATCCCGAACTATGGTCCAACTGATTCCGTCCGGCTTCCTGATTACGCCCGGGTAGATTTTTCCACCTCGTTCAAAACAGTTTACGATACCTGGCAATGGAAGGTCTATCTGGATATCGTCAATCTCTTCCATGCTCAAAATGTTCTGGGTTATCAATACAACGCCGCTTACACTCAAAAGACTCCCGTTTACGATTTGCCTTTTTTACCCTATCTCGGTATCGAGGTAACTTATTAAGATTTGAAGCGCGCCTTTCAATTTGTTCACGGGTCTTCAAAACCCTTTGTTAAAATAGCGCCATGGTTTCCACGCCCGTAAAATCCTCATCCTCCGCTTCTTTTAATTGGTCCCATCTTTTATCAAATCTCTCACTCGGGTTCTATTTGGCTCTGGGATATTTTCTGGTTTTGCTTCCTGATTTGGGAAAAAACCGTCTTTTAGGTTTGGATGAGTCGATGTACGCGAATGTAGCTTTGGGGGAAGCCCGGGACCATCATTGGCTTCCCATGTTTTTTGAGGGGCATTTTTTTTGGGAAAAAGCTCCCTTGGTTTTATGGCTTCAGGGTTTTTCTCTATGGCTTTGGGGGCCGCATGAGGCCGCGGTTCGGATTTGGTCCGCTGTGGCTGGGGCACTTTGTGTTTATTTCATCTATCAATTAGGGACCCGATTAGGAAAGAGCGCCGGTATTGGTTTGACCTGCGCTTTGCTGATGGCGGTCCAGGAACATTTTATCCTCTATTCCCGTGTCGCTACCATGGACATGCCCTTGGTCTGTTGTTTTATGGGTCTGTGGTGGAAACTCTCCCAGGCTTTGGATCGTTCCGAAAAGCAAAAAGCTCCACGAGAATTATTCATGGCCGGGTTGTGGTTCGCGGCGGCGATTGGGATTAAGTCCTGGTTTGGATTAGCTTTTCTACCGGCGGCGGGGGCGGCTCTATTTTTTTCAAGACCTTGGCCCTTTTCCGTTTCCCAGCTTTGGGTTCGCTTTTTTTTACCCCCGCTTTTGGTTTTAGGGGGCTGGTTAACCCTCTATTCTTGGGTTTATGGAAAGCCTTTTTGGGATTGGGAAGTGGGGTATAACATTTTACAGCGGCTTCACGGCGGAGGCTTCACCTCCCTGGGAAGTTTTGACGCGCATTCCAAATTTTACGCTGTTCTGGCCCAGGAGGGCTTAGCTTTTTTCTGGCCTCTTTTACCCTTGGGGTTCTCGCTTTGGATCCAGGAAGTTTGGGGAGGGTTCCGTCAAAAGTCGATTTTAATTCCGGAGATGACAGGCTTCGTTTTTTTTATCTATTACCTCTTTTTCCTTTTGGTTTTGATGGCAACCCTCATTAACTATCTTCTGCCCTTGGTTCCGGTAGAGGCGGTAAGTATTGCTTTTATCCTTCGGCCTACTCAGGACAGCCGCGTGATCAGCGCGTGAAA
>CAWKIY010000164.1:0-3684 GCA_963849245.1 candidate division FCPU426 bacterium | reverse complement strand
TTTGACGCGGCGATCGAGGGGACTCAAGGCATGAATACGATGGTTTGGCTTGCCCAAAATAAAGCGCAACAGGCAGTCGCCAGCGGGTTATATGTCTACGTTGTGCGGATTAATAACGGTGTGACTCAAACCCTCAAAACCGGGAAACTTGCCATCGTTCGTTAAATGGGGCTGGGAGTCGAAAACGTTTTTTTGTCCACCATCAAACCTTGTTTTCCGGTTTTCCAAATTTAATTTTCAGGATATCGGTCTATGGGTTCGGGTGTGTTTTACCGCTCCCGAAAAGAATCCCGTGTCTTGTGGTCTTGTCCTAACGTGACCCCCAAAAGTAGGGAGACGACAGGCTTTTCCCGATTTTTATTGGCTTTAAAAGATGAAAAAGGGTATTGTTTCAACCCGGGATATCCCGTAAAAGAGCTGGGATCTTGGATTTTTTTGCGTAGGTTTTCGGAATGAATTTGAAATATTCTAAGTCCGTTTTATAGCGGTTTCATTTATTGGGATCAAATTAAAAAATGATTTATCAGGTTTAGGTCATGCCCATCTACGTTTATAAAGCTTTAACTTCTGAAGGTCGGGAACTGGTTCGCGAGGCGGCCGCCCCGAACGAGGAAGAGCTGAAGCTGGAGCTGGAAAGACAAGGGTTATTGCTCAAAGGCGTCCGGCAGAAACGCATGACGTTTTTTTCCCTGAGCGGCCAAAGGGTGAAGCCGGAAGACTTTCTCCAATGCAACCAAGAACTCATCACCCTTCTCAAGGCCGGGTTGACCATTCCGGAAGCGCTGGATCTTTCCTCCGACCGTCCCGATAGCCCGGTTTTAACCACTACCCTCAAGCGTATCCTTCAAGAAGTCAAAACCGGAAACCCCCTTTCCGAAGTCTGCGCCAAATATCCTCTTATTTTTGACGGGCTTTACCTTTCGACTTTGAAAACGGGGGAGAAAACCGGGGATTTAGCCTCGCCCCTTCTTCGGTACCAAGAATATCTCAAACAAAAAATCTCGCTTCAAAGCAAGGTTTCCCAGGCGATGGTTTATCCCTTCTTTTTGCTTATGGTGCTGGTGGGGGTTATGACTTTGCTTTTTACTTTCGTCATGCCCCGGTTCGCGGCTCTCTATTCCGATTTCAATGCCACTCTGCCTCTACCCACCCGAATCCTGATGGGCGTTATTCATCATCTTCCGGTAGTTTCTGTTTTGGCGGCAGGCGTCGCTTTGGCGGCTTGGATTGGATTTAAAGCCTGGACCGCCGGGGAGAAAGGCCGCTATTGGATGGACGAGGCCAAACAGCACATGCCTTTAGTGGACCGCTTTACCCAGCCCTTTATGGTTTCCCAATTAACCCGCACGCTCTCCACCCTTTTGTCGGGCGGCGCCCCTTTGACCGAAGCTTTGCGCGTGTCCCGGGACGCCCTCTCAAATGTCGCTTACGCCGCCCGGTTGGACCGGGTGATCCAACGGGTCCTGGAAGGGGAAGGATTCTCCCAATCCATGGGGGCCGAGAATATGGTGCCGCGGTCCGCGGTGAAACTGATCGAGGTAGGGGAAGCCTCAGGCCAGCTGGAAGCGATGCTTGAGGAGATCGCCCATTCCTCAGAGCGAATTCTGGAAAACCGCGTTCAGCGGCTGATGGTTTTAATTGAACCGGTGTTTATTCTTCTGACGGGGCTTTTAATCGGAACCGTTATTGTGGTGATGTACCTGCCAATCATTCATCTAACGGACATTGTGAAATGAAACATCCTTTCGGGCAAAAACGCGTAGGCGAGATTCTCACAGCCAAAAAATGGCTGAAAACTTCCCAACTAGAAGAAGGCCTCCAAAAAGCGGAGGGGTTCATCGGGGAATGGCTGGTGGAGAAGCGCTACATTACCGAGGACCAACTAGCCCAGGCCCTGGCAGAGCAGTTTCATCTGCCTTACGTGAGTCTCAAGGATCATACGGTACCGTCGGAACTTTTCGAGAACCTGCCCGCCTCAGAGGCCTACCGGCTGACGGCATTGCCTCTAGGCCGGGAAAACGGCTCTCTCAAAGTCGCCATTTCCAATCCTTTGGAGACCCACCGCTGGGTGGATCCGCTGGAGCATAAACTCGGGCTCAAAGTGGAGCTTTATCTTTGCGGGAAGTCTTCTATCTTGGACGCGCTGGAAAGAAGCCACGCTAGTTCAGAACTTTTGAAAGATTTTTCCGAGGACTTTAAGGCTAAAGCCGCGGACCAGGGTTCCAAAAAGTCCGTTTCAGCCTCGACGCTGGATGATACCGACAGCGCGGTGGTGAAACTCATTAATACCATTTTGCTGGCGGCGCTTCAAAAAAGAGCCAGCGACGTCCATTTTGAAACCTACGAGTCGGGAACGGTCATCAAGTACCGCATCGACGGACTTCTTTACCCTGCCACCGAAAGGCTGGACCACCGCCACAACAAGGCTTTTGTTTCCCGTATTAAGGTTATGGCCGAACTCGATATCGCTGAGACCCGGGTGCCGCAGGACGGACGCTTTCAATTGCGTTTAAACGGGCGGGATATTGACTTTCGCGTCTCCGTGATGCCCAGCGCTTTGGGGGAAGATGTGGTCATTCGTATTCTGGACCGTGCCTCTTTGGATGAGGAATTCAGCCAGCTGCGGCTGGATGTATTGGGTCTGGAAGGAAAATCCCTCGCGAAGCTGCGGCGCGCCATCCGGGAACCCTACGGCATGGTGCTCATTACGGGCCCTACTGGAAGCGGTAAAACCACCACCCTTTACGCGGCCCTCAGCGAAATTAATGACGGCCAGGAAAAGATCATCACTATTGAGGATCCGGTGGAATACCAGTTGAACGGAATCGTTCAGGTGCCGGTGAACGAGAAAAAGGGACTCACCTTCGTGAGAGGGCTTCGGTCCATCCTGCGGCACGATCCGGACAAGATCATGGTGGGGGAAATCCGCGATTCGGAAACAGCCCAAATCGCCGTCCAATCCGCTTTGACCGGACATCTGGTTTTTACCACGGTTCACGCCAACAGCGCCTGCGATGTCATCGGCCGATTCAACCATATGGGCGTGAATCTTTACAGCTTTGTCTCGGCCCTGAACTGCGTCATGGCCCAGCGGTTGGTGCGGGTCATCTGCCCGAAGTGTAAAAAGAAAAAGAAGGCGGAACCGGAACTTTTGACCGCCTCGGGATTAAGTCCCAAAAAATACGCCTCCCACGTTTTTTACGAGGGAGCGGGATGCGATTTCTGCGCCCAGACCGGCTACCGGGGCCGTACCGCGGTGGCGGAATTGATGGGGTTAACCCCCCGTATCCGCAAGATGATCGTGGACCAGTCCCCGGTGGATGAATTGCAAAGAGCCGCGGTGGAAGAGGGAATGGTTACCTTGCGGCAGGCCGCGCTGGAGAAAGCGTTGAGCGGCGCCACGACTCTCAAGGAGATCAACCGTGTCACCTTTGTGGACTAAACCAGGCGTCCCGCGCGCCGGGACGGTGAATTTTCTCTCATGACATCGACGCCGATATTGGAAAAAGTCCTTCATTTTTTAAAACCGCTGCCTTCCGACATCCCTTGTCTTGGAATTGTTTTGGGCCGCGAATCCCTCTGGGCGCTTTGCGCGAAAAAGGAAAAAGAAAAGACCTCCGTGGAATGGAGCGAGCGTTTCGCCCTGGAAACAGTCCTTTTTTCAAAGGAGGAACCCCCGGCCGA
>CAWKIY010000163.1:0-18940 GCA_963849245.1 candidate division FCPU426 bacterium | reverse complement strand
AACCGGCTCAAAACAGAGGCAAAATACAGCCCAGTTGAAACCGTTTTCAGGCCAAAATAAGCCAAATTGGACAAAAAACCTTTGCTCGTCAAAGCAATCCTCCACCCAAATTCACAAGTCTTGCAGGACTCGTAAGTACGTAAGAAATCCTATGGCTCAAATCGTTTCAGGACAATTTAAATGATATGACTAATTCTGATATAATATGACTGATCTTGACCGATAGCGGTTGAACCCGCCGGAGGGGTTGATGGAAGGAAAACAGCGCGCCATGAAACAAAATAAAAAAAATCAGAGCGCCCCAAAATCGTTTTCAAAAAGCCCCCACGTTTTGGAAGTCGGCTCTCCCTTTTTCATTCAGGAAAGCCACAAAAAACTTTATCTCCAATCACTGCGCCGTCAGTTAAACAAGGATCGGCTTTTTCTCGGGCGCAAAGAAATCCAATGGAAAGCCGTGGAAAGCCCAAACGCTT
This sequence comes from candidate division FCPU426 bacterium, assembly GCA_963849245.1. GTDB lineage: Bacteria > Oederibacteriota > Muellerivitia > Muellerivitales > Muellerivitaceae > CAWKIY01. The sequence continues at coordinate 18,467 of CAWKIY010000163.1, read as the reverse complement.
CCATTCTGAACGCTCCGCGAACCGATCTGGGACCTTTAGCCCTGACAGGAGTGGCCGCTTCCCATAATTACGGCCGCCAGGATCTTTTACTGCCGCTGGAAGACTTCTTTCCCAAGTATCAATTCACCTTCCTGGATATGGGCTGGCGCAAAGGGCTTATCGGGGAACATCTCTTTAGTGTTCCCCAGCATATTTCCATCCGCCTGCTTTTTTTCCGAAAGGATCTGCTTCAAAAATATTTTTTCAAACCGCCCCAAACCTGGGAAGAATTGCAGCAGCAGACTTCCGTCATTTTGAAAGGAGAGGCCGACGAGAAGCTTCAGGGACTCATCTTCAACTTTAACCCCGCCGTGCGGTTCACGATGTTCCTGGACTACATTTGGACACAAGGATTGGAACTTTACGAGAACGGTCCCGATTGGTCCTTGAACCACAAAGCCGCGGAAACCGCTCTCCGGCAAATGGAAACCTTTTTAAAAAACGGGATCACCCCAGCCCAGGTCATGAACTGGGAATATGAAAATCCTTATAAGGAATTTTTGGAAGGCCGCGCCGTTTTCCTGCATCACTGGTCCGACGCGATTCAAATGATTCAGGAGCTTCCCGAATCCCAAAGGGAGCAATTTGGATGGTGTCCAGTCCCATCCTTCAGTTTGAAAATTCCGGGAAAATCCACCGTCGGGGGACTCAACTATGTCATCCCTAAAAATACCCGCTTCCCCGAAGCCGCGGCTAAGGTCTTACAAAGCATCATGCAGGAAAATTTCCAATCCTGGTACGCGGAGCATTTGGGGTCCCCCTACCCGGGGCTAAAATCGGTTTACCTGGAAAGTTCCGTCCGTCAGGCCCGTCCCTATTTGGACCAGGCCGAGTTTTTTCTCCGCCATGGAAAACTGGTGGAGGAATGCCCTTACTTCCAGGGAGACTTCCAGGATTGGATAACGATTGGCGGACAGGAAGTGACTTTTTTCCTGAAAGGGAAAAGCTCCATCCCCGAGACGATCCAAAGAATGGAGGAGCGCTTCTCCGCCCTTCTGCCCCGCTCCCTTTATTCCCGCCTGACCACCCAGAGCATTGAATACATCCAAACCCACTTGGAGAAACCCATGAAGGTTGGGATCATCGCCAGGCAATTAGAAGTGACACCTGAACATTTATGCCGGGTTTTCAAGCAAGATACCCGTCAAACACCTTTGCAATACATCAACGACGCCAAGATGGACCGGGCGAAAATCCTGTTGAAAAAAAGCCAGCTGACGGTGGGGGAAATCGCCTACCGGCTGGGCTACAAAAGCCGGGACCATTTCAGCCGTCTCTTTCATCAATTGGTCAAACGCAGTCCCCGGGAGTACAGAAATTAACAATTAAGCCCACACCCAAAGCTTTCACCGCCAAGAAAGCAAAAATCTTATAATCTGTAAATTTGAAATTCCTTTCTTGGCGGACTTGGTATTGAAAGCAGTTTTATTCATTTTCGAGCTTCTAAAATCATTAAATATCAAGATTAGGCATATCATTCAAATTGAACTGGGTTCTGAGACCGAATAAACTTCTAATCCACAGGAACTTTCTTTGAAAACGACCCTCAAAAACCATGGCTTTTCACCATTGATCATTAAAACGATTTTCATCGTTTTTCTTTTCACCGCTATGGCCCACGCCCAAACCGCCACCTTCACCGCGACTTTCACGGCCAGCCCCACTATTACCCCCACGTTCAACCCGACTCCCTCCGCCATTTGGCGGATTAATACCCAAAATGTTCCCTATACCGACAGCCAAGGCCTTCTTTGGGCCGCGGATGAAAATTACGATAGCGGCGGAGTTTCCGGCACCACCAATCTCATTTTGGGCACTTCCGACCCCACTCTCTACCACAACGAGCACTACCAAAAACCCGGCACCCCGTTGAACTACACCTTCAACGTACCCGCCGGAAACTATCAAGTCACACTGAAGTTCGCGGAGCTTTTTCAGGACGGTGTCGGCCAACGCGTTATGAACGTCTACCTCAACGGAACCCCCACCCCCGTCATTTCCAATTTGGACATCTACGCCGACTCAGGAGGAACCAACCGAGCCGACGATAAAGTCTTGAATAATGTCAGTCCTAACGGCGGCCAAATCACCCTCCAATTTGACGCGGTAACCGCTCCGACCCCCAGCAAAGATCCCCACGCGAAAATCGGGGCCATTCAGATCATTCCCCAGCCCACCGCCTCTTCTCCCACGGCCACCCCCACGGTTACCGCGACCCTCACGCCCCCCTGTTCCGGGGGCGGCACTTTTGGTCTGACATCCGTGGGAACAGACCTGACGGATGACGCCGGCATCTTAGACAGCGGCAGTTATGCCCTGGCGCAGGCTTCCACCGTCACCGGGATCAGTGTTTATTTTTCATCGACCAGCGGAGGAACCGGGATCGCGGGCATTTACAATACCGCCGTAACCGGAACTCCACAGACTCTTATCGTCCAAAGCGCTCCCAAGGCTATCGTGGCCGGCTGGAATAATTTCACTGTTCCTCCTACCTTTCTTACCCCAGACACTTACTATCTGGCCGTCAACCCACCGACAGGAGCGGGACAAATTACCATGTACAACGAGGGAGGCACTGGTTATTACGCGTTTGTCGCCTATAGCGGCGCCCTTCCCGCGACCTTCGTAACCGGAACTGCCAGCACCGGGAATTTATCCATTTACGCGATCATTTGTCCGCCCATTCCAACGGCGACACCCACTCCCACGAAAACCCAAACCTTCAGCCCTACTTTCACCCTCACCCTGACTCCAACTCCAACCTCGACCCTCACTTCAACACTCACCAATACCATTACCCCCACCTCTACGCTCACCTCCACCTTAACCGGTACCTCCACTTCAACCCAAACCTCGACGGCGACCTCCACTTTGACCAGTACCAAGACCTCAACCCGGACCCCCACGGTGACCCCCACTACCACCAATACCATCACTCCGACGCAAACTCCAACCCCCACTATCACGACGACTTCTTCCCCGACCATCAGTCCCACCCCCGTCTCCTCACCGACCCAGCCCGGCCCCAACCCCTTTACCCCGGCCCTTCCCACCAATAACCAAACCCGTTTCAACCTTTCCTCGTCCCATAGCGCGGGTCAATTGCTGATTTTCGACCTCAACCGGCAGCCAATCCGGACTTTGAACTTTAACCTGGGGGTTCCCGTGACCTGGGATGGGAAAAATGACTCCGCTCAAATGGTTTCAGGCGGGGTTTATATCTACCTACTCAACGTGGACGGCACCGTTCATCGGGGTTCCATTACGGTTTTAAGATGATTACTCGAGAGAAAGCCGGTTCATGAAAAGTAAGATGAAGATCGTCTTCTTATTAATAGCGTACCTACTGGTTACCCAAACCGTCCGGGCTCAATTTTTGGACTTCAGCCAACCCGCCCGGGCCGCCGCCTTGGGCGGAAACCTGGTTTCCCTGCCCGAAGGCCCCTCCGCTATGGTTTTCAATCCCGCCGGGTTGGCTTTTCAGGAACGCCTGGAATCCTCCGCCCGTTACGAAAGCCTCTTCCCTGGCCTGGAAAATGATTCCATTTCCACCGGCAACCTGACCATTCTCACTTCCCCCTTTAACTTTGGGGCCGTGGGCGCCTCCTGGGATCATTTGGGTTCCAACTTCATTCAGCAAGACCGTTTCCAACTGGCCTGGGGCGGAAAACTCGATAGCGGCGGATTTTTCAACCACTTGGCCGCGGGCTTTTCCCTTTCCTACCTGTCCCAAAACTACGCCCTATCCACTCCCCTGGCGGGCGTCTCCCTTACCCAACTGACCTCTTCGGCTTTTTCCTTTGGGGCGGGTCTTTTGGTTTCGATGCCGCTCAATTTAACCCTAGGTCTTTCCGCGGATGACCTGAACCAGCCCAATCTTGGAGTCATCGGCAATGACCGCCTGCCCTCCTTCTTGCGCTGGGGGCTGACGGAAAAAATAGTGAACAAGGGACCCTTTCAATTGACCGCCACCGCCGCCCAATCCCTTTCCAACGCCGATCTGGAAACCCAGGGTGGATTGGAATGTTATTTCGCCGATTACGGCGTGCGCCTGCGCGCGGGGGCCGGCACCTACCAGGGCGCGGTGGGGCTGGGCTACGAGCTCGCGGATATTTCCATCGACTACGCCTATCTTTTCTCCGTCGCCCCTGGTTCCCAAATCGCGGGAGTGGGCCTGCCCGGCAGTCATCTATTAGAACTGGCCGTCAAGTGGGGCGAAACCCCCGAGGTCACCGCTTACAACGCCTATTTCCAAAAAGCCAAGGAAGCGGAAGCCGCCAGCCGCTGGGACCGGGCCTTCTGGGATTATCAGGAATGCCTTTCCAACAAACCCGGCGATACCGCCGCCACCGCGGGACGGGCCCGTGCCCTGAACCAATATAACTTGCAAAGAGCCGAACATTTTTATCAGGACGGCCTCGCCGCCGAGAAATCTAATCTTCTGATGGAAGCCCGGAATAATTTTGAAATGGCCGTGAAGCTGAATCCCGCTAACCCCGAATACAACAAGGCTCTGGATCAGCTAAACATGCCCAACCTGCCCATCGCCCCCGTTTCCTCCAACGAAGACAAAGAAATCAACGCCACCCTTCAAAAGGTTTCCCAGCTACTGGCGCTCAACAAACGCGAAGCCGCCGTCCAGGTGTTGAAGGATGCCCTCCAAAAACATCCCCATCAAGCCACCTTGGAAATGGTCCTGAAGACCCTGCGCTTAGCCGTTCCCAAGGGTGAGAACACGGTCCCCGCTCTTTCCGGATCCGCGCCCAATGTCCAACTCTTGATGACCGAGGCGGATATTTATCTCTCCAAAGGCCGGCCTGATTTAGCCAAGAAAAACCTGGAAGAAGCCCTGAAAACCGACCCAAATAACGTGAAATTGCGTCAAAAACTGGAGGACTTGAACACCGCGCCAAATACGGTTTCCCAGGTTAAAATGAAGCTCGCCCAAAGCCTTTACGAGAAAGGCCTCAAGCTGTACCTGAACGGCGAATTGGACGCGGCGATTCATGCCTGGGAAGAGGCGTTAAAAGCCGACCCGAACCTGACCAAAGCGCAAAACAACCTGGTTCGCGCCAAACTTGAGAAAGAATCTGAAAAACCATGAACCTCACCCAACGCCTTTCCTTGACCCACGGGTTCATCGCCCTTTTGACCGTCGCGGTCACTCTGACGGTCATGATCGCGGGTGCCAGATACCTTTTTTGGAACGAGATCCGGGAATCCCAGCGCCGGCAATTGGACAACTTTGCCCTGGCCGCCCGGGAAGCCTACTTCGCCCATGAGGATGTGGCGGTCCTCAACTTTATCCGCCTCTCCGCGAAAGAAGACACCCTGGCCTTTTGCGCTTTTGCCGATGAAAACGGCAAAAACCGCCTGGTTCTGCCCTCCTCCTTCCAAGCTGTCGATTTGACCCCAGGCACCCGCAAGCTGGCGGATGGACGCCCGGCGGAACTTTTAGCCAAAACCGTGGAAGCCGGGGACAAAAAAATAGGGACCGTGACCCTGGCCTATGACACCGATAAACTGGAAGCCCGGGTCCGGGCCCAAGTCAGCCGATGGATCGGTCTGGGCGCCGTCGCGGGCGTTTCCGCTCTTCTCGTGGCCTTAATTCTTTCGGTTTTACTTTCCAACAACCTGGTACGCCCCCTAAAACGCATCCAAACCGGAACCGAACAAGTGCGTTCGGGCAAGCTGGATAAGCTGGTCGATGTCGACCGTTCAGATGAAATCGGAAGCCTGGCCCGGGACTTCAATGCCATGGTGATTCAATTAAAAGAACTGGAAGAGATGAAACGGGATTTCGTGGCCGGTGTCACCCACGACTTTGGCACCCCGCTGCACGCCATCAAGAACGCCTTAGAGTTTATGCAAGAAGGCAAAGCCGGACCCCTCACAGACAAGCAGGCTGAATATTTACTGATGATTTCCAACAACACTCTTCACCTGACCACCTTTATTGAAAACCTGCTCACCACCGCCCGCATTGAAGCCGCCAAGATGGAACCTTATTACGAATCCCTCGACACCCTGGCCCTCGCCCGGGAAGTGGTGGAGTTGTACCAGCCCCAGGCTCAAAAAATGGGGATTGAGTTGAAACTGGCCAATCAGGAACCCTCTTTAAATTGGGTCACGGACAATACCCAGTTCCGCCAAATCCTCACCAACCTGGTTTCTAACGCGATGAAATTTACCTTAAAAGGTAAGGTGGAACTTTCCCTTCAGGTCGAAGCCGGTTCTCTCACCCTTCAAGTGGCCGATACCGGTATCGGCATTGACTCCCAGCATCAAACGCTCATTTTCGATAAGTTCTTCCGGGTCCACCAGCCCAAGGGTTTTCCCCTGCGGCACGGTTCAGGCCTGGGCTTATCCATCGCCAAGGGATTAGCCGAATCCATGGGCGGTTCGATCCAAGTGAAAAGCGAATCCGGCAAAGGATCCACTTTTATCGTAAAACTACCGGTTCAACCCGGTTCGGGAGGCAGTCATGCCTGAGAAAATCCGTGTTTTGATCATTGAAGACGATGAAGCCGTTTTAACCCTGACCCGTGACCTGTTGGAAGCCGAGGGTTTCACTGTTGAAACCGCTACCAAGGGCGAGGAAGGCCGGGAAAAAATCGAAACCAACCCGCCTGATCTGGTCGTTTTGGACCTTACCCTACCGGATGATTATGGCTTGGATATCTGCGTGGATGTGAAGATGGCTCACCCTGGAATCCTGATCTTTATCCTGACCGCCCTGGGCAGTTCCAAGGATATCGCCGCCGGATTGGAAGCCGGGGCGGACGACTATCTGCCCAAACCCTTTAATAAACGGGAATTCATCGCGAGGATTCAAACGGTTCTCAAACGGGCCAGCCGAAAACGGTAAAAGCCCATAGTCCGTGATGAGTCGTCCGGGATTCGAAGTGTAACAAGTAACCCTGTAAAAACACCTAAACCCTTTTATTATCAATCAATTCTCTCTGGTACAGGTCTTTTGGCTCACATGAAACTTTGTACCGCAATATCCCGCAATATCCTTGAGCGTAATACAAAATTGAGTAATTTGAGTAATCAAGAATAAGTCTTAAGTCGTCCGGGAAAAGCTCCGGCGTTACTCACAATCAATTGATAATGTTCGATTTTAACTTAAGGTTTTCAACTTCTGCCCGCAATTGAAGGTTTTCAAGATTGACCTTGCTGTTAGTGGCATTAAGTTGGTTAACCTGACTTTGTAAATCTTTGAACTGCTGAATATACGCCGCAACATCTATAAAACCATTTCCAGTATTGATAGCTTTGTTATTTACTGTGAATTGATAAGCCGTTTTATATATGTCCAGTTCCTTTTGTCTTTGTGCTAATTGATCGCTTAAATTAATTTGTATTGTATTCAAAGTCCCGATTTCATCGGTTTTTTCATTTATATCAGCTTTATATTTAGTTTTTATTATCGGTTCCCATTTATTGGCAAACGCAAATGACCATTTTTTCAGGACTCCATAGAAATCTTTTAATAGTGGGCCAAATACTAAAAATAAAGCCGTATAGATTGAAGGCCAGTAAATCACGTTCCAAACTTGATTGGTGAAATAGGTTTTAATCACAAAGTCGATTGTTTGGGAAGGGTCACCAAAACCACGAATCAACATATAAATCGGCTTCCAATTAACTACTATCCAAGTTGCAATGAAAGCACCCAATATTGGATGGTTTATTCTGCTTAATAATCCATCCGCATTTAAGCCGTCTTTTGGGTCTTCGTGTTGATCTGGCATCAGCTCCCCTTTTAGAGTTTAGAGTGACGCTAAAACTAAGGTACGTTGTAATGCGCGGTTTGGTAGTGGATTTCTTCCAATGTGATCTTGTCCCCCGCTGTAAAGTCCCACCCTTCAAGGTGTCCAATTTGAACCGGTTTATTGGGGGCAAGATTCAGCCGAAAGCTTTTCTTGGCCTTAAAGGTGGGATTCTCAAAGGTAGCCAACACGCCCAACACGTTAGATGAATGGTTTATGAAAATCTCAACATAGCCATTGGACAAAAGGGCTCTGCGGTATCTGCATTCCACCGGCAATACAGGTTTGGCCGCTACCGGAACCTTGTGAAGGTAATTCCAGCTAAGACCAATGACCACCAAGGCACCAACGGCAATGAGTAAGCCCAATACGATTACCCCAACAACCTTACCAACCTTCTTTACTGAAACAGCGTTAATGGGATGACCGCATTTAGGACACTTACCAGCCTTATCAGAAACATCTGCCTTACATTCAGGACATTGAATCAGCGCCATACTTTCCCCCTTGTTAATTAAATCTTAATTATCTTTTGCTGTGATGTCGTTTGATTTTGATATGAAGGCCAAGGAAACGGTCGCAACTTTAACGTTTGAAGCGCGCCGATCATAAGAACAATGAACCCAAGCGAATAGATGCCAAATCTCACAAAATCGAAACCCTTCTTTTGTCCTTTATTAGGGTCATGGTATTTCCAAAATTCCCATGTAGCCAACAAAGCTGCTATTGGAGCGAGACCAAATAAAATAACCTGTTGAAAATCCAACTGATCTCCCGGGATTGGTCGAAAGGAGTTATGAAGCATAAGCATCGCCGCAAATCTCGATGCCCATAACGCAATCACAAAAAAGCCAAGCGTAAAAATTACTCTATATGGAAATTTCATCTTACCTCTTTAATTATTAATGGTGGTGTCTATCCGTATTTAGTTGTTCCAATAAAGCTTTGGCGTCCGCTTTAAAAATCGTTAACGCGGATGGTTGGATAGCCGTATGGCAGTCCCTATCATCGTCGCCGTGTCCGCCAAGCTCGCCAAGGTTATAAAGAAAGCTTTGAACTAATTCCCTAGCTTCGCCGTAACGCTTGTTATCCAGAGCTTTTTGAATTCGTTCGGCTTTATCTTCCAGAAAGTCACAAGCCCATTTTTGAATCAGACCTAAAGCGCAAGCGCTTTTAATGTCATTTAATAGGCCACCATTGGCAACAATCGGTACAGCCATTAACGTTGTTTGGTTTGGGTCAAAATTTAACTGTACTTGATTAGTTTGATTTGGACTAACGAGAATATGAATATCTAGGTTTTGTGGTTTTATTGAACTAACACCCGTTTTAACAATGGCAGTAACTACAACATGTTCATCACCTGCCACAACACCCGTTGCATTAATTGTATATGTATTTTTTCCGCCATCGTATATGTCCATTTCCCACAAAGTGTGATTTGTTGGACCAAAATTACTCGTATTAATATCACCTACACTATTATTGGTTTGTTGTGACAATGAATTAGGGATTTCTTTTAAACCAAAGGGACTACTTATTTGTTGACCGTTGGCATTTAAAGGAATGGCTGGATTAGCACCGGTCCTATTTCCATTACTATCCGTAATGTAAACCAATGCTGGCGGGGCAATAGCGACTATATTTAAGTCGGTATTTTGCCATTTATTGATTGTTCCGTAGCAAACCGGGGTAACAAGTAATGACAACAACAATGCACCGATAGTGCTTTTCTTCATCTTAATTATCCTTTCACAAATCAAGTGTTCGACACTGAATTTATTCCGTAACAAATCATCAACTGCCACCCGTTCGATGAATAATAACTCAAGTATTGATGGTTTGCTTGGCTTGAACCTGGATCATTGATAGTAAAATCACATTGTCCAGTTGTAGGATTTCTTCCGGCACCTGTAATAATTACAAAATGAGTGTCACCCGTTGTAATGTTATAGAGCTTCATTAACAAGAATTGGTTTTGACTCATTAGGCCCGTGATGTCGTCAATCGTTGGGTCGGTAGCCGTCTGTTGGCTACACAAATTCAGGGCATCAAAAGCACTATCTAAAAGTAATCCACCACCATCTAAAAAAGTGGTAACAGGTTGACTACTACTACTTAAGAACCCGTCTAAAGCTTGTGGATTTTGACCCGTAATCATCGAAAAACAAGTTAGCAAGCAACCAGCACATTGAATAGTATTGCCTGATGGAGGCGGACCGCAAGGTTGAGCCGGGCTACCTAATGGCATAGTATCGCTTGACCACGTTTGGCCTGCTTGTTTGTAAGAAACCGCTTGCGAAGTATATCCGGTACCCGGACAAGTTGGCACCGGCGTAGCTGTAGCGGTTGGAACTGGCGTATTAGTCGGAACCGGTGTAGGCGTATTAGGAACCGGCGTTAAAATGGTTGTTACGGGTTCAGAGTAAGTAAATAAGAGACCGTAAGCAAAACAACCGTCCGTTTCAAAGTTAAGCGTTATGTTGCTTGGGCCATTGGCTGGGAATAGATTTGAAATGGCTTGAAAGTCATAAGATTCAACAATCTGACCAAATTCAGTATTCGACCACAACACGGCCCCGCAAGCATCATTCGCTGGCAATAGAACGTGTACATTTGTTCCGTTGACTTGAACACTCGCTAAATCTTCCCCGGCGATATATAAAGCGCCATCAATCAAACTTCCTTCAGGCGGAATATTCATAGTGAGTGGAACGGTAAAAGTAGTTGTGTTAGGCGGATACGGACCGCAATATAAATTGGAATTGATGGAGTTGTTAGCGCAATTGGCTACGGTTAATCCATTACTAATCGTTACCGCAATTGTCATGTTTGTGACAACAGTCACCGGGGCAGCGTCTTTAACTTTAATACTGTTTGATGTCGCTGATAACGGATTATTTTTTCTTCCACAAGCAAATGAGAACAAAACCAGGAACAAACCAACCGCGATAATAGCCAACAGCTTTTTCATAAATCAGCCTCTAAAATAAAGTGACAAAACAAAGTCAGAATAATGTCCGATTTTGATTAATCAAGTTTTTAGTAAGCTAAATAAAAAACGCCCTAAAACTGTCCCTAAATGGAAAAGCCACTTCTCTATTTTCGAGAAAAAATGCTCTACAAATTCTTTCACAACCCCCGGTTCTTTTATTCCATGTTTCCAAGTGGATCCGCAATCCAAATCAATCCGACGTAAAACAGCGGATTACGAAATTCCCCAAATTCCCTTATTTTAATTGTTGTAGTTTGCAACAATTAAAATAAGGGAATTTGGGGGGTAAAAGGAGGATCAGTCGTAAAAGATAACCAGGTGGGCTTAAACCTTACCGCAAGATGAGTAAAGGGCTCTTTTTAACATTCGAATTTCCCTGAGATTTTAGGGTAACCATGTAGTAATAGACCCCATTGGCCAAAGAAACCCCCGTCATGTCTTTCCCGTTCCAGGCGAAGTTATGCTCCCCCGAGACCGCGTCCTGGCCCGAAAGGATTCTCGACCAAACCATCCGACTCGCCAGGCTGTAAATCTTCAAGGTCACGGTGGCATTGGGATCTTCGATTGTCACCGACGGATCCAACGTATTTCCCGCGCTGTCCAATCCTTGAATCTTGTAATACAAGGTCGCGTTCCCGGTCGTGCTGGGATTGGGATAGGAAACCGCGGAAGTTAAGGTTATTTTTCCCGCTACCCCGGAACAAGCCCCCAAGTTTTTCCAAAGCGCCGGGACCACAGGCGGCTCCCAAGTCGGCTCCGAGGTATGGGCTTGGATACATTGGTAAAGCACTTCGTTATAAGTCACCCGAGCGCCCAAGGCGTAACTCACAAAGTTTCCATTCCAGACCGCCACACCCGAACAACCCGACAAAACCGTCGGCGTGGGCGAAGCCGATGGCGTGGCGGTGAGTGTGGGCGACGAAGTACGAGTCGCCGTAGCCGTCAAGGTATTCGTCGGCACAGGCGTGTTCGTCCTCGTCAAGGTCCAGGTTGGCGTCAGGGTGAAGGTATTGGTGAATACCGGCGTCAAAGTTCTCGTCGCCGTGAGGGTATTCGTTGCTGTCCAAGTTAAGGTGGATGTAAAGGTAGGGCTCCAGGTCCGGGTCGAAGTAAAAGTCGGCGTTAAGACCGGCGGCGTATAGGTTGAAGTGGAAGTCCAAGTACTTGTCCCAGTGGCGGTCGAGGTGGAGGTAGGGGTCCGGGTCGGAGGAATAGGGGTATTTGTTTCTGTCAGCGTTAAGGTGAGCGTCGGAGGAACCAAGGTATTTGTCGGTGTGAGAGTAGCGGGGATTGTTCCTGTGGCGGTTAAAGTGGAGGTCGCGGTATTTACCGGGCTGGGGGTCCATGTCACCGTATTTACCGGCGTGAAGGTCCGGCTAAAGGTCGGTGATGAAGTCATCGTGGGGGTCAACGGAACCGGGGTATTGGTAAAACTAGCTGTTGGAGACAAGGTCACCGTCGCCGTAGGGGATGGCGGCACCGGAGTATTCGTGTAGGTCACCGTTGAAGAGGAAGTCGGCGTCCTCGTCCAAGTCAGCGTATTGGTCTTAGTTAGCGAAGCCGTAGCGGTAAAAGTGAAGGTATTCGTCAAAGTCGGTGTCACGGTGGGAGAGGAGGTGTTGGTATTCGTGGCGGTGGGAGTCCGGGTTGGAGTGGGAGTAGGCGTCCCCGTAGCGGTCAAGGTACGGGTCATGGTCAGGGTCGGTGTGAAAGTCTTGGTAACCGCCGGCGTATTCGTCGCGGTCGCGCCTGTCGAGCAGGAAGCCGCGGCCAAATTAGCTAACACATTGAGATTCCACATGGATTGGGTGGAGGTAATTTCGTTGCTGACGTAATCCCCGTTGTCATCGTGGTAAACCCAGCCTCCGGCTTTATTATTGTCGAAGGCCGCGTAGGGGTCTTCCCCGCCCGTCAGGATAGAGCCCTGGGAGGAATAATCGTTATAGTCACAGGGCCCCTCAATGGCCCCGCCGGTGATGATGGTGGGATAAATGGCCATGGCGATATTGTGCTGGGGATGGAGGGAGTAAACCGTGCCCAAACCCTGGATAAAACAGCATCCCCAGGGATTGCGGCCCAGCAGCCAGTCTCGGTTATAAGTGCCCATGGCGTCATAAGTGGTATCCGTCGGGTTCAACTTTTTCCACTCCTGGCACATAAACACCGAGCTGGTCTGGTCTTCCATCCCGCCCCAGGCGTAAGCGTAGTCCACGCCGTAAGGATTCCCGGCGGCGTTGTAGCGGGCCAGGTCCGCGTTCAAGTCGGCCTGCATATAGCCCAAGATCGTGGTGGTGGGCGCAACCTGGTAAAGGCAGAGGTGGGCCAAAAAATTGTTCGCGGACCAATCCAGCTCCCCGCCGGCAGACCCGACATTGGGCGCGAAGGTTTGGGCGTCGGTCAGGTAGCTTCCGGTTCCAGTGGCCTTGTACAACTGCACCGCGGCCATTTCCATTTCCGGGTAATCCGCGTAATTGGCGAGAGTATTCACCGGGTAAAAATCATCCACATCTACCTGGGTATAGTTCTCCGACTTCGCAAGGGCGTAAAGCCACTCGGCGTGCTGAAGACAGCTGGCGGCGAAGGTGGTGTCTTGAAAGGTCGTGCCGGAGGCGTTCCAAATCTGGTAGCCCATGGCCAGGGCGCCCGCGGCCCGGGCGGCATTGTTAGTCCCGCCTTGGTCGTTGGTACCGCCATACACAGGCCGGTAGGGTTTCGCCACCGCCCCATAAGGGTCGCCGTTTCCTTCGTTGGCCGTCGTGGTGTCGTAATTTTCGGTATCGGTGGAAGCCAGATTTCCAAAATTATCATGGTCCCTTCCGTCCGCCACGTCGTAATAGAAGGTCGTGGCGTTGGGGTTCATTTGGATGATCCAGTTCAGAATATACCGGCCTTCATCCAACACATCGGGAACGCTGTTACCGCCCGGCTGAAGGTTGGACCCGTAGATATCCCCGAAAACGGTCGGATTGTTCTGATAGGCGAAAAGAATACCCTCGTCCACCCAGGCCATGGTGATCATGAATTTGATCCAGTCCCCCGAGTCGTGCAGTCCGCCCTCCACGTTCAGCGTGGTCCCTTTGTTGGGGCCGTCCACCACCATGCCGTCCTCGTCGGTGGTCCATCCGGCGGTTCCAGGCGCCATGTGGCAGTCCGCCTGGGCGGCGGCTCCCCCGGGAGTTGTTCCCCCGTACCCATTACCGGTCCCGCAGTTTTGACCGCGGTAAAAATTAACCGCGGCCGCTACCGTACTTTGATAAACGCAGGGCCCGACAACAAAAGGAATCGATTTGGTCCCATCCGAATCCTGGACGTAACAGGTAACAGCCGCCGTCGGTTGGAAAGCGCTGAAGTTCTCGTTATAGAGATAGGTAAAGGGAGCATAGGCCGAAGTGGCTACCAAAGCCGCTGGTCCAAAAAGAGTGGCGCCGCCGTTGGAATTGATAATGGAAAAAGTTTGGGTAGAAAGCGATGTGTTGGAAAAAGCGATGGCCACTTTGGTATCGCTGGAGAGATAACCTACTTGGTTCACTCTTATATAGTCGCCATCAACTCCCGCGGTAGTACTGGCATTGGCGGGTGCCGCGGCGTGGACAGAGGAAACCGCACAGCAAAACGTTATGAGTAAAACAAATAATACAAACGTTTGAATTTTTTTCACCACAGACAACCTCTTCAAAGGGTCACGTTGGTTAAAAAGCGCTTTTGAGTGATAAAAGACTAACAAAGACCTTCCAGATCAAATGTTCATAATTTATTAATTTAATGGCTTTTTATTATTCAAGACGAGCGTTTTTAAAGGGCTTAGCGAAGAATTAAGAATTTAACCGTCCATCGGTTTCCCTGGGCCTGAACCACCCAATAATAAACGCCATCGGCCAAAGCCATTCCCTCTTTATCCGTTAAAACCAGGGGCAAATCCGTTCCACTAGGCCAGTTGGTATAACTCTTCTGCTGAACCATTCGAAACGCGGCGGTGAAGAGTTCCACTTGTACATCCGCGGCGCCGGAAAAAGGCACATGAAGATGAACCGGTCCGAACCCAGTGAAGGGATTGGGATAAACCACGGGCCCCCCTTTCCTGGGCGGCGTGGCCGAAGGAGAGAGAGTTGCCGTGCGTGTCGCCGAAACGGTCGGTGAGAGGGTGGAAGTCAGGGTCCAAGTAGCCGTCCACACAGGAGTGGGCGTGGAAGTAAAACTAAGAGTAGCCGTCGTGGTGAAAGTACCCGTAGCAGTAGAACTTGGAGTGAAGACTATTGTGAAAGTGGGCGTCAAAGTCACTGTCGGGGTCGCCGTCAAAGAAGTCGTGAAGGTAGGTGTTGTGGTCGGCGTAAAGGTGTGGCTAAAAACCGGCGTGAAAGAGGAAGTCGCCGTTGAGATCGATGTAGGAGTCCCGGAAGGGCTCAGCGTTGCCATCGGCGTATTCGTCAAGGTAAGGGAGAGAGTGGGACTCACCGTGGGAGTGGAGGTAAGCGTGAAAATCGGGGTCTCAGTTTGAGTCGTTGTCCAGGTGGAAGAAAAAGTAAAAATAGCCGTAGAGGTCGGTGTGCCGGTTGGTGTCAAAGTAAAAGTCCTGGCCGGAGTCAAAGAAACCGTATTCGTCGCCGTAGGAGTTTTGGTCAAAGCGGTCGTACTAGTGATAGTCGGCGTTAAGCTTGCCGTGGAGGTCGCGGAGGCTGTAGGGGTACGGCTCGGAGTGACGGACGCGGTGGAAGTAAAGGTTGAAGACGAAGTGAAAGTCGCCGAAGGCTTAGGGGTGGCCGTAGAAGTCGGGGTGCGGCTGGGAGTAAAAGAGAAAGTATTCGTTGGCGTAAAAGTCGGCGTCGAGGGCTCGGGGATAATCTGCAGGGCCTCCACCACCGCGTTGGCATCAGTGCTGGCCGTGCCGGTGAATTGAATCGTGATAAGACCTCCGGAAGGCGCGATATTATTGAAAACTTGGTCGTCGGCTTTATCGCCTCCCGCCTGGGCGTAAATGTCAAAATTGGTTAAAGCCGGGCTCGAGTTGATGGAAACGTTAAAAACCCTGTCTCCAACGGCATAATCTCCCGAATAGGTCTCCGCGAATTTAAGCGTCGCCTGATAACTACCCGCGGGGACGTGAAAAACATAACTGAAACTGGCGCCATAACGCTGGCTGGCGTAAAGGGTCGGATCGGCGGTACCCGTCACGGACCCGGTAGCGGTCGCTGCTGTACCTCCAGAAAAATTAGTGTCCGCGGCCCATAAATTACCCAAGCTGTCGGTATAGTTGGGGCCTCCCGCGTTCACCCGCCAGGTCGAGGCCACCACCGGAGTAGGCGTGAAAGTAAAAGTGGGTGTTTTGGTTGGGGTGGAAGTGGGCCCGCATCCGGACGAGGCCACCTGGGACATGGTGTCCAGAATTGGCTGGGTTGTCCCGTTATAGTCCTGGTCGGCGGACCAGGCGAAAATTCCCGCGACACCCAGGGTGTTCAATACATAACTGGCTTTAATACTGACGGATTGGCTGTCATCGTAAGTAATGACGCTGGCACCTCCGCTGTAAATCAAACTGGGCGAATCCGAAGAGGAATCCCAGGCGCGGGTCCAGCTGCTCCCGATCAGGGGCGCGATTTGGGCATAGGTTAAGGTTGTGGTCGTGCAATTACCGCCGCAATTTTGGTATAAAGCCGCGGTGGTAAAACCGTAGCCGTAAAAAGGAATTCCGTAATTGATCTTGGAAGCGGAGGCCCCATTGCTGAGGTAATAGTTCACCGCGGTGACGCCGCTGGCAGTATGGCTGTATTGGGGGTCCTGGGAATCCTCGAAAAGCGGCGCCACATCCCCTGAATGGGTTAACCAACTCCCGTGATAATCATAGGTCATCAAATTAAAAAAACTCAGATAGGTATTGAGTGTGCTGATATTCAGAAAAGTCGGCTCATAGCTATCCGCCGAAAGGGCCGCGGTTAAAAGCCACTGGGAGGCCGGCATTTGAGCTCGGATACCCGCCAATAAGGAGTCGAATTCCGTCGATTTGGCCGTCGTATTGGGGAATTCCCAGTCGATATCCACCCCATCAAAATGGTTCGCCTGGCAATAGGCCAGAAGATTCGCCGCGAAGGTATTGATGGTCGTCGTGGAGGAGGCCAAGGTGGTATAATTGCCATCCACTGTGCTTCCCGCTCCCCCGCAGGAAAGCAAAACCTTTACTCCCGCGGCGTGGGCCGCGGCGACCATGGAAACCCCGTCGTAGTGGACGCCGTCCGCTCCCATGTAATCCGTCGGCACGCTCAAACTACCGTCTGGATTGGGGGTGATAAAGGCGTAGGAAATGTGGGTAATTTCACTGTAGGGAATAGAAGAAAAGTTATAAGCCGGACTGTTGTATTTGGACCAACTGGTGTAATAAATCAGGACATTTTTACAGGGACCGGCTGACGCGAGAACGGGTACTGAAGAAAGAACTAACCAAAAAACAAAACCTAAAATAGTTTTGCGCGAGAAATAAAGCATGGGATTTTCAGTACCCGTCTTAATCAAAATCGAAGGGTTTGTCAGAACCCTCTCAACCAACGATGAATCGAGTCTACGCTTCAACGCGGATCCCTGCCATCGACAGGATTGGCAAAGGCATGTAAATAATTGACCTATTTTAATTCGAACATTTATCCGGTTTAATTGAGGAAAATCCAAAAGCTAATATCAACACCAAATTGGAGAGAAATCGATTGAAGTTACTTTGAGACCGGCTTTTTTTTACGATAGTCCCCCGGAGTCACGCCGGTCCACTGTTTGAAGTTACGGATAAAGTGGTGCGGCGTCTGAAAGCCGCAGGAATGGCCGATTTGAAAAATATTTAAGTTGCTGGTTTTCAAAAGGGTTTTCGCTTGTTCCACCCTTAATTTATTGAGATAAGCCACGAAACTCATTCCGGTGGTTTGCTTGAAAACCCGGCAGAATACCGGCACTGAAAAACCCGCTTCCTTGGCGATCTTCGGCAGGCGCAGGGTTTGATGGAAATTCTCTTTCAGAAAACTCAGGGTGGCTTCCATCCGGATTTCTTTAGACCCTTCCAGGGGATGAGCCGCGAGGGCGGAAAGACCTTGGAGCGTTTCTTTAAACACGCCGATCAAACGGTAAACCGAATCGGCGTTTCCCAATTTTTTACAAAAATTATCAGCGTAGTTTTTTTCGTCTTGAGGATTCAAAACGGAATGTTTACGGACTTTTTCCAAAAAGTTAAAAAGCAGCGCCAAAAACTGTCCCCGAACCACTTCCGCGTTTCCCCCTGCGAACTCTAAAACTTCCCGGACGTAGCGGTCGCTCGCCAGTTTGATGCCTTCCAGCGAGGCTCCCTCAAAAGCTGCTAACAAATCCATCGCCCCCCGGTGAAGGCGGGCGTATCCCGGTCCAGAACCCGCTTGTGGATTTTCTCCGAAAAAAAGTAAGGGCTTCTCGGTTTGGACGCACAAATGAAGGGCCAATACCGCTTCTTGGTAGGACGTATAAAGCACATCCCCATGAGGCACCGGTCTTCCAATGCCCGCCGCCGACTTAAGACCGAAACGCTTCTTCACGAAATCTTGAACCATTTCGGCTCTTTCCCGGATTTGAAGCCGGGCCTGAACCTCATTTTTATCCGGATCGGGCGCGGTTAAGAAGATCATGCCGTAATCCTGAAGCTTTTCCGCCACCGT
>CAWKIY010000162.1:0-15878 GCA_963849245.1 candidate division FCPU426 bacterium | reverse complement strand
ATCTGAATAAAAAAAAGTACTTCTATGACATATATATATATATATATATATATATTTTAATCGATAATATGAGTTAAGTCGAACTCGGCGGCCATTTCCTTGAGCGAGAGAATTTCCCCGCTCTTAGGCGCCCAACCTAAAAGGGCTAAATAGTTCAAGAAAGGTTCCGGCATATAGCCTTTCGCTTTGTAGCTTTCCACGCTGGTTTCCCCATGACGCTTCGAAAGCTTCTGACCATCCGACCCCTTAATAATTGAGAGATGGGCGAACTTGGGCGGTTGATAGCCGAGGGCGTTATAAAGCAGGATTTGCTTCGGGGTATTGGATAAGTGATCTTCCCCGCGGATAACGTGGGTCACCTTCATCAGGGAGTCGTCCACCACCACTGTAAAATTATATGTAGGACTCTTATCCGAACGGGTCAAAACAAAGTCGCCTAACTGGTCATCCGGGAAAGTGACTTCGCCCCGGACCTCGTCATGCACCACAATGGCGCCCGGCGGCACGATAAAGCGCAGAACCGAGGGTTTCCCCGCGGCATCGAACTCTTTGATCTCCTGCGGGGTTAACTTTTTGCATTTTCCCCCGTATTTGGGCATATGGCCCCGGCCCAATTGGCGCTTTCGCTCCAAATCCAGCTCTTCCTCAGTGCAATAGCAGGGATAAACCAGGTTTTTCGCCTTGAGGCGCTCCAGGTGCTCCTCATATATAGAAGTCCGTTCAGACTGTTTGTACGGTTCATAAGGACCGCCCACCCGGGGCCCCTCATCCCAGTCCAGTCCCAGCCAGGTCATGATATCGAGCAGGTTTTCACAATGCTCGTCGGTGGAACGCACCTTATCCGTATCCTCGACCCGAAGGATAAAAACACCCTTAGTGTGGCGGGCATAAAGCCAGTTATAGAGCGCCGTGCGGACGTTGCCCAAATGAAGATCGCCCGTCGGACTAGGCGCGAATCGTACTCTTACTTGATCCATCTCTTAAAACCTCTTTTTTCACCACAAAGTACTCAAAGTGAATCAAAATCAAGATTCTATTTTAACTTCGTGATCTTCGTGTACTTTGTGGTTCAATTCTTTTTTAATAACACAACCGCTTGGGCGGAGAGGCCTTCTTCACGGCCTTCAAACCCCATCCCCTCGGTTGTTTTCGCTTTCACACTCACCCGGTCCGGGGATAATTCCAAAACCCCCGCCAGTTTTTCAATCATCAATCCCATGTGGGACGCCAGCTTGGGCCTTTGACAGACCAGCGTCGCGTCCACATTCACCAGACTCCAACCCTTTTCCCGGGCCAAACGGACGCACTCTTTTAGCATTGTCAGGCTGTCCGCGCCCTTCCATTTTGGGTCGGTATCCGGAAAGTATTTGCCCATATCCCCCAAAGCCGCCGCTCCCAAAATGGCGTCGCTGAGCGCGTGCGAAAGAGCGTCCGCGTCCGAGTGGCCCAAGAGGCCCTTCTCGTGCGGGATGGAGACCCCGCCCAAAATAAAGGGCCGGCCTTCCACCAGTTTGTGCGCGTCAAAACCCGTCCCAACTCGAAAGTCCACATAAACCTTTCAAAACAATTTCACCACGAAGTTCACAAAGTACACGAAGTAAATATTTTAACAATCCAGCTTTCGATTCAAACTTTGTGAACTTCATGCACTTTGTGGTTAACGTTGCTTTTTCGTGCCGTTCCACCAAATCAAGTCTTTGGCGTGGCGCAGATCCTCCGGGGTCGTGACTTTAAAATTAATGACTTCCCCGTCCACCACTCTCACCGGGATGCCCGCCGCCTCGGCTACCGCCGCGTCATCGGTCATTTGGGATACTTTTTTCCCCAGCTTCACAAAAGCCTTTTTCAACAACTCAAACTGAAACCCCTGGGGGGTTTGAACCGCTCTTAAAACCGACCGGTCTAAGGTCTTCAGCACTTTGTTGTTCCCCACTATCTTCAGGGTATCTTTCACCGGCACCACCGGAATCGCCGCGCCGGTTTGAACCGCCGCGTCCAATACTCTTTGAATCACCCGGGGCGAAATCAAGGGCCTGGCGGCGTCATGAATCAAAACATACTTCACGCCCGGAGGCACCACATTCAAACCCCGCAAAACCGAATCTTCCCTCTGCTCACCGCCCACCGTCACAATCCCCGCCAAATCCCAGCGGTAAATGGTTTCAACCGCCTCTTCCATATACTTCTTCTGGGTCACAATGATCACATAAGCCAGCCCCGGGACCTTCGAAAAGGATTCCAGGCAAAGGTCCAGCATCGTGCGCCGGTGGTCCAAAAGCATAAAGGGCTTCGGCGTCCGGCTTTTCAGCCGCTTGGACTGTCCCGCGGCCACTAAAAGAACCGCCCAGGGACTTACTTGTTTTTTAGGCTTTTTCGTTGCCATAAGGGGGGTAAGTCTAACAAAAGGAGGGGGCTGTTTCCAGAAAACCCTTTAAAAACACAGGTTTAACGCCATTTTTTCTGAATTCGGGCGTCTGTCAGCTCCCGCAGGGCATCCGCCGCGATCCAGTGGGACGGAGGAAAACCCAACTTTTGAATCCGCTTGGCCTCCGCGATAGCCGCCCGGTTCAAAGCCTGGCTGCGTTTGCCAATCTGCCGCAAAGCCCAGTTGACCGCCTTCTTCACGAAGTTCCTCTCATCCCAAGCTTCCTGGCGCAAGACCGGCAAAAAAGACAAAAAGACCTTATCCGGTGCCTTTTTGTCATGCACCGCCATTTCGGCCATCATCACAAAACCCGCCCTTTTCTCGAACTCCCTTTTGCGGCTGCTCCACAGAAAAGCTTTGCGTACCGCCAGGGGCGTCTTATCAAATAAGTTGCCGCAAACCTGGTCGCACACATCCCAGCTGTCAAATCCTTTCACCCATTTTTCCATCTGGGCCGAGGTCACTTCCGTATGGACACCCACCGCCGCGGCCAGAACTCGGGCTTCGTGAATTTTGGAATCCCATAATTTCAAAGAAAGGGACTGATCTTTTCCAATCTCACGGGCCAACTTGTCCAAACGTGGTTTCAAGATACCGAAAATGTTTTTCCCCTGAATCCCAAATCGACTCATACCAGCGGCATTCTTTTTATTTTTAAGTGATTTCAGCTTTTGGATCACCTGGGAATAATTCATGGTACCGACCTCGGTTAATAAAGCGCCGCGGGGCGTCTTTCGTCCAACAAACGGTAATCCTTAGCTTCAATCGCCCGAGTCATACGGACCCGGTATTGGGAATAGACGGAAGTTCCATTCATAGCCGTCTTCCAGGCATAGCCAATTTGGAAATAAAGCCCCACGACCAAAAAAACCACAGCGAACCACTTCCAAAAAACCTTATCCGCGAAATAATCCCAGCAGTAAAAAGAGTAGACCATCACCAACGGCAGGACTTCGTAATAGCGGATCGCCGAGGGGGGTTTCCGGGAAAACCAAAACTCAAAATAAATCACAGCCAAGAGACCCAGGGTAGTCCATCGAATCGCGCCCCAGTCCGGACGTGAATGTTTTCGGATAAACAAAACCAAAAACATCGCTACCGCCTGGAGTACCCCAACGGCGAAAAGGAAAAAACCAGCGGGTAAAAGCCAGGGCGAATCCGTGAGGTAGGCAATCCGCTCATGGGTATGTTCTCCCAAAAAGCGGGGCAGTTCGAAACTGGCGAAGGAAAAATAACGTCCCAAAAGATTTAAGATTTGTCCCACGTTTCCCGGGTTGAAATTCGTGGCGTTTCCATGGATATCCCGTCCCAGCCGGAAACCATATTGAAAATAAGTCGGAAGCAGCAAAACCAGCATGGGCAGGGATCCCAGGGTCCCAAACAACAGGGACTGCTTCCAGGTTCCAACCCGGTATTGAAAATAAAAAGAAACCATCAGTAGCGGAACCAACATCACCCAGGACATGTGAAGCTGCATGACCCAAAAAAAGCCGAATCCCATCAAGGCGTTGGCCCAGGAAACCGGGAGAATTCCCGCGCTCACAGAGGGAAAGCTTTCCAAAAACCCGATAAAAAACAAAACCGCGCCGACGAGCGAATAAGATTGGTTCATCATCAGGGTCGAAAAATGAGTGTCCCAAGGAGCGATATAAATCCAACCAAACACGAACCAGGGAGACAGCCGGGGAAGCCGTCGGCAGCAGTACCAGGCCAAAAAGCTCAAAGCCAAAAAGGTGAGCAAATTTACGAATAAATAGGGTGATTCCGCCGCGGGCCAAACTTCCAAAGGCCCCCGAATAAGAAGACCTTCCAAAGCCCCCGGCATTTGCCCCTTTTCCACCGTCCCGCCTTGAATATCCGGTCCAAAGTACGGCCAGGTCTGGGTAGTGTAGGATTTGAGGCCGATCAGATAGGTCTGTACCTCGTCGTCATCCTCCACCACCGAGGGGCAATAGAGCCCGAATAAAAATCGAAACACAAAGGCTAAAATTAAAAAGGCGAGCAGGAGAATTCTTCGAGAACTGCCGTTTAAGGTAAAATTTTTAGTTTTTTTAAAAAAAGGTTCCATGCCTTACTTTGTACCCTTTGTGAACTTTGTCCCACATTTCATTGAAGATCAAAAAAAAATGTGGGACTATGCTGATTTTCTTAGCCCTTGAAGGTTAAGGAGCATGTGGTTCAAATCCGTTTCTACCTGGGCACCAGTATACCAATAGCTTCCGAAAGGGTCTTCACTCCCAGCACTTCCATCGGGGCATCCGGCAGCAAAGCGATGCCCTTCAAATTACCGTGAGGCACAATAGCCTGTTTAAACCCTAACCGGGCCGCCTCGGCCAACCGGGGGCCGATTTGGGAAACCGAGCGTACTTCTCCTGAAAGTCCTAATTCTCCCAATACGAGAGTATGGGCTTCCACCGGCACTTCCCTAAATGAGGACGCCACCGCCACCGCCACGCTCAAGTCAATAGACGGTTCCACCACCTTAATCCCGCCCGCGATGTTTAAGAAAACGTCCTGGGAGGAAATCGCCATCCCCAATCGTTTTTCCAAAATCGCCAAGATCAAAGCCAGGCGGTTCGGGTCAATTCCAGAGGCTCTGCGCTGGGGCATCCCGAAGTTCGTCGGGCTTACCAAAGACTGTACTTCCAAAAGAAGGGGCCGGGTCCCTTCCAGGCTGGCGGTAATCACCGAACCCGAGCTGTGGATAAAGTGGTCTTCCAGAAAAGCCTTGGAAGCGTCCGCCACTTCCTGAAGCCCGTTCTCACACATGTCAAAAATGCCGATCTCTTGGGTACTCCCGAAACGGTTCTTCACCGCCCGCAGCAGGCGGTACTGCCTTTGCAAATCGCCCTCAAAATACAAAACCGCGTCCACCATGTGCTCCAATACCATCGGCCCGGCGATACTGCCTTCTTTTGTTACATGGCCAATGAGAAACATCGGAAGCTTCTCGCGCTTCGCGAGGTAGGTCAACCGGGCCGCTGACTCGCGGACTTGGGATACGCTTCCCGGCGCGGAAGCGATATCCGCCAGAAAAAGAGTTTGGATAGAATCAATCACGGTCAAAATCGGTTTTGTTTTTTCAATTTGATTGAGAATCGACCGGACATCGGTCTCTGGAAAAATAAAAAGGTTGTTCGAGCGGATGCCCAGCCGTTCCGCCCGCAATTTCACCTGTTGGGCCGATTCCTCGCCCGTCACATAAAGGCATTTTCCCTGTCCGTCTTTTTGCAATTGGGAAAGTTTGTCCACCACTTGAAGCAACAGCGTTGATTTACCAATCCCCGGGTCCCCGCCAATCATGACCGTCTCTCCCGGCACAATCCCTCCGCCCAACACCCGGTCGAATTCCGCGATATGGGTTTTCAACCGATATCCCTCATCGACATCAATGTCTTCCAGGGAAATAGGCTCAGTGGTCTCCGAAGAGCGCGAAAGCTTGCGGCCCCTCTCCTCCGACTGGCCCCTGTCGAGAACTTCCTCCACAAAGGTGTTCCATTGATTGCAGGAATTGCACTTTCCCTGCCATTTGGGGCTTTTTACCCCGCAATTTTGACAAACGAACTGGGTTTTGGTTTTAGGCATAAAATCCTCGGTCAGTAAAGCGGCACCCACAACATACACTTGTATACCCATCATTACAAATAAAAAAGGCCCCGTTCAGAGGCCTTTTTTCAGTTCAAATTCAATTCAACGGCTATAAAGCGCGGTGATCTTAGAAACCGCCAGTTTGTTTTGGTTCAAGTAAAAACCTACCATGGCGGCAGAAGCGTTGGCGTCCAGCCCTAAGGTCTTCACCTTCAAGGCATAGAGCGTAAAAATATAGTGATGCGGTTTGCCTGGGGGCGGGCAAGGTCCGCCGTAGCCTGGCTTGCCGTAATCCGTGCGGGATTGAATCAGCCCCGCGATGGTCGCGTCGTCCGCCTTGAATCCCTTCGGCAGTTGGGTCACGCCCGCCGGAATATCAAAAACCACCCAATGCCACCATCCGCTGCCCGTCGGCGCGTCCGGATCGTAACAGGTTATAGCGTAGCTCAAGGTGCCTTGGGGACCCGCGGTCCATTGCAATTGCGGCGATTGATTACCGCCCTTACACCCAAAACTGTCGAATACTTGCTCATTCGACATTGTGGCGCCTTCTTTAATATCCGTGCTTTTCAGCTCAAAAGCCGAAGCGGTTTGAGCCATCAACCCCAAAACCATTCCCGCTCCCAGCATCATCCAGTTCAAATTTCTCAAGCTTCCTTTCATTGAAGCCTCCATGATTTTTAATTTCCCCATCTCACAAAAGAAGAACGCCCGAATATCCGCGGCGGGCGACTCCATTGGTTCAGACTAATTTCAATTTAGGCCAAAAGCAACCTATCCCAGCAAAAAGGAAAAGCGGTCTTCTTTTTTCTACTTACTTGTTCGAGATTCAAAAGGTTTCAGGATCTCGGCGGCCTATCTCAATAGCAGTAATCCGCCCCCATCTGGACGAGCAGGCTGCTGGAATTCACGCCCGTGGAGGTTTCAAAAACGGCTGGAAAAGGAACGCCCGTCGTATCGAAATAACAGTCCCCGGATCTGGTATTCATATAGACAGAGGGATCTGGATCATTCCCATAAACTCCCATCCAATAAGTCCCCGCGTTTAAAAGGGTGGCGGGCAGGGAAAGGGTATAAATCTGGGCGGCCGTGCCGGGAACACTAATCGGCACGGAATCGTTAATAAGGCTGCCCGGATAATGACTGCCGTTATCGGCGTAAAAACCGACTTGCAGGAAAGAACAAGGTCCCGAGACATAGAGGTTGATGTCATAAACCAAGCCCGGCTGGTTCAAGGTGACAGGCCTGCAAAAAGTAAAGTTTTTCTCAATTCCCGAGGGACAACAAATCGTTGTCGGCGTATCTCCCAAAATTCCGCTGTTGGCGCAGGGCGTCGCGGTGGCCGTCGGGGTAGAGGTAGCGGTAGCGGTCGGAGTCGGGGTTCCCGTCCGCGTGGGAGTGGAAGTAGCTGTCGCGGTGGCAGTCGGCGTTTTCGTCACGGTGGACGTAAGCGTCAAAGTCGCGGACGCGGTGGGAGTCGGGGTCGAAGTCGGTGTTTGGGTGGGCAATGTCCCGGTCGCCGTCGGGGTAAAGGTGGCCGCCGCCCCCCCATGATTCGGTGTGGAGGGGCTGGTGGCGGAAGAACACCCGGCAAAATAATGAGCCGCCAAAGCCAAAAGAAACAGAACTATCCGAGTTTTCATAAAACACCTCCCTGATTATTTCCAAACCGCCGTTTTAAAGTGGAACCGGCCCCGCGTTCCGGTTCCCTTCTTCAATGGAACACCACAATTCGGCCGCTGCCGCTGTTGGAGTCCACGACATAAAAATTGCCCGCCCCATCCGTCGTAATCCCCTCGGGATCACTTAAAATTCCATTTCCAAATTGGCCCACAATCGCGCCGGACGAATTGAAAATCAGGACAAACTTATTCTTAACATCCGTCACGTAAAGATTGCCCGAACCGTCCCACACCAGGTCCGACGGCAAAATACTGGTGTTGGGATCAGTAAAGGCCTGAAGATAGGTTCCGGACCCGCTGTATTCCGCCACGCGGGAATTGGCGAAATCCGCCACCCAAACGTTGCCCGCGTTATCCACGCGTAAATTGTAGGGACTATTCAATTTCGCCGCCCCGGAGCCCGTATTGCCAAAGGTGAACTGATAGGTATAGGAAGGAGGCGATCCCGCGTTAACGGAATAGGCGAAAGCGTTATTGTAAATACTGCCCAGAACGTAAACCGTGGTTCCCGCCGAGTTGACGGCCACGCCATAAGGGTACTGTCCTCCCAACTGGGTGTTTCCAAAGGTGGCAAGGTAGTTTCCGTTCGGATCGAATACCTCAACCTGGCCGTGTTCCGTATCCGCCACATAAACATTCCCGGTGGCGGGGTCGATCCCATCTCCCCAAGGATTATTAAATCGGTTATAAATGGCGCCCCCATCGCTGAAATTGAAAGCTGAGATCGTTGTCACGGGGCCGGAGCCATTCGTCACCCATTCCTGCAGATTATTGTTCGAATTATCCGTAACCCAAAGGTCGCCGTTCCCATATTGGATTCCCGTTGGGTATTTGAAGTAAGTGCCGCCGCCCAGGGTCGCGGCCGCGCTCAACGTGATCGGGGTGGAGGTGATCGTCGGGGTGCTTGTCACTGTTAAAGTGGGAATGAGGGTCGCGGTCCAGGTTACCGTGGGTGAAGCCGTCGCAGTAAAGGACGAGGTCGAAGCCGGGGTGAAACTCGGCGTCAAAGAAACCGTCACCGTCGCCGTGGAAGTCGCGCTGCTCGTCGGCGTGAAGGTTTGGCTCGGGGCGGATGTCGCCGTGCCGATGGCCGTGAAAGAAGCCGTGGGCGTCCGGGAGGCCGTCACCGCTCCCGTCGTCGTGGCGGAAGGAGAAGCCGTCCCCGTGAAAGTGAGGACGGCTGTCGAGGTCGATGTGGAGGCGCTGTTATTCTGCGTTAAGGAAGGCGTCGCCGGGCTGTTCTTGCTTCCACAAGCCAGCGGCAGGCACGCGGCCAGCGCCAAAATCACTCCTAATATCTTTTTCATCTTTTTTCTCCTCCGTTTTCAATTTTCAAAAAGGTTTTTTCAAAAACTTAATCATCCTTCACAATTTCGCCAGAAGCGTTTCTCCGGTAAAAAACCTTTCCATCCAATGGAAAAAGTATAGACATGGGCGGAAACCGCTGTCTCTCATCCTTTAGGATGAGGCGTTCCAAGTTGCCAAGAGGAACGGGCGATTCTAAAATTAAGGTATGAAAATTCTTCTCATCGACGACCACGCGCTTTTCGGGGACGGCCTGTCCCTTCTATTAAAAAAGAAATATCCCGGATGCCGACTGATCCAAGCCCTCACCTGCGCGGAAGGTCTGGCGGAGGCCGCCTCGGCGAAAGGGCTGGACCTGGTCTTGTTGGACCTCCAGCTTCCCGATCTTCACGGATTCGAGGGTTTGAAAAAATTGAAGGCGTCGAAACCCAGCCTGCCGGTGGTTTTGATCTCGGCCTGGGCCGCGCCCGATGTGGTGGAGGAGGGAATCAACCAGGGTGCCGACGCTTTTCTCCCGAAATCCGCCCCCGCCAAACAAATCCTCCAATCCCTGGGAAAAATCCTGAAGCCCAGCCGTAAAAATCCCATGCCGGTTCCGCCGCCCCGGCCCAAACTTAAACCCGTCCTTACCGCCCGGCAGAGGGAGGTTCTGGCCCAGGTGGTTTTAGGCAAGGCCAACAAGGAAATCGCCGACGTCTTGGGACTCACCCTCAATACAGTACGCACTCACGTCGCCGCCATTTTGAAATCCCTCAAGGTCCGCAGCCGCACCGAGGCTTCCATGGCGGCGGTGAAGTTGGGCCTGGTTCCCCATGCCTGAAGCGTCCCGGATGGACGAAAAAATCCTGGCCTGGCGGGTTTCCGCCCTTTTTCGGTATGGCCGTATTCTGATGACCGCCAACTTCCTGAATAGTCTGATCCTCGTCCTGGCTTACGGAAGCGCTTTGAACCCCTGGGTTCTGTGGCCCTGGGCCTTGGCGCAAACCGGTTTCACAGCCCAAAGGAGCTGGAGTTTGTGGCGGTTTTTCAAGGATGAGTCCCGAGGATTTAAAACCCCGCCCCGCCAATGGGCCTGGAGCTTTTTTCGGGCCGCCTTATTTTCCGGCCTGACTTGGGCCGCTTGGGTACTAGCCTGGGGCCCTGCCCTTCCCTTCAACCTGGTCATCATTGAGTGTGTTCTATTGGCCTGTCTCACGCTGGTCGGCCTTTGTAACTTTCTTCCCGCCTACTACGCCTTTTGCCTGCCCCTCTGGGCCGCTTACGCCATCTTTTCTTTCCAGCACCCGCAGTTGTTTTCATCCGGTTTCGGGTTTCATGGAATTCCCCTGCTGTTGATACTTTTATTTCTAGCCCATTTCCTCAACCGCAGTCTCATGGCCACCTACCGTCTGCGGTTTTTAAACATGGATCTTTTGGATAACTTAAGCGCCGCCAAACGCAAGGCGGAGGAGGCGCTGGCCTCGAAAAACCGGTTCCTAGCCGCCGCCAGCCACGACCTGCGCCAACCCCTTCACGCCCAGGGGCTTTTTTTACACGCCCTCTTAAATGACAGGTCCACCGGGCTCCCGCGCGGCATTCTTGGAAAGCTTCAAGCTACCCACCAGGCCCTGGGCCACATGCTGGACGGACTGCTGGACCTTTCTCTCACTGAATCCGGGGCCCTCACCCCCCATCCCCGGTCATTCCCTTTGAAGCCCCTCTTCGCCAAACTGGCCGCCGAATTCTCCGCTCTGGCCCGCCGAAAGGGTCTTTCTTTTTCCTCACGCGCTCCTGAACTCTGGACCGAATCCGATCCAGAATTGCTCGAGCGGATGCTGAGAAATCTTCTTTCCAACGCCATCCGCTATACAAAAAAAGGCAAAGTGGAATTGCACTGCCGCCGGCAAAAAAGTTTTCTTTTTTTGGAGGTCCTCGATACGGGGCCGGGCATTGCGCCCTCGGAAAAGGAAAAAGTGTTCACTGAGTTCTACCAGATCAAAAACTCCGGACGAAACTCCGCCCAAGGCTTGGGGCTGGGGCTTTCCATCGTCCGCGGGCTCAGCCGGGTTCTGGGCCATCCCGTGACCCTGGTTTCACTACCCCGGTTGAGGCGGGGTTGTGTTTTCAGTGTTAAAATTCCCCTCGCACGACCCGCCCAACGAAGTCCGCGTCTAACCCGGCCCTCGCGGTTTCACGGCCAGGCCATTCTGGTCCTGGATGATGACCGCGCGATTCGGGAGGGTTTAAGGAAGATCCTGAAATCTTGGAACCTCACGCCCCTGTGCGTTTCCTCGGGAGCCGAAGCCCTGGCCTTGCTAAGAAAAAAGGGACAGACTCCTCCCCAAATCCTGCTTTGCGATTACCACTTGGGAGGAAAAGAAACCGGCGAGCAAGCGCTCACCCGAATCCGGGCGGCCCTCAAAAAAGACCTGCCCACAATTATGATCACCGGGGATGCCTCGCCCGAAAGGGTCCGCGCGGCCCGGGCCCTGGGCCTTTCGCTCTTGTTCAAACCCCTGGACCCTTTAAAACTACGCGCGGCTCTGGAAAAAATCTTAACTGTCTCTGCCCAGAAACAAACCCTTTAAAAAACCCAAAGATCCGGCTTCTTGATTTGGTTTTAGATTTGGACCGAATGGTTTTCTTTTCGGGGAAAACCTCCGAAGAAAGGGCGAAAATCGACTATCCTTTGGTTAAAATAAGCCCCATTCCATGATTAAGGAATCACCATGGCCTTCCTCTACCGAACCCGGTTGAAAAAAGAAATCGTCGCGGAGTTTTTGCCGCCCGCCCACAAAGTAAAGCGGGACCGTGTGGTCATTCTTTGCGACGGAATGCCCGGCATGCCCCGCAAACAGGACCTGTGCCGTTTCCTCTCCCAAAAGGGTTTCTGGGTAATTTATCCCCGCTATCGGGGCACTTGGGAAAGCGATGGCCAGTTCCTCCGAAAATCCCCTCATGAGGATATCCAGGACGTCATCGATGAACTTCCCAAAGGTTTAAGGGAGCTCACTTTCGGGAAGAAATTCAAACTGTCGCCGAAGGAAATCTTTGTCATCGGCGGCAGTTTTGGCGGGGCCGCGGCGGTCCTCTCGACCCTAGACCCCCGGGTGAAGAAAGCCATCGCCAATTGCCCGGTGGTGGATTGGTCCGTTCTTCGCCATTCCGAAAAGAAGGAAACTTCCAATAAAAGCTATACCGCCTATTTGCGGGATACTTTCGGCAGCGCTTACCGTCTGAAAGCCAAGGATTGGAATAAACTCCGGAGCGGCCGGTTTTATAATCCCGCCTACCATGCCCAAGAGGTCAATCCCGCCAAGCTCATGCTTTTTCACGCCCAAGACGACCCCTATATCCCCTGGCGTTCGGTGGCGGCTTTTGCCGATGAAACCGGGGCAAAGCTCAACTTATTCAAGTATGGCGGTCATCTTTCGACCGACCGGATCGTCCGAACTCATTGGAAAAAAATTAATCGTTTTTTCGAATCCAAATAAAAAAGCGGGGATGGTGCCAAAAGTTACAGCTTATCATTCTTTGATTAATGGCTTTTCCAGTGATGAAAAATCAAAAGGGCGGTTTGGGTGTAGCGGTCCGTCTGGTAAAGCTGTCCCGCATAGGCGAACATCAGGATCACTTCCCGCGTGTTAACTTCTTTCTCGCGGCCGAAATAAATTTCTTTGCCCACGCCCGTCCGGGAGTTGCCCTGAACCGCGATGGAACCGTCTGAGCCGACCTTGGTGAGTTCCCACTCCAACCCTTTGCCAATAATGGCATTCATCTGCGGCGAGGGATAAAAGGTGGCGTAAAGCATCAGCATCTGCAGATTCACCGCCTGATAGCTGGAATCCCCGCCGCCGTTTTCCTGAAAGGCCCCCGAATCTTGGTCAAATAACGCCAGAGCCTTATCCCTCAGCAGGGCCGCCTCGGCTGGCGGGTCCGTCCCCAGCAATCGGGAGGTAAAGAAGAGGGCGTCCGCGTCGATGAAAAGCCGGTTGGGTGTCTTTTGATCGTGTTTGACCAAAGCATCCAGGTGGTTCACGAGAAAAGCCGAGGCCGAACGCAGCGCGGGATAATAGGCTTCCACCCGGGACTGGTATCGGGGCCAGAGTTCGCTTTCTTTCAGCGCGAGGAAGGAGCGGGCACAGGCGTTGATCCAAAAAGCCCCACCGGTGGGAACCTTATCCCCAAATCCGCCTTCCGCGGTTTGCTTGGCAAAAGTAACGTCCGCGACCCGAAACCCTTCCTCAATCAGTTTGGGCTGGCTCAGGGCGACTCCGGCCAAAAAGGTGTCCATGCCGCCCCGCTGATATTCGGCTCCCAGGTAATCAGGTTGATTATGGCTGACCATTCCCTGCCCATCGGGCTTCCCGCCCCTCAGGATTTTTTGAATCTCCGGGGGCATATGCCGGACGATGGATAACAACGAAGGGGCGTCCGCGGGCTGGGAATAACCCGCGGTGCCGATGAAAAGCAGAAGAATGAGCGACCAAGCGTTTTTGATCACACCCAAATCTAGCACAACAAAGACGGGCTTGACTCAGAAACTCTCGGGGGTCAAAACTGACCCCTTGTTCCGGTTTAAAACACTCGGTTGTTAATGGCTTTTTCGGGCGGCCCGGTGCGGGGAAAAAATCACACAAACCAAAATGAACGCGAAGAGGACGCCGGTGGCCGAATAGCGGCTCAGGGCCAATCCTCCATGGTCGAGCGGCTTATCCAGAAAATCCCCCAAAACCGCGCCCAAAGGCCGTGTCAGGATAAAGGCCGCCCAAAAGAGGAAGGTCCGTGAAATCTTGGTTCCGTAATAAAGCCCCGCGATCACCGCTAGCAAGACCACAAAAAGAGTACCGCCGCCCAAATAGCCCAGCCCGGCCGAATCAGCCGTCCAATCCCCCAAGGCCGTTCCCAACGTTTGGGAGAACATGATGGTTATCCAATAAAATATCTCCGTTTTCGGGTTTTCCCCTACTGAGCCAACCGCCACCGTTCCCATTGTTTTGTACCAGGAAAAGAGGGACCCCATGAGCAGAACCAAAAGCAGAGCCGAGCCCCCGGCGTAACCAATACCCAGCGAACGGTCGGCAAAATCCGCCAGGGTGGTCCCTACCGTCGTCGTGGCGATAATGGTGAACCAA
The DNA here is from genome assembly GCA_963849245.1 of candidate division FCPU426 bacterium. GTDB lineage: Bacteria > Oederibacteriota > Muellerivitia > Muellerivitales > Muellerivitaceae > CAWKIY01. The sequence continues at coordinate 1,764 of CAWKIY010000162.1, read as the reverse complement.
TAAAGATAGACGTTAAAACCTTGAACCTTGATTTGAATGGAAACCGCCGCGAGAAAAACGCACGCGAAGATCAAGGTGCCTACCAGATAGCCCAGGTTCATGGACATGGAGACCGTGTCGCCCCCGGTCTCGCCCAAGGTGGTCGAGGCGATCTTGATGACCCAAAACAGCAAGGTCACTTCCGGCACCTTGCTGAGGCCCTTTTCCAAAGCGGTTCTTTCCATCTTCTTTTCCCTGGCCACGGCGGTCCTTTTATTTTAAATGAATTTCGATTTTTACTTCCCGACTACGATGAGGTGAAAGGTTCCGGGCATAATCTTACGCCGGGGTTTAGGGTCCGCCTCCGTCGCCTTGGGCTGTTCGCTCCTTTTGGCCGTCATCAAAAACACACGCCCCGTCTTGGAATCAAAGGCCAGGGTCTTAGCTCCCTCTTCGGTTGTGAGATTTTGCGCCACACTATACTTGTCCGCGCTGTCCTCGTGAATGATGGTCAGACTACCGTCGCCATTGGAACTGAAGACATTGCCCGAAGCGGGATCAAAAGCAGTACCGTCCACATGATCGCCAATAGGCAGAGCCTGAACCACCTTACCGCTTGCCGCGTCCATGACCACCAATTGCTTGTTATGGCATCCGCTGAAGAGGCGGTTGTTTTGGATATCCATCGAAAGTCCCGAGGGGGATTCGCCGGGAGCCAGAGGCCATTGATGGAGGACCTTCAGGGTTTTTGAATCCAGCTGAAGAACCTCGCTCTTGCTTTCCAGGTTGTCATAAATATTTCCCTGTCCGTCAGCCACCGCCACTTCCGGGGAGCCGCCCAGTTGTATCGTTTGAACCGCCTTGTCCGTCGCCGGATCGATGACCGTCGCGTTTTCGCTGTCACCGTTGAAGGTAATCACCTTCCCTGAGACCTTGTCATAAATAATGACATCGCAATCCTTGGCGGTTGGAATCTCAGCCAAGTGCTTAAAGGTTTTCAGGTCGAAAACCACCACACTTCCCGGGTCGCCGCTGGTGGCGTATCCTTTTCCCAATTCAGGCAAGAAAACCACGCCATGGGGATGAGAAACCTTTTCCACCGTCCCAATCAACTTTAGACTGTCGGCGTCCACCACCTGCACGCTATCGTTATGGGTGACATAAACCCGGCGGTTATCGCTATCCACCGTCAGAAAATCAAATCCGCCGTCGCCGGGTAAGCGGACTTTTTTAATCACTTTGTAGCCGCCGTTTCCAGAATCCTGAGCGCAAACCCCGCTCGCCAAACCCATCCAAGCTCCCAACAAAATCACGCCGACTAAAAACTTCATATGGACCTCCAATTTAATTTCACGACTCGCATCACGTGTTAAGACGCTTCCGATTCCCTTTCGAGGCTAAAAAACCTTGAAAAACGGCGCCGGGTTAAAAATCGAACCCCGAATCTAAATCAACTACACTCCATTAATTTTCCTGCCCACCATTCTTGATCCGGCCCGTTTGGGCGTCCAGAAACAAAGCCGGGGCGCCGGGGCCATTCTTAAAATCGAACATCCCGTCGAGAGACCCGGCCATCGCGTCAAAAGACCCGCCCCCAATCCGGCCAAGATTCCAATTGTCCTCAATGAACCGCAGGATGGATGTTTGATCGGTCAGGGTATGATCCACGTAATTGACCTTGGCGAAGGGAGAGATGACCACCAGGGGTACCCGGGGACCGTAGCCCATCCGCCCCTGAATGCCGCCCAAGGTCGGGGCCGGCGGAGTCTTGGAATTAGAAGGAAT
>CAWKIY010000161.1:0-10612 GCA_963849245.1 candidate division FCPU426 bacterium | reverse complement strand
GGAAAACGGCTGATTGAAAAATGCGCTAAGATCAAGAGGAAGAACAGTGTCGCGCCCAAAGCCCACTCGCCCCGCTTTGAAGCTTTTAAAAGAAGAATCAGGAAAAACCCGCCGATTCCAAAAAATATCCAAGCAACCCTATCCAAGGGAACCGCTTGGCCGTTTCGCGTGAACAAATAGTCCTGGAAAATTAACAGGCTGTAGCCCAAATATAGGAAAAGAATGGAAAACCCTGCGGCCAATAGAACCTCCGCATCATTTGTTTGCGGTTTACGGTTCCTAAACAAAAGGAACGAAGAACCTGCTAAAAAGGTAATAAGTCCAGCCAAAATCCAATCGCTGGAATAAGGCGGATGCCCCATCCAGGTTGCCTCATCCACCCTCCAACCCGTAGTCAGAAGGAGTAAGGGCGGTACCCAATTCCAAAGGGCGCTGCCCAATAAAAGTACGAGGGCATAAACTGCGGCGCGGGGAATCATTTATACCTTTTCCGGCTGATACTGGCCGAAAAGTCCGGCGGGTTTGAAAAGGAGAATGCCGATAAGTAAGGCGAAAGCCAAGGCGTCCCGGTAGGTTGAAGACCCATACCCCACTACCATGGACTCCGCGATGCCCATGAGAAAACCTCCTACCACCGCGCCCCGGATACTGCCGATTCCCCCGAAAACCGCCGCCACGAAAGCTTTGAGGCCTATCATGACTCCCATCAAGGGATCGACTTTAGGATAGGAGATGCAAACCAAAATACCCGCCGCCGCCGCGAGAGCGGAACCGATGACAAAGGTGAAGGCGATAATTTTATCCGTGGGAATCCCCACTAGGGAGGCGGTCTCATGGGAATGGGACACTGCCCTCATAGCCCGGCCCAATTTGGTTTTCTGGACGATCCATTCCAAAACGATCATGAGAAAAAGCGAGGTAACGAAGACCGTCACTTGTTGGTTCGTCACCGCCACCTGGCCGAATTGGATCAGGGTCAAACCGGGCATAATCTCGGGAAAAACACGGGGAGTCGCGCCAAAAACTACCTGACCCAGATTTTCAAGCAGAAGAGAAACGCCTACCGCTGTAATCAATAAGTTTAACCGGGGAACGTTCCTCAAAGGCCGGTAAGCCAATCGTTCAATCAGAAATCCCAAGAGGGCCGAAGCCGCCATCGCGGCGATGAGAACGATTAGAAAATTAAAAAAAGTCGGATGCTCCGGGGTATGAAGGAACAGCGCCGTAAAAAGCCCAGCGTAAGCGCCCACCATCACGATATCCCCGTGGGCAAAGTTGATCAAACGCAGGATGCCGTAAACCATGGTATAGCCCAGGGCGATCAAGGCGTAAATAGACCCCAAAGCCGTGCCATTCAACAACAGTTGGAGAAACCCTTCCATGTTCACTTCCCGCTTTTTTTATGGATCCGTGATGAAATTCTACCCGTGAACAGGGCCGGGCTAAACATAAAAACAAGGGAATTGCCCAGGCCCTCCCCTTGACAATCGGTCCCCTGGACTAAATAGTACTTTCTCCAACACCTTTATTCGGAGCGACACTTGGCCTCTCGAAAAACCGTTCTCGTCGTCAACTTGGTCTTAAGTCTCTTTTTCCTGCTGAACGCCCTCACCATTTGGGCGGGGTTGTCCATTTATACAGGGCGATGGCATTTTTTATTGTTCCTGTCCGCCGTTCTCGGAAACCTGCTTTGGGTGCTTTTGCCCCTGATTCTCACCCGGCATTCTTCCCCTTTTTTCCGGCTATCCCGCGCGATTCTGGGACCCTTTTGGGTTTTTTGGAACTTTCTGATTTTTCTTTATACGGTTTTCATCCTAATTCTGGGAGTCCTTTGGCTTTTAATCTTTAAATGGAATGGAATTGCCTTTGCTCAATTCGCCCATACACCCTCCAACTGTTTTCTCGCCCTTATCGCTTATATCTGTGTTGTCGGCTGTTTTCAGGCGCTGGTGCTTCTACGCGTGGAAAGAGTCTCGATTCGCATTAAGAACCTTCCTCCCGAATTTACGGGTTTTAAAATAGCCATGGTGTCGGACCTGCATGTAGGACTCTTTACCCGCCTGTCGCGCCTGAGACAATTCACCCGGGCCGCGCTAAAACAAAAACCTGACCTCTTCGTCGTATGCGGCGACATTACGGATGACGATCCCCAATACCTTCCCAAGTTTTTGAGGGGCTTAGAACCCATGGATCCCTATATCCCCATGATCGGTGTTCTGGGGAATCACGATGTGTATGCCGATCCGGAAAAGACCCTGAATATCCTGGAGGACAGCCGCCTGCGCATGCTGGTTAATGAGGGGATGGAAATTAAAAGGGGAAACGCCTCCATTTGGCTGGCGGGAGTCGGCGACCAGGGCGCCCGGCGTTTCGGCAAATGGGGCTCTGTGGCCCCGGACTTTGACAAAGCGCTGGAAGGAAAACCAGCGGGAATCCCATCGATATTGCTGCTGCACCAGCCCCAAAACTTCCCGGAAGCGGTTGCCCGTAAGATCGATCTCACTTTGAGCGGTCATACCCATGGAGGTCAATTCGGTTTGCGTTTTTTAAACTGGTCCCTGGCTAAGTTGTTTATGAAATTTCATATGGGACACTTCAGAGAAGGCGAAAGCCAGCTTTATGTGACACCCGGAACGGGCTATTGGGCTTTGCCGGTCCGTTTCGGCCTTTCGCCGGAAGTCAGTCTCATCGAGCTTCTTCCCGAAATTGAATAATTTTAATCGATAAGAAAATTTAAAATTTCAACCGCTGCCTATTTGGGAGAAATAAAACGAGGACATCCCTGCGCCTCTTTTCTTTTCGAAAAGAGAAGGGGAAATTCACGATTGAAGTTATGCGGGATCGTCCGCCAAAGCTTCTGTGTGGATATCCATACAGAGGATATACCGCTTCCCATTTTTGTTTTTGAAGATCGAGGAGAGTGTCACACAGCTGACGCCCGACGCCATGGAAAGATAGGGCTCAGTCACATAACTGGTTTTGCTTAAACCCGATTCAGTTAGAAAATAAAAATAATCTTTCATCGTGTGGTCCGTACCCTTGGGCGCGGGATGAAAAATAACCGGATTTCGTTTAGCCCGTCCTTTAGATCGGAAAATACTTTCCGTCACCTGAACGCCGTCCTCATCCAGCACATAAACGCTTTCCACGCTGGCAAACTCTTCCACCATGCGGGTCAAGATAGGATCAAATTGGGCGTGTTCCTTCTGGCTCAACTCCATTTGAATTTCCAGAATGGTGGCGTAATAACGGTTCATGTTGAATTTCTTCACGCCTATCTTTCTCAAGAAACGCTGTTTGAAAGCGCTGATGAGTCCGTCAATTCGGGTTAAAACTGATTCCTGCTCCAGCTGGTCGTTCTTCTGGGGACGGGCGAAGTAATAACCCTGGATCAAATCAATCTCCATATCCATAAGGACTACCGCCTCTTCCTCGGTTTCCACCCCCTCGGCGATAATCAGCGTGCCCAGCCGGCGGCCCATATGGACCAGTGACTTCAACACTTCCTGCTTGTAAAAATCATCCTGGATATCCTGGATCAAAAAGCGGTCAATTTTCAAAATATCGGGTTTGATCAGGGAAATGCGGTTCAGGTTGGAATGCCCCGCGCCGACATCATCCAACGCGATGAGAAAACCGTAACTGCGGTAAAGATCCACAAACTTCTGGAGTTGAGTGAGGTCTTCCACACGGGATTCTATAATTTCAATAGCGATATTTTCGGGCTTGAGCCCCATCTCCGCCACCAGGGTGCGCAGCTGCCCGGAACCCGCGGCGCCTTGCTCCAAAACCGAGGCGTCTAAATTAAGGGAGAGAAAAATTTTCGGCGAATGAGCCTGAATAAGGCGGAAGTCATCCATAATTTTTTTACGGCATAGTTTGTCAAGTTCGGATTCCAGCCCCTGCAGAGCGGCTTGATGAAAGAGATCGAGCGGAGAAATCAGCGAGCGGCTTACGGGATTCACTCCCCGGGAAAGACCTTCGAGTCCGAGAATAGACCGGCGCTTAAGGGAAACAATGGGTTGAAAGTGCGCCTCAATCCATTCGCCTTCAATAATCTCCCGGAGATTAAAAGATCCCGGGCCCGTCTTAGTCGGTGTGGTTCTGTGCATGGGAACTCCTTACAGCTCGGCTCAACGTTTCGCGGCATCCTTTTCAAGAAGGGGAACTAAACCCCTTTAATGATTTTTCCTGAAAGGGCTAATACTTCAGCAAAATAGCAAAGTCTTTTCAACAAAAAACCAAGGGTAAGGCTTTAAATTCAAAAAAGCCGGAAAAAAAGAAGGCAGAAATACCTGACAAGAAGTTTAAACCAGTGAAAACCGCACTCAAACTGACCTGATCAGCGTTCGGATTAAAAACCTTTTAGGAGTCCGTAGGATTAGTTTGGTTGCCTTGAGCGACATCCAGGGCGGGCGTATGGATATCTAAGCAAAGGATATAGGTTTTCTTTTGCTCGTCCTTAAAGAGCGCCCCAATCGTCACGCAAATATTACCGGTCGTGAGGGACACGTAAGACTTCGTGACATAAGTGGACTTGCTCAGTCCCCCATTCATCAGAAAATAAAAATAATCCCTCATTGTATGGTCCGCGCCTTGCGGCAGAGGATGAAACATGGCGGAACGACGGCTGGCCTTGCGGGAAGTATTAAAAATCATATCCGTCACTTGCAAACCGTTCTCATTCAAGACGTACAGACACTCAATGGAGGGAAATGATTTCGCCACTCGGCTCAGTTGTTCTCCAAATTTAGCCACCGGCCAGTGGGCCAGTTCCATTTGAATTTCGTTGATAAGGGAATGATAGCGGTTCATGTTGAACTGTTTATTGCCGATTTTTTGAATTTGTCGATTCTTGAACGTTCCGCCCAAATCCACAAGTTTCTGGCGGATTTGATCGAAGTCAATTTCGTAATGGCGTTTCGGACGGGAAAAATAGTATCCCTGGAACAAATCCACGCCCATATCCAATAAAGCGGAGGCTTCCCCTTCGGTTTCCACGCCCTCAGCGATAATAACCGTGCCCAAATGGCGGGCCATACTCACGAGTGACTTGACGACTTCCTGCTTATAAAAATCCTCGTGGATATTCTGGACCAAGTACCGGTCAATCTTGAGAATATCCGGCTTGATTAAGGGAATGCGGTTTAGATTAGAGTGTCCGGCCCCAACATCATCCAGCGCGATTAGAAATCCCGCCGAACGGTAGCTTTCCTCGAAATGCTGGAGTTCCTCAACATCTTCAACCGCGGACTCCACGATCTCAATCACGATATTCTGGGGCGACAATCCCAGGTCCTCTACCTGGGACTTCAAAACGCCTGACCATATCTTCTTATCGATCGCGGAGGCATCTAGGTTTAAGGAAAGAATCAACTCCGGGTGACGTTGGTAAAGCGTTTGAAAATCTTCCAATATTTTTCGGCGGCAGAGCCGGTCCAAATCCCGGCTGACTCCCTTGGCGGCGGCTTCCCCAAATAAGTCGATGGGGGAAATGATGGATTTTTGGCGGGGATGAACACCGCGGCTCAATCCCTCAAAGCCAACGACGGCCCGGCGTTTCATGGAAACCACCGGCTGGAAATGAGGAACGACATGTCCCCCTTCAATAATTTCGTCGATGTTAAACGGCTCAGACGCGGCGGACGGCATGGGAATCCCTTTCCAATTGGAAGCGAAGTTATAGGTCCCCTACTTTAGTGGATTTTTTATACTCGCTCAATCTTTTGCCGTGTAAATTCGGGCAACACCCAAGGAAAAGGGAATCCTTGTGGTGAACCGCTCAAATGTGTTTTAAAAATTTGTCTTTTTATTTTTTTGAAAACAAAAAAGGCCCGGAGGAACCGGGCCTTTAAGCGTTTTAGGAGAAAATTCCATTAGGGATTGACGGTGGTAACGTAGGAAGCTTTGTTATTGAAAATTTTTAAAACCACCGCCGGCTTCACCGCGTCGCGGTCCGCGTCCAGGCTGATGGTTCCTGTCACGCCGGGATAAAGCTTCGTCGCCGCCAAGGCGTCGCGCAAATCGGACTCACCGGACCCTTTGGCGTTCTTCAACGCCGCCGCCAGGACTCCCACAGCGTCATAACCTAACGTCGCGAGGGCATCGGGCGCCTGTCCGTATTTGGCTTTGTACTTCTTCACAAATTCTTGAACTCGTGGATCTGTGGATTCGGGTGAATAATGGCTGGAGAAATAACACCCGTCCAAGGCTTTACCACCGATTTCATATAACTTCGCCGAATCCCATCCATCGCCTCCTAATAAAGCGACTTGAATTCCCAATTCCCGGGCCTGTTTGGCGATCAATCCCACTTCGGTGTAATAACCCGGCACAAAAATAACGTCCGGCTTTTGCTCGCGAAGGGTAGTTAATTGGGATTTGAAATCAATGTCGTTTGCGACATAGCTTTGGTCGGAGAGAATCGTGCCGCCCTTTTCTTTAAACCGTTTAATAAAGAAATCCGCTAGACCCATGCTGTAATCACTCTTTTGGTCCCGCAGAATCGCCGCGGTTTTCGCTTTCAGGTTATTCAAGGCGAAGTCCGCCATCACCTGACCTTGGAAAGGATCGATAAAACAAACGCGGAAAACATAATCCCCCACCTGGGTGACCTTAGGATTGGTGGAGGAAGGGGAAATCATCGGAATTTTGTATTCCTGACAGCGGGGCGCGGCCGCCAACGAGAGGGAACTGGCGACTTCTCCAATCACGACTTGAACCTTATCCTGGGTAATCAGCTTGGTGACCACTACCGCCGCTTCTTCGGGCTTTCCCTGATCGTCATAGCTGATAACTTTGAGTGTTGTGCCGTTAATGCCACCGGCGGCGTTAATTTCTTCCACCGCGAGCTTGAGGCCGTTGTCCGTGGAGATTCCAAAGGTCGCTTCTTCCCCGGTTAGAGCGGCATACTCGCCGATTCGAATTTCATTCGGATTTAATTTAGGCCCGCAGGAAACCGTCAGTCCCAACACTAAAAATCCGATCACTATCCAAAAACGTTGTTGCATGATCAGCCTCTTTAAAAAGAATTGAGAATGTCTTACGAGAGGAGGAAATCCACCCAAGACCGGGGCTTAGGATAGGCAAGATGTAAGGGACCGTCAAGAAAGAGAACCTCTTCGAATGCTCTCTTTTCACGCTGAATTCGAGGCTTTTGCTTCGACGTTTGATCCATCCAATCATTTTGATAGTCGCAAATAAATACCATTTACCTCTATATATCTCGGCGAATTCCGTCCTAATTTGGAGGTAGGTCTTTTGAATGAAAAAGGAGGCTGGCATGAATTTAAAAAAATTATTGGGATGTACAGCGGCATTGTCCCTGGCTTTCGCGTTGAACACGGGTTCGAAAGTGTGGGGGCAGCTTTCCGCAACAAACTCCGTCACGACACCGGTGTCAACGGCTCAAACCCCGGCCACACTTGTTGCGAAAAAGAAAAAACGTAAAAGTAAACCGCTGCACGTCAGTCAATTGCCGGTCGCTCCGGTACCCACAACCCTTACGGCAAATCCTCCCGGAAAAACACTTTCCGCGGCCCCCTTAAGTATTTCCACACCCTCGGTTAAATCAGCGGCCGCCACCCAATAAAGCCTGGCGCTAAATCGGAAGTCCTCTAAAACTTTTTTCCGTAAAGCCGCAGGGCGTTTAAAACCACCGTGACGGAAGAAAGCGACATCGCCGCCGCCGCCAAAGCCGGCGGCACTTGGACGAAAAGCGCCAAGGGCAACGCCAGCAAGTTATAACCGAAGGCGAAAAAAAGGTTCTGACGGATCAGATCGAACGTTGCCCGGGCGATTTTAATCGCCTCAATCACTTTGGAAAGGTCTCCCTGAAGCAGGACAATGTCCCCCGCTTCCTGGGCCGCGTCTGTACCGGACCCCATGGCGATCCCTAAATCTGAGACGGCTAACGCCGCCGCGTCGTTGTAACCGTCGCCCACCATGGCTACTTTCAAACCCTGTTTTTGAAGTTCCTGAATGTATTGAACCTTTCCCTCAGGACTCACGCCGGCCTTCACCGCGTCCACCCCTACCCGATTGCCCACTCTTTGGGCCACCACTTCCCCATCGCCGGTTAACAAATGAACCTTAATTCCCAATTTCTGAAGTTGTTCCACTACCTCTTTGGAATTAGCCCTTGGCGGGTCTTCCATCACAAAAACCGCCGCGATCTTACCGTCCAGCGCCATAAGAGAGACTGTTTGGCCCCCTTGTCGGTAAGCTTCCACATTGGCCCGAACCTGATCCGAAGGCACAATTCCTTCCAGGGATTCAATGTAAGCCTTTGTTCCGATCACGACAAAGTGCCCTTCCACAAAACCCTGAAGGCCCGCGCCTGGAATTTCGGTTACCCGCTCCGCCTTGGGCAAAATCAGGTCTAACACCATGGCTTCTTTTAAAACCGCGAAAGCCAGGGGGTGATTGGTTCCCATCTCCACCGCCGCCGCGTAGCGAAGCAGTTGTTCTTCCTTAAAACCATCCAGCACCAAAACATCCACCAACCGAGGTTTTCCTTCAGTCAGGGTTCCAGTCTTATCAAAAACCAGAACATCTATTTTGCGGGATTTTTCCAAAACTTCTGCCCGGCGGATGAGGATACTGCGCTGGGCTGCCACGCCGATGCCGACCATCAGTACAATGGGAATCGCCAGCCCCAAAGCGCAGGGACAAGCGATCACCAGAACCGCGATCGCGTGCTGAAGCCCCACGGTCCAGGGCTGCTGGGCGGCGAAAACCCAGCCGAAGAAAGCGGCGATAGCCAGCGCCAAAACAAAGGGGACAAAAACAGCCGCGATACGGTCCGCGGTTTTTTGCACCGGGGCCTTGGAACCCTGGGCTTCTTCTACTAAACGGATGATGCGGGCCAAAGCGGTCGCTTCTCCCACGGACCGAGCCCTGAAAATAAAGGTAGCGGTTCCGTTAAGTGTTCCGGCAAAAAGACGGTCGCCGGGTCTTTTTTCCACCGGGATGGATTCTCCCGTGAGAAGAGACTCGTCCACGCGGCCCTTGCCTTCCAAAATTTCCCCGTCCACGGGAATGGCTTCTCCCGGCCGGACAAAAAGCTGATCCCCCAGCCCCACCATCTCCACCGGCAAGTCAACCTGGTGTGTTTCTTTCATGACGTGGGCCGTGCGGGGCCGAAGATTCATGAGCGATTCCACCGCCCGGTTCGCCCGGCGTTTGGAAAGAATCTCCAGGTAGCGTCCCAAGACCACAAAGAACAGGATGAAACCACAGGCGTCAAAATAGAGTTCCACCGGTCTCCCCCAAAGCGCTGGCACCGAGGCCCAGAAAGCGGCTGAAGTTCCAAGGGAGATCAGGGTGTCCATAGTCGCCTCGCCCCGGCGCAGGCTTTTCAACGCCGCCTGGTGAAAAGGCCAACCCACAATGAAATAAAGAGGCGCCGCGTAGGCGAATTGCAGAAAAGGAGAAAAGTGAAAGGGTCGTAAAAACATCAGAATGTGCTGCATCAAAAAAGGAAGAATGAGAAGCCCGCCAAAAACAACCCGCCATCCCATGCGCCGCTCTTCGGAGGCGAACATTTGGGAAGCTTTCTGCTGGGGCTGATAAAGTTTGGCCCCATAACCCGCCTTCACCACCGTGGATTCCAGCAGCGCCGTATCCGAAAGAGTGTCATCCGTATGGACGTAGGCTTTTTGGGAAGCGAAATTAACCGAAGCGGTTTTAACGCCCGAGACGCCTTTGAGCTTGGATTCAATCCGGGCCGCGCAGGAAGCACAGGTCATGCCCTCAATCGAAAGAATGAAGGAGTGGTTTTGAGCTGAACTTTCAGTTTTGCTTTCAGAAGGCATCCGCGTCCTTATGTCGGTGTGGCAGGCAATCTTCTTAACCCAAAATAGTCGTCTCTTGCTGAAATTTAAAGGCTTGTGGACCTTTTTAGTCCAACTGGATTAGGGTTGAATTGAGCAAGGCCCCAGAGACATAATAGCTCCTCTTCACGAACCAGACTTTAGTTCTTACCTTACTTCTATATGGAGGAAAGCAATGGCAGCCACCAGCAAAAGGTTTAATTTAGTTCAAAAGATCATTAACGCTCATCTAGTCTCGGGTATTCCTGAAGCCGGCCAAGAAGTAGGTATCCGGATTGACCAAACCCTCACCCAAGACGCCACCGGAACCATGGCTTATCTCCAATTTGAGGCCATTGGGGTTCCCCAGGTCCAAACCAAGCTCTCCGTCTCTTATGTCGACCACAACATGCTTCAAACCGGCTTTGAAAACGCCGACGACCACCGTTATCTGCAATCCGTCGCCGCCAAACACGGCATTTACTTCTCCCGTCCCGGCAACGGCATCTGCCACCAGGTTCATTTGGAACGCTTCGCGATTCCCGGCCAAACCCTTTTAGGTTCGGACTCCCATACCCCCACCTGCGGTGGAGTGGGCGAATTGTCCATCGGCGCGGGCGGATTAGATGTAGCCGTCGCCATGGGCGGCGGGCCTTTCTATATGACCATGCCGAAAGTATTGCGGGTGGAGCTGAAGGGCAAACTGCAGCCCTGGGTTACGGCGAAAGACATCATTTTGGAAGTTTTGCGAAAGCTGACCGTCAAGGGCGGCGTAGGCAAAATTTTGGAATATACGGGCC
>CAWKIY010000160.1:0-20135 GCA_963849245.1 candidate division FCPU426 bacterium | reverse complement strand
CAGGAAAGGGCAGATAATTATGAAAAATTAGTCCATGTGATTGAGAACCGCATCGGGGTGGTTAAGGTCCAACCGCTTCTTTTGATGAGGGCTCAATTGGCGCGGGACCAAGCCCTGATCAATCTTCGTCAGAGTGAGAACGGTTTGAGAAGCGCTAAAACCCTCTTAGCCATTCAACTGGGCCGTCTTCCCGAGGATAAGGCCTTCACGGCTACGACCGAGCTGAGGCAATTTGAAACGATCGATATTCCCAATCAAGAAGAGGTGATTACGGAAGCGATGGATAATCGCCCGGATCTTATCGTGGTTAAGATGGTCCAAGAAAAAACTAAATTGGACCGCCAATTGGCTCAGAACCAGGCGTGGAATGACGTAACCATTACCGCGGAGGTGAGCAAACAAGGTCCGACGGACGCCAGCCCCGACGGCACCCTGGCCGCCATACCGGCTGGTTATTCCTGGGACCTGGCTTTGAATATTCCTTTTCCTTTGCTCAATCAAAATCAGGGTAATGTCAAATTGGCTGATCTGACTGCCGAACAAGCCCAAAAGCAGGTCGAGTCCCTTAATCTTTCAATCCGCCAGGAGATCGGGGATGAATTGGCCCAATTGAAGATTGACCATGACCTCATCGTGGAATATGAAACCACACAAATCAACAACGCCCGGAAAGTCCGGGATGAGCAGCAAAAACTTTTTGGAACCGGCAATATGGTTCTTTTGGATTATTTTGACGCGATGGAAGCTTATAACGGCATCTTATCCTCCTATTACGATACGGTCGGAAGTTATCGGAACGATTTGGCCATGATCGACGCCTCTGTCGGAAAGGACATCATGCCATGAGGATGAACCCGCAAAAGAAAAGGCCGATACAAAGCCCCGAAGGTACTTTGAATATTGACGACTCAAAGATGGTCCGTTTTTTTATTTCCTCGTTTCCTTTGCGTCTTAGTGTCTTGATGTGGGTCTTGATTTTTATTTCGATGGGTTGCGCGCGGCAGGAGGATCGAAATAATGATCCCGAATCCATTTTTTCCATCAAAGCCGGAAAGATCGACATTGACCTCAGCTCGCCCATATTGAAGCACCTCGAAACGGCTCCGGTTCAACCTTCCAATTCGCAGACCCGGGACCTAAAAGTGGTAGGTCAAATTATCGCCTTAGCGAATTATTCGGATCAATTGGTCGGTTCGCGAATCTCTTGGGTAGAACTGGATCCGGATCTTTCCAAATCTTTGGGGTTTCATTTTGATGATCATATGAAAGCTCCCGTGGGTGAAGCTTTCGGGGTTGTCAGCTTGCCAGAAGAATATTTGGGTCAGTTGAAACCCTATGAGTCAGTTGTTATCTCCCGCTACGGATTGCTTGAGTCCCATACGAGCGCCACGGTGATTTCCATCCAGCAGGCTAAACTGAATGGAGTGGTGATAGAAGGTGAGCCCATTCAGATTGTTTTCAAATTGCTAAATGGCCAGGATTGGTATCCCGGAACCAATTGTGTGGTGTCTTTTCCCATGCTGGGAGCCAGACCCCTCGTGATTCCCTCCACCGCTTTGCTTCATGAAGGCCAACAAGAATATCTGCTCCAAGAAGTGGGAAAAGGACAATATATTCCCAGACCGGTTTATGTTTTGGACACTCTAACGGATTCGGTTTTGATTATCGGCAAGATCGCACCGGGAGAAACCATTGTGAGCCGGGGTTCCATTCTTTTGAAACCCATCCTTCATAAACTTTTGAGAACCCAAGTGTCCGAGGTGAATTCAACCCTTCAAGAGATTAAAGTTCCATGATCCACGCAACCGTTATCGCGGCGTTGAGGAACCGATGGGCGGTCGTTTTAATTACCATAGCTTTGGCCGGCATCGGAATTTATTGTTTTACCCAGATGAACATCGACGCCTATCCGGATATTTCCAGCGTCCAGGTGGAGATGGTCACCACTTATCCAGGCCGCGCCGCGGAAGAAGTAGAAAAACAGGTTACCATCCCAATGGAAATCGCCTTAGCGGCGGTTCCCCACAAGCAAGTCATCCGCTCCCGCACTATTTTTGGTCTTTCGGACGTGATGGTGACCTTTGACCCCGATGTGGATGATTATTGGGCCAGAGATCAGGTTTTCCAACAGGTTGGAAACGCGGGACTTCCCTCAGACGCTCAGGCTTCCATGGCTCCTTTGGATACGGCCTATGGTGAAATTTATCGTTATCAATTGACGGGCGATACCCCCATTAAGCTGCGGGAACTTAATGACTGGGTTTGTACCCCCCGGCTGCTCCGGGCCGATGGTGTCGCGGAAGTGGATAATTTTGGGGGATTGGGCAAGCAATACGCCGTTCAATTGGATAAAGACAAGATGCTCAAGTACGGTGTGGCTCTTCAGGATGTCATTCAAGCCGTCCAAGCCAACAACAGCAACGGCGGGGGAAGCATGCTTCAGCGGGGAAGCACCTCCATTGTTATCCGCGCCTTGGGAAGCATTCAGGATTACCGCGACATGGGCAATATTTTCATCAAGAACTCCAACGGGACCAATGTGTTCGTGAAAGATGTGGGGGAAGTCGTTATCGACCATCTGGAACAAACGGGTATTTTCGGCATTAACAACGACCCCGACGCGGTGGAAGGAATCGTGGTCATGAGGCGGGGAGCTAATCCTTCCGAGACCTTAAAAAATATCGAAGACGCGGTGGACGAACTCAATAACGCCCTTTTGCCCAAGGGTGTGGCAGTTAAAAATTTCTATAACCGGCGCGCGCTTATCAAATCCACACTGAATACCGTATTCCATAACACTTTAGAAGGCATCGCTTTGGTCGTGTTGGTTCTATTTCTGTTCCTGGGCAGTCCCCGCATCGCCATTATCGTGGCCCTCACCATACCGGGGGCGCTTCTCTTCGCGCTCATTTTGATGAAATTGACGGGTATCCCCATCAGTCTTCTTTCGATCGGCTCCATTGATTTTGGGATCATCGTGGACGGGGCCATCATCGTCACTGAAAATATTGTGCGCCACTTGGTTATGCACAAGGGAGACAAGGATAAGGAGATCCTGGAAGCCTCGGAACAAGTCCAGCAGCCCATGATTTTTTCCATGATTATCGTCATCATGGCCTATCTGCCTCTTCTTTCCCTCAAGTACATTGAGGGGCTCTTGTTCCGGCCTATGGCCATCACGCTTTGTTACGCTCTGTTGGGGGCGCTTTTGATCGCCCTTTACGTTGTTCCGGTATTGGCCAGTTTTTTCTTCAGCCGGGAAAATCCGATCAAACCTCATTCTCTTTTCGACAAACTCGCCGGAATCTACGCGAAGGCGCTTCCCAAAATTCTCAAAAACGCCCGCGCGGTTGTTTTAAGCGCGGTCGCGCTTTTCGCGGTCGTCATGATTTTCATTTTCCCGAGGTTGGGAACCGAATTTCTTCCCTACATGGATGAGGGCGGTTTTTGGCTCAGGGCTAATTTGCCCGAGGGTATTTCGTTAAAGGAAAACCAATATTACGCCAATCAAATCCGCGACATGATCCGTTCTTTTAAAGAAGTATCGGTTTGTACCAGCCAGACCGGAAGAAACGACAACGGCACGGATCCTTTCCCGACGAACCGTAACGAATTTGACATTATTTTGAAGCCTCGTAATGAATGGGTGGATTTTCATAAAAAATTAGACTTGGAAGCGGCGATTCGGGATAAATTGCAAGCCGATTTTCCAACCGTCCATTTCAACCTGACTCAGCCTATTATTGACAGTGTTACCGAGGATACCAACGGAACCTCCGCCAACTTGGCGGTGGAGTTGGTGGGGACAGACCTCATCAAATTGCGGGACTTAGGGGATCAAACCGTGGACTTACTTAAAAAAATCCCCGGAAGCGTCAACGTAAACATTGAGCAGGAAGGGCCCCAACCCCAGCTTCAAATCCGTATCGATAAGGCCAAGCTGGCCCATTATGGGCTGGCCATTTCGGACGTTAACAATGTTATCAATACAGCTGTCGGCGGGGTTCCTGTCAGTAAGCTTTGGGAAGGGGAGAGGGCTTTTGATATCAAGGTCAAATACGCCCCTCAATTCGTGAACACGCCGGAACAAATCGGAAGACTTCCCGTTTTTAACGGCAACGCGGAGCCGATTCCGCTGGCCCAGGTGGCGAATATCCAAGTCGTGGACGGCCAGACCATGATCGCCCGGGAAGATGGAAAAAGACGCATTACGGTCCGCTTGGATATCCGGGGACGCGCCCAGGGAAGTTTCGTGAATGAAGCCAAGGAAAAATTTAAGTCGCAGATTCTCCTGCCGGACGGCTATTCGGTTGAATGGATGGGGCTTTTTGAGAACCTGGAAAGGGCGAGTAAGCATTTCGCGCTTTTGATTCCATTGACCGTGGGGATTATCTTCGCCATTCTTTTCATGACTTTTGGTTCTCCCTGGAGGGCCGGATTGGTTCTTTTAGCCATTCCTTTCGCGATGGTGGGAAGCACGATCGCCCTTTACATCAGGGGCATGCATTTAAGCGTTTCGGCGGGAGTAGGTTTGACCAGTCTCTTTGGGGTCGCGGCCATGCATGGAGTCTTGATGGTGAGTTATATCAGCCAACTGAGGGAGGAAGGTTTGTCCCTGGATGCCGCCATCCTTAAAGGAGCGACGTTACGGCTGAGGCCGGTTTTGATGACCGCCATGGTCGCCATTCTTGGGTTGATCCCGGCCTCGATGGCCACCGATGTGGGTTCGGATGTTCAGCGGCCCATCGCGACAGTCGTAGTTTGGGGTTTGTTTTCCTCAGCTTTCCTGACCCTCATCGTTATGCCGGCCCTTTATAAGATCATTGAAGCGAAAGATCCGGTGAAAGTACGTAAACTGAAAAAGAGCCAGCTGGAGGATTTTTAACCTGATCTCTTGATGAGGATGAATTCAGAAGAAAAAGGTCTAGGCCTGTCGACTCATCTTTGATATAAAAACCCGACTATTTAGATCTGTCGGGGGCATAGGTGAATCGATTCTCAATTTTTAAATTCCTTTTTGCCCTTCTCTTTTTTTCTTCGGGACTTGTTTACGCCGAAAATTCCACTGAAGGTCAACCTTCCGAACTTTGGAATGTCCATTTCCAGGCCACTTTTTTGCCCCAATACCATGGGTCTTTCTACGCCCTTTATCCCGGAAATCCCGGGGGAGGCAGTTTGTTCGATGGGCCGGAATTAAACTCCTCGACGACTTCGACGCTTTATTTGGGCGGCCGTTTGTGGAAGGACGGTGCCGCTTACGTCGACTTTGAGAGCGCGGCGGGAAGTGGCTTTAGCAATGTCACCGGTGTGGCTGGTTTTCCGAACGGCGAAATTTATCGGGTATCCAATCCCGCGGTGAAGGTCATTCTGGCGCGGGCCTACTTAAAGCAGGTTTTTGGCCTCGGCGGGGAACAGGAAACCATTAAGGATGACCAAAACCAATTGGCGGAGAAAATCGACGTTTCCCGCTTTACTTTGGCGGCGGGTAAATTCAGCATCGTGGATTTTTTTGACGACAATAGTTACAGCCATGACGCCCGCAACCAGTTTATGAACTGGGCCTTGACGGCTAACGGAGCCTGGGATTATGCCGCCGATCTCGAGGGCTATACCTATGGAATTTATTTGGAATTCAATCAGAAGGACTGGGCGGTACGGGGTTGCAGCGCCCTAGTTTCCCAGGTGGCGAATGGGGATGTGCTGGACACGGACATCGCGCATTACAACGGGAATCAGGCGGAGTTTGAGTATCGTTACGCTTTCGAGAACCATCCAGGCAAGGTCCGGCTGCAGGCTTATCTAAACGACGCTGATATGGGAAATTATGCGCAGGCGGTTTCCCTGGCCGCGGCCACGGACACAACGCCGGACGTGACACAAACTCGTTCCTATAGCGACAAATACGGGTTCGGTCTCAACGCGGAACAGGAAGTGGGACAGGATCTCGGATTCTTCGGCCGATTGGGGTGGAGCGACGGTCAAACGGAAGCTTGGGAATATACCGCCATTGATCGAACGGCCCAGCTCGGGTTTCTACTTTCCGGCAACCGTTGGGGACGGCCGGACGACCAGTGGGGTTTAGCGGGGGTGGTCAACGGGCTTTCTTCCCAACACGCGGCCTATCTCGCCGCGGGAGGAGTTGATTTTATTATCGGCGATGGGCAGTTGAATTACGCGCCGGAGCAAATTCTAGAGACCTTTTATAACTTTCATCCCCTGAAGGAACTGGGTTTAACGGTGGATTTTCAGTGGATCACAAATCCAGCCTATAACCAGGACCGGGGGCCTTTAGGCGTCCTCTCCGGCCGAATTCACTGCGAGATATAACGAAATCAGTCGGCCCTGTTAGAATGTTCCATCTTTCTAAAGATAGGCGACATGAAAAAACGGATTCCTTTTTTTGTTTTTATTTTGTTTTACCTCGTTTTTTCCATTTGGACTTACCGGGATTATGGATGCACCTGGGACGAGAAGGATGTTTATACAGGCGGACTCGATATCCGCAATTATCTCCTGCATTATTTTCACTTTTTTCGGACCAGCGATCCGGCTGGCTTATGGGACCCGGAGCACAGCTATCCTTACGCGGGACTTCTGGTTTCTTTAATTCCCCGGATGGACTTTAGTTTCTTTCATTTGGTGAATCTTCTTTTCGGCCTTTTGATTTTCGCGGGAATTTTTGAGATTCTCCTGCTTCGCTATCAAAAAGGGCTCTTGGCCCTTTGCGGGCCTCTTTTCCTTTTCTTAACCCTCTCTTTTACCGGAAGCCTTCCCGCGAATCCGAAAGACATTCCTTTCGCTATTTTTTATTTTCTGAGCCTGGCTTTTATTTATATTTTTGAGGAGAAATTTCTCAGGTCCCACTTCCGCTGGATCTTTCTGGGACTCCTCTTTGGCTTGACCATGAGTTCCCGGATCGTTGGATTTACCTTACTTCCGATTTTAATCAGTTTCGATTTTTTCGCTTACGGGTCCCGGCCGGAATCCCAGGGACTAAGGTCCAAGGAATTTGACGCATGGTTGATCCGAAAAGGGATGGATTGGATCGGTGTTATCGTTCTTTCCCAATGGGTTTGCCGGGCCCTGTGGCCTTATTTAGGACGTAATTATTTACAGCATCTCGTGAATGTTTTTTGGTTCGGATCTAATTTTCCGCAAAAAGTATCCTTTCTTTTCATGGGGGGCTTCTCCGATTCTCTTTCTTATCCTTGGTATTACTTACCGGTTTGGATCGCTCTGACGACGCCTCTTTTCGTTCTTTTATTTTTTATTGTTTCTTTCTTTTTGCTTCGAATCGGACGGAATAATCGTCTTTATGCTTTGTTAGCGATGGCCTTTCTTTTTAATCTGGGCCTGTATTTTGGACTTCATCCGGCCATTTATGATGGATTACGCCATTTCCTCTTTCTCGTCCCGATCCTGACCACTTTAGCCGCTATTGGATTTATTGAAGTATTTGAAAAACATTCCTGGACCAATGGCGACAAGAGCTTGTTCGCGCTGACTTTGATCAATGGACTCTTAGTTGTCGTTCAACTCGTCCGGCTGCATCCCTACGAATATATTTATTTCAATGAATTGGCGGGAGGGGTGAAAGGGGCCTACGGAAAATTTGAGACGGATTATTGGGCCGCCAGCCTTCCCGAGGCGGTCGAGTGGCTGGAAAGCCATGAAACGACGGACCCGTGGAAAATTTATAAAGTCTACGCCGAGGGAAATGCCTACCAGTCGAGGACTTTTTTCACGCCGAACATTGAGCCGGTTTTAAAGCCCGAAGAGGCCGACTATTGTCTTCTGATGAACCGAGCCGGGGGAAAGCCCAGGCCTGGCGATAAGAATAAAGTGATTCACGTCGTGGAACGGGAAGGCGTGCCTTTGACTTTTATTCTTAAAATGCGTTGATACATTAACAACCCGTAACAAAAACCATTTTCACCACAAAGTGCACGAAGTTAACAAAGTTAAAGATCTGATTTTTCGCTGATTTTAAGCTTTTTTAAACTTTGTGGACTTCGTGTACTTTGTGGTTCAGTTTTGTTACAGCCTCTCAGAATAGGTTTTCGACCTCACCGCAAGAAACGGGTGGAGGAACCGGAGTCCCAAACCTATAGTTATCTTCATCAATTGAATGAAGAAGGTATCCCGTGAATGATTACGACCGTATTGAAAAAGCCATCCGTTATTTGGAAGATCATTTCCAGGAACAACCCTCCTTGGAAGAGCTGGCCAAAGCCGCTCATTTAAGCCCTTTCCATTTCCAACGGCTGTTTCAACGGTGGGCGGGAGTGAGCCCCAAGCGCTTTCTTCAATATTTGACCACTCAACAGGCCAAGCAAAGGCTTTTGGAATCCCGGAGCGTTTTGGATGCCGCTTATGATTCGGGTCTTTCGGGTCCCGGTCGGCTGCATGATCTTTTGGTTTCGGTGGAGGCCATGACGCCCGGGGAATATAAAACTAGGGGAAAAGGACTCAAGATTTTCTGGGGTATTCATCCTACCCCTTTCGGTAAGGCTTTTATCGCTGTGACAGACCGGGGTGTTTGCGGCCTTTCTTTTTTGACGGCTCAAAATGAAAAATCGGTTTTGAAGGAATTTCGAAAGAATTGGCCCTTCGCGATTTTTTTAAAAGCGCCTTCTAAAACGCTATCGGTTATAGAAAAGATTTTCAAAAAGCCGGAGGGAAAGTCCGCTCGAAAGCTTCAAGTGCTTTTAAAGGGAACGCCTTTTCAATTAAAGGTTTGGGAAGCTTTACTCAAAATTCCCGAGGGATTTGTCCGCGCTTATCAGGATGTCGCCCGCGAAATCGGATCGCCGCAGGCCTCACGGGCGGTGGGAACCGCCATTGGACAAAACGCGGTCGCTTACCTGATTCCCTGTCATCGGGTTATCCGGGAGACGGGAGTCCTCGGAAATTACCGGTGGGGATCCGAGCGTAAAAAGGCGATGCTGGGTTGGGAAGGCGTTCAAGATCAGGCTAAGAGATCGATAAACTCCGACAGGGAATCCGCCATCCAATCGGGGTCTAAGGCGTTTAAATCTTCCCGCTGACTGTAGCCATGGGTTAACACTCCCACTTTTATATTGGCCGCCCGGGCCGCCTGGATATCCACGGTGGAATCCCCAATCATGACCGCTTCGGAGGGAAGAACGCCCATCTTTTGTAGAGCGATTAAGAGCGGTTCGGGATGGGGTTTTCGATTGGATGTAGCTTCGGGGCCGAAGGCGACCTCAAAATAAGGCGCGAGGCTGAGCTTCTGAAGCACAAAGTCCGTAAATTCCTGGGGTTTATTCGACACGATGCCCATTTTGACGTTCTTTTTTTTAAGGAAATCCAAAAGCTCAAAGGTGCCGGGATAAGTTTGGGTTTCGTCCGCGGAGTGAACCCGGTAGTAATCTTTAAAAATCTCGTAAGCTTCCTGAATCTTTTGGGGATTCCCGGCGCCCAGGCTTTTTTCCAGCAAAACCAGCACCCCGTTTCCCACATAGGTCCGGACGGTGGCGGTCGGCAGGGCTTCCAGGCCGTAATGCTTCCGGGTGACATTCACCGCGGAGGCGATGTCTTTGACGGAGTCAATCAGGGTTCCGTCCAAATCAAAAAGAACCCCTTTCAAAGGCAAGTCGACCCCTTTACAGCGCATGCGGTTCTCCCAATGAATCGATTTTGGAACGGCACATGGTAAGGGTTTAAGGACCTTTTTTAAAGCTTCGCTTTATTTTGAAAAGGAGATTTTTTTATTTTCAGGCCTCCTGCTAGAATGCCTCAACTTTCACGAAGGACTTTCAACATGAAACAAACGACGCTTCCTCTGCCGCTGGGTTTTCTGGTTTCCGGCGTACACGCTGGACTGAAGAAAAACAACAAACCGGACATGGCGCTCTTTTGTTCCCAGTTACCGGCTACCGCCGCGGGATTGGTGACGACCAACCGGGTCAAGGCCGCTTCCGCGCGCCACACGGAAAAGTCGCTGAAGGCGGGGAACGCGATCCAGGCGATTCTGGTGAATACCACCAATGCCAACGCCTTAACGGGTCAGCAGGGCGAGAAAGATGTTTTAAAAACCGTGAAATCCCTTTCTGAGCTTTTGGGTTTGAAGCCCAGCGCGGTTTTGGCCCACTCCACCGGAGTCATCGGCATTCCTTTGCCGATGACTAAGATTTTGGCGGGGGAGCGGCAGGCGGTTTTGAGGCTTTCCCGGAACGGCGGAATGGACGCCGCCCAGGCCATTTTGACGACCGATACTTTTGCCAAGGTGAGTGCCAGGCCGCTTTTTGTCGATGGAAAGAACGCCTGGTTAACCGGCTTCGCCAAGGGATCGGGAATGATCCATCCCAATATGGGAACCATGCTGGTTTACCTCTTAACTGATTTGGCTGTGAGCCGGACTCTTTTGAAGCAAGCCTTGAACGAAGCGGTCGGTGAAAGCTTTCACCGGATTACGGTGGACGGCGATGTCTCCACGAACGACGCGGTGGTTCTTTTAGCCAACGGCGCTTGCGGCAATAAAGTTTTAACCGCGAAGGGACCGGGTTACCGGGAATTCGTGAAAGCCCTGAAGGAAGTCTGCTTGGAACTGGCCAAAGCGGTGGTTCGGGACGGCGAAGGAGCGACCAAATTTGTTTCCGTTACGGTGCAAAGCGCGAAGAGCGATGAGGACGCGTACAAAGCCGCCATGACCATCGCCAAATCGCCCCTGGTGAAAACGGCTATTTTCGGGGCTGACCCCAATTGGGGAAGGGTCCTAATGGCCGTGGGTTATTCAGGCGCGGCGGTTTCCGAATATAAAGTCTCAGTTGTCATTGGCGGGTACAGGCTTTATGACGGCGGGAAAAAGGTAATTTGGTCCCGGGAAAAGTTGAAAAAGATTTTGTCCGAAAAGAACGTGAATATCGTAGTGGATTTAAAACTGGGAAAGGGAAAAACCACCGTTTATACCTGCGACTTAACGGATGGCTACATCGATATCAATGGCCGATACACGACCTAATAAAAAACCAGCTTCCAAAATTAATCCCGAGACCATCAAAAGTATAGGTGAGTTTGGGCTCATTGAGAAAATTCGGGAATCCCTTAAAACGAAAAAACCCTCGGTGGTTCTGGGCGTCGGTGATGACGCCGCGATCTTTAAACCCACCCCGGGGAACGAGCTGGTTTTTACCACCGACATGCTGGTGGAAGGGCGGCACTTTGACTTTAAGTTCACCTCGCCCTGGCAGTTAGGGGCCAAGACCATGGCGGTCAACCTGAGCGATTGCGCGGCCATGGGAGCGAAGCCGACAGTCGCGGTCGTTTCCTTAGGCCTTCCTAAAAATTATCCGGTCGCGGACCTGGAAGCGTTTTATGACGGAATGAAAAGCTGGGGGGAATCCTTCGGCGCCCAAATCGTGGGCGGGGACACCGTGGGAAGCGATTCTTTTGTGGTCAATATCGCCCTTATTGGCGAAGTCGAATCGGGGAGAGCTTTGAAGCGAAGCGGCGCCAAAGAAGGCGAGGCTTTATTTGTGACGGGAACCATCGGGGATTCGGCCGCGGGGCTTCACGCGCTTCAACACCCTTCGGCCAAGGCGAAGGACGCCGCCTCGCTTTTGGTGAAACGGCATTTAACGCCGGTTCCCCGGTTCGCGGTAGGGCGCGCCCTTTCCACGCAAAAGTTGGCGACTTCAGCGATTGATATCTCGGACGGACTTTCCAGCGAAATCCATCATCTTTGCGAAGAATCGGGAGTGGGAGCGGAAATTCATGAGGAGGCCCTGCCGCTTTCGCCGGCTTTGCTGAATTATTGCGAAGTTCACTCCTTGAATCCCGTGAC
The DNA here is from genome assembly GCA_963849245.1 of candidate division FCPU426 bacterium. Lineage (GTDB taxonomy): Bacteria > Oederibacteriota > Muellerivitia > Muellerivitales > Muellerivitaceae > CAWKIY01. The sequence goes on along the minus strand of CAWKIY010000160.1, from coordinate 8,329 downwards.
CCTGGCCCTGGATGGCGGCGAGGATTACGAACTTTTATTTACGACCCCTCTTTCCAAAATCTCAGACGTGATCCGAAAACTGCCGGGCGAAACCGGGGTGGGCTGTAAATCGATTGGACGGATGGTTCCTAAATCCAAGGGAATTACTTTTATTACCCGCAAGGGCGAACGAGCGCCTTTAAAATCAAAAGGTTTCAACCATTTCGCTCAATAAACCGGGGGGTTCAGTATGAAAATGGGTTTTGTCATTTTTGACGGAATGACCTCGCTGGACTTTATCGGTGTTTATGATCCCTTGACCCGGTTAAAAACCATGGGTTTCCTGAAGAACGTTACCTGGGATGTCTGCGCGATGAATGAGGAAGTCAAAGACTTTACGGGACTGGCTTTCAATCCTACGGTGGTTCGGGCGCCCTTAAGCCTTTATGACATCGTGATTGTGCCGGGAGGATTAGTGACGAGGACTTTGCGTTATGACAAACCCTTTATCGAATGGCTTCAGACATGCGAGCCCTGTACCTTTAAGGCCTCGGTTTGTTCCGGTGCTTTGCTGCTGGGGGCGGCTGGGTTTTTAAAAGGGAAAAAAGCCACGGCCCATCCGACCGCCCGGGTGGAACTGGCGGAATATTGCTCCAAAGTTGTGGACCAGAGGGTCGTGGATGAGGGTTCGGTTATTACCTCAGCCGGAGTGACGTCGGCGATTGACCTGGGTCTTTATCTCTGCGAAAAATTCGCCGGGTTCGACGTGAAGGAAAAAATCCGAATCCAAATGGACTACTACGGCTGATGGTCACTACCAGTTTTATGTGCGAAGACCCCGACCAAACCTTTCAACTCGGCGAACTGATCGGCCGCCAGGCCCAGCCCGGCGATGTTTGGCGTCTGACGGGCGGTTTAGGCGCGGGTAAAACCCTCTTTGTCCAAGGCATGGCCCAAGGGCTGGAATTTAAGGGTCCGGTTACTTCCCCTACTTTTACCCTGCAGCATATCTATGAAGGCCGTTTAAACCTTTATCATTTCGACTGGTACCGATTGGAGCAGGCGCGGGAAGTTGAGGACTTGGGCTGGTACGAGTGGGTGAACCGGGGCGGTGTGACGGTGGTCGAGTGGGGGGATAAATTTCCCAAGCTTTTTCCATCCTCAGTCCTTAAAGTCGATTTTGAGATTTTGGGGGACGCAGGCCGAAGATTGATAGTGGAAGCGAACCATCCTGAAACCATCCCGCGAGTGGAGGAATTACTACGATGCTGGCCGCTATAGAAGTTTCCACCCGCATTTCAAGCGTCGCTCTTCTGGACTTGGTGACGGGCGAAGAGCTGGCGGAAATCGCCCTGTCTTCCGATTGGGAAAGTTCCGTTACCTTAATCCCCGCGTTGGAAACACTTTTAACCAGCAAAGGAATGTCCCCGCAAGACTTAGCCGGGGTGGCGGTTTCTATCGGTCCCGGCAGTTTTACTGGCATCCGGGTAGGGATCGCGACCGCGGAAGGACTTTGTATGCCTTCCAATCTTTTAGCCTTTGGTATCTCAACGCTGGATGGTTTGGCCGAGAATTTACGGGCTGGAGAAATGCCGGGAGAAGCCCTTTGCTTGATTGACGCCCAGCGGGGCGAATGTTTCGTCGGACATTATTTCATTGAAAAAGATCATTTCCGGCAGTTGACTCCGCCGCAGATTTTGAGAGTGGAAAGGCTCGGCGCTCTTTTAAATGAAAAGGCCTGGATTGTGGGTCCCGGAGCTTTGAAATACGAAAAGGAAATCCGGGAACATTTGGGGGTCCAAGGTTTATTCGCTTTCACGCATCTTCATCAACCGAAGGCCATGAGCATCGCCCGGCTGGCTTACCGCGAGTGGCAGGCGGGCGCGAGGCCGTTATTGGATCAGTTAAAGCCTTTGTATTTGCGCATTCCGTCCGTGGATGAGAAATAAGATGATCTTTCGACCCATGCTGGAAGTGGATTTGGAACAGGTGGTGAGAATCGAAAAAGATTCCATGCCTTCTCCCTGGTCTAAGGAGCTCTTCGAGGAAGAATTAAAAAGGGACGTGGCCTATTATTTTGTAATGGAAGAAGAGGGCCAGTTGGCGGGTTACATGGGTTATTGGGAGGCACCTCAGGAAGCTCATATCATCAACTTGGCGATCGCTCCCCGGTTCCGTCAAAAAGGGTGGGGATTGAAGATGATGGACTATTGTCTGGCTTTCGCCCAGAAGCGGGGCGCCCGGCTGGCCACCCTGGAAGTGCGTGAAAGCAACGAGGCCGCCCGCCGGCTTTACGATAAGTGCGGGTTTCGCACGGTGGCCATCCGTAAAAAGTACTACAGCGACAATCAGGAAGACGCGGTCGTGATGATTCGGGAAATTGAAGAGTAAGATTTTTTCCGAAAAAGCGTTTCTTTTCGCGTCTCTCACCCAAGAAAAAAATATTTTCCGAAATGAGCCTGTTAAAATACCGGCTTATTTCTTTTCCATCGAGGCGGTATGTTCAGGTCTTTTCAAACTTTTTTTGATAAACCCTTTTCGCTTTTAGGGCGTCAACGGGTAAAAATACGAGATATGTTTTTAGGACTTCCTCCCGCGCCGGCGGCCACGATTTATACGGGAATTCTTTGGGTGATCCCCGGCGGCATGGTGGCGCCTTTTTTGAGCCTCTATTTAGTGAAGTCATTGGGATTATCCGAGATGGAGTTCGGCCTTTATCAAAGCTGGGGAAAGCTCATTGGGCCTGTCGCTCTTTTCGCGGGCGGGTATTTTTCGGATGTTTGGGGGCGTAAAAAATCATTGGCGTTTTTTGACGCTCTGACTTGGGGTGGATACTGCCTCTGTTTAGCGTTGGCGACCAATAAATGGTGGGGAGTGGCCGCTATTTTGTTTTTGGCGGCGAACATGGCTTCCGGTCCCGCGTACCAATGTCTTTTAATTGAGGGTATAAAACCTAAAAATCGATCGCTCGCTTACACGGTTAACCAGATCGCCAATCAAACGCCTTCGCTTCTTTTCTTTCCCTTATTAGGGGGATTGTGGGTTTCGTACAAAGGGCTTTCAGCTGCCAATCATCAAATGTATTGGTTTTATTTTTTTATGGTTGTTGTTGGCATCGGCCTTCGCTTGAAATTCATCCCGCATTCTGGGGCGTATGAAAAAATTCCCCAAACATGGCTCCACGCTTTTAAAGATGGAATCCGCCAATACTGGGAAACGTTTCAGAAATTTTTTGAGAAAAAAACTTCTGTTGTTTTTTTAATCTCCAAATGTATGGATGAATGGATGGTCTTTATGTGGGCGACTTACGCTTACCTTTATTTTGTCAATCATATGGGATTAAAAGAAGTCGCCCTTTCGGTTTTTTATCAAGTGACCGCTTACGCGGCGTTCTTCATCCTTTTTTTCATCATGCCCCATATCACCGGAAAATGGATGCTGAAAGTTTTGGGTTGGGAGCAGCTGGCGGGCATGGCGGCCTTGGCAGTGCTGCTACTGGGAGACCGATTCGGGGGTAATATTTTCTGGATCTGCTTTTTAGCGTCAAGCCTGATGGCCGTCAGCACTATTTTTTATAGCTCCAACACCGCCGCGATTTGGATGAATATCATGACGGAAAAGGAAAGAGCCAAGGTGGTCGCGGTTTCGACCGCGCTCATTTCCCTTTGGGTCGCTCTCAGCGGTTCGGCGGGGTCTTTTCTTTACGGCCAAATTTCACCCGTGGCTCTGCTTTGGGCTTTGCTGGGAGCCAGAATGATTAATTGGGGTTTGCTGCGCTGGGTCGCCAGGTCCCTGAAACCGGCGGTTTAATTTAAGGAGTGTTCGATGGGTTACGTTTATGCCTTGATGGGTTTTTTCTGTATCGGCAATTACATGCTGCCGGTGAGGTACGCCACGGCCAGGGGTCTTTCTTTTTTTCATTTTATGGGCTGGGGGATGCTTTTTATTGTTCTTTTGCGTTTGGACTCGGTTAAAGCCCTTTGGGCTCATCCGATGTGGTTTTGGGCGGCGATTCTCTCCGGCGTTCTTTGGGCCTGCGGTCAAAGCGCCGCGAATTTAGCTTTGGAAGAAATCAGCCTCGCCAAAGCGGTGGTTTATTTCAACTTTAATACCCTGCTGAATATTTTGCTGGGCATTCTTATTTTCCATGAGGCGGCTGGATGGAAATCCTTATCTCTGCTTATGCTTGGAGCGCTGCTTTTGACGACAGGGGCTTTATGGGTGACTCGGATATCGGCGGCCCCCTCTAAAGAAGGGAATTTGAAAAAAGGGATTTTGTTGAGTCTTTCAGCGGGATTTTTTTGGGGTGTTTATTTTTTCCCCACAACCTGGGTCGAAAAAATGGATCCTCAGCCGTTGATAACCCAACTAGATGTATTGACGGTTATGGTTTTAGGGGGAGCGCTTCCGGCTTTATCTCTTCGTGTCTTTCACCGCCGCAAGGAGGTGGTTATCCGTAATTTAGCTTTAGGCTCCGCGTCGGCGGGTTTGTGGGTGTTGGGCATGTCGGGCATGCTCCTGGCGATCCAAGAACTAGGTCTTTCCCGGGCTGTTCCGATTGTGAACTCCAGTTCGCTGATTTATGCCGCCTGGTCTCTTTTCGTTTTTAAGGAACTGCGATTTTCCGAATGGCCGAAAGTTTTGGGCAGCGCCCTTTTAGCGGTGGCTGGGGGTATTTTGATGGCCTTATCCAACTAAACCCGTAGGTTTACCGCTTGAAAGTTTAGGCTGAAATCCACATAATCTGGTTCCTATGAAACTTCAAAATAATGTCGCGCTAAAAGAATGGGCTGTGGTTCTGAAAGCCTTAGAAGAAGGGAAACAGACGATTCTTCTTCGCAAGGGCGGTATTCAGGAAGAAGGCGGAGAGTTCAAACCCGAACATCCGGAGTTTTTCCTTTATCCCACCTTTGAGCATGAGTCGGCTCAGGATATTAAGCCGGATTGGCGCCCCCGGTTGGCGGCGATTGAAAAAGAAAATAAAGACCCTAAGCGGATTCATTTCCGTTTGTACGCTATTACGGAAAAAGTCGAGAAAGTAACCGATTGGGAAGTTTGTAAGAGACTTATCCCCTTTACCGTCATGAGCGATGAGGCCATTGAGAAGCGCTTTAATTACGGCGATTGGCAAGGTGTGTATGTTTTCATCGTCCGGGTTTATTCTTTGCCCGTACCGTTGGATTTACCCGTGAAAGCTTCTTATGAGGGCTGTAAATCCTGGGTGCCCCTGGAAACTTCCATGTTTACCGCGGGTTCTTTGCCGGTTCTTCCGGAAGGCGCTTGGCCCTATACCCGGGATAAAATCTCGAAAATGCTGCAGCCCTAAGTCGGCTATTCGTTTGGGGCGGGTCTTCGTTTTATAGTACTTCCATGAAACTTCAACCGGTTGTGGCAGGTCATTTTTACCCGGGAAAAGCCAAAGAACTTCAGGCCGCTTTGGATGCTTTTGACCGCGAGCAGAAGCCCGCTTCTTTGGAAGGCGCCCCCGCCGCTTTGTTTTTACCCCACGCGGGATACCCCTATTCTGGAGCGGTGGCGGCTTTAGGCTATCGGGCGCTGTCCGAGCCGCCTCCAACGATCGTCGTTATCGGCCCGAGCCATTTTCTTTCGTTTAAAGGTGTTTCCCTTTTTACGGGAGAATCGGTGGTGACGCCCCTCGGGGAATTGGGGGTTGACCAGGAAGCCTGCGAATTTTTAACGGAGTTTGATTCCCGCATCGCTGATATTCCCCCTGCCTTCGCTCAAGAGCATTCCGTGGAAGTTCACTTTCCTATGATTCGCCATTATTATCCCGGCGCCCGAGTGTTACCGATCGTTATGGGCCAGGGAATGGAACAGGCGGTTCGTCCTCTTGTTGAAGCTTTATTGGCTTTATGGAAGCGGAAACCTTTCCTATTAGTTTGTTCCTCGGACCTTTCTCACTACCCGGATTATGAAACGGCGGTTCAAGCGGACCAAGAATTTTTGAAAGCGTTATTGTCGGGTCAGGAGAAAAAAGTCGAGCAAACGGACGAGAAAATAATGGCCCAAAGGCACAAGGACTATTACTGTACTCACTGCGGGAAAGAGCCGGTGTCGACTTTGCTGAGGTTTATCCAGGGCGTTGAGGCGAAGAAAATAAAGTTACTGGCTTACCGAAATTCGGGAGATGTGACCGGGGACCATTCCCGGGTAGTGGGTTACGCGGCGCTATCTTTTTGCCGATGAGATAAAAAGGTTTTGTTTTGAACTTCTAATCGAGGTTTTCCTTGAATCCAGCTGATATGGTGAATGAAAACGAAAAAAAACTATTGTTGCAATTGGCCCGAAACGCCGTTCAGACGACGGTGAGAAAAGGCCGGAAGTTGCCCATGGTGGAGTCCCTTTCGCCGATATTACGGGAGAAGCGCGGGGTTTTTGTGACGCTTTGGATGGAAGGGGAACTGCGCGGTTGTATTGGTTTTCCCTATCCCGTGAAGCCCTTGGCGGAGGCGGTTCAGGAAGCTTCGGTGAGCGCGGCGCTAAAAGATCCCCGGTTTCCACCGGTAGAGGAAGCGGAACTTTCCCGAATCGAAATTGAAATATCCGTTTTATCACCGCCCAAACCGATCGCTCCCGAAGCGGTTCGGATTGGGGTTCATGGACTCATCGCGACCCAAGGAAACCGCTCGGGACTTTTACTGCCCCAAGTCGCGCTGGAGTATCACTGGGATAAGGAAACTTTTTTAGAACAAACCTGCGTCAAGGCGGGCCTGGCGAAAAACGCGTGGAAAGAAAAAGCGGAGTTGTATGGTTTCGAGGCTCAGGTTTTCGCCGAAATTGATTTTAAAGATCAATAACATCTTTAACCTAAAATTTCTTTTACCCACTGTCGTTGAAAGCCCCTGCAATCCCGCTTATAATGACCTCATCAAGAATGAATTTGGTTGGTTGAACCCTGCCCTTGCAAAACAGACTTTCACGCCTCATGATGCACGGATGCTAAACGATCAATTGAACCTATTAGATGGAGTTTTAAACCATGATTGAAATGAAGGTGCGGGGAATCGCGGTCGATCCTAATCTTAAAACCCCTGCGGTCATTTTGACCGACGAGGAAGAAAAGCGTTATCTGCCTATTTGGATCGGCGTCGCCGAAGCGACCGCTATTTTCATCCAATTGAACGAGCAGGTTTTGCCCCGGCCCATGACCCATGACTTAATGAAAAGTATCATCGATACTTTGGGAGCCAAAGTGGCTAAGGTTGTGGTGAACGACATCAATCAAAACACCTTTTTCGCCCGTGTCTTTCTGGAAACGGCGGATTCAACCGAAAAATATGAAATTGACGCCCGCCCCTCGGATGCTATCGCTTTGGCCCTTCGTACGGGGTCGCCGATCTTTGTGACGGAAAAAGTCGTGATTAACGCGACCATTGTGGATAAGGAAAAATACAAAGAGGAAATGAGCGAGTTTAAAAAATTCCTCGAGCATCTTTCGCCAACCGACTTTAACTTTCCCGGCGGCAATCCAGAAAGTTAATCGCTTTTTCCTCATCTCTCTTCGTTTTGAGGCGAAGGAGCGGTATTTCTGATTAGGAGCAATGGTGGCGGCTTCCTCATCATCCTCGTCCAGTCGTTTATCCCTGACCGAACATCACTTCGTTTTACTGTTTCATACGACGCATGAAACGATGCACGCTGAATCCATCTTAAAAGAGCATCGGATGCGGTTTAAGTTGATCCCCAGGCCCCGGGATATTCAGGATGATTGCGGACTGGGCCTGGTGATCGTGAAAGAAGACCGAAAAAAGGTGGAGTCGCTTCTGCCGTCGGAACAGATTTACATTAAAGCGGCTTTTCATATTGAAAAGGATAACCAATGGATCCGAGAAAACTATCCACCAGCGCCAATCTCCTACGACTCTCAACCCTCGGAATAAACTTCGCTTTCTCCATCTTCGCGGGGCTGGGTTTGGGCTGGGGGGCGACGAAATTGTTTCATTTAGGGGATTGGGCCATCATTGTGGGTATGATTTTAGGCATTGTTTCCAGCTACGTTCTTTTAATCCAAGATTTGAAAGACCTTCAGCCCCCGAAGGGAGCCCCGCCCGATGGTAAAAACTCTTAAGGCGACACCTTCAGGTCTTTCGCTGGGGTCTTTGCTGTTGAGGGTTTGTCTTTTGACCCTTTTGGGAGGGCTTTTTTTTGCGGGAACGGCCTACTGCGCCGGCCAGTCGCTGTTGGCGCTGGGATTTTTGTTGGGCGCTTTATTGTCCCCCCTCAACCTATTGTCATTAAATTCCCTGGTGAGCAAGGTATTGCGGGCGGGAGAAGCGAAGGGACGGAATCTTTTCTGGGTTCTTCAAGCTTTCCGTTGGATTTCATTTGC
>CAWKIY010000159.1:0-15340 GCA_963849245.1 candidate division FCPU426 bacterium | reverse complement strand
TTCGGTCACGTTGAACACTGGCGCTGTTCTGCAAGGACGGGCTTTGGCGGAGACGGGTAACGTAACTTTATTGTCCAACACCATCACCGATCCCACTCCCTAAAGAGCGGGCTGGGTGGATGGAAGGCCCGGGCCGGGAGAATTTCCGGCCTGAGTTCAAATTTGAAAGGAAAAAGAAATGAAAAAGAATCAAAAAGCAGCGGCGTTTTTAACTTTGGGAGTGATGGCTTTGATGTTTTACGGCTGTGGGGCGAAAAAAATTGAGACGACTGATGTTCCGAAAGAGCCGGAAACCAATGAGACGGCTCAAGCGGCGCCCGTCGCGCAGCCAGCCCCCGCGGCTGAACAACAAAAGTATGTGGTTCAGAAAGGAGATACCTTGTGGGCGATTGCCCGTCAATCAGGTATTTACTCGGATTCCTTTGAGTGGCCTTTGATTTTCAAAACGGACCGGGATGAGATTAAGGATCCGGACCAGATTGAAATCGGCCAAGTTTTGTTGATTCAAAAGGGACAAACGGACGATCAGGTTAAGCATGCCATTCAACTGGCCAGCGACACGCCGAAGTTCGTCAGCCACGCGGAGCCGCGCGCGCCATTGCCGGTTAATTATTTCTAAAAATAAACAGTAAAGAGAACCACGGATGAACACAGATGAACGCGGATGAGGTTTTTGTTGAGGGGTGTCAGCGTTCATCTGTGTTCATCCGTGGTTATAACCAAGCACAAGAAAGAGGGAAGTTTTATGAAGAAACGATCAACCATGTTGATGGGCTTGTTGTTTTTGTCGGCGATAGGGGTGGCGAGGGCTGAGTCGCTTCAATCGGATAAAGCAGAGCAGAAGCAGGAGGCTGGTCAGGATCAGGCCGGAATTAACCAAGCCGACGATAAGATTGGAGACGAACAAACCGCGATCAATTCGGACAATAAAAAGATCAAGCGCAATAAAAAAAGATTGAATGACCATTACGCGCAATTGCTGAAGGACCGCGCGGCCTTGAAGGAGGCGAAGGCGAAGGGTGATCAGACGGCGATTGAAAAGAGCGAGGCTAATATCCACGCGGATCACAAGGCTATGAATAAAGACGCGGCTTTGTTGGCTAAAAACCGGGCCAAGAGAGATAAAAGCCTCGATCATTTGAAGGGCGATCGCGATAAGCGTGATTCGGGTGTGAGCAAGATGGATTCAAATCAAGAAAAGATGGATAAAACGAATGAGAAGATTGCGGACCAGAAACAAGATACCGCAGCGAAGTAATTTTAACATCCTGGTTTCGGGTAGGGCGGGTGTTCCTTAGACACTTGCCCTATTTTTTTGTTTGAAAAATTGATAAATGAAGGGCGCTTATGAAATTAGTGGAGTGGATCAAAAAGCTGGTTCTTAGTAGGGCGGAAAAAACGGGTGCAAATCATGATTGATGAACTTAAATCAAACCCAGAAAGCACCGCGGATCACTCCAAACTCGTTGTCCGTTTCGAGTTGGCGCCTTCGACTATTATTACTTTGGTTTTAACCCTTGCCGGTTTGTGGCTGTTATTCAAGCTTTTGCCCGTTCTTCTTGTGCTGATCGCGGCGTTTTTCATGGTGGGTACCCTGAACCCGGCGGTCCATTGGCTGGAGGAAAAAGGCGTCGGCCGGGGACTCTCAATCGGCATCGTTTTTGGTTCGCTATTAATCGTTACCTTAGCAATCGCCATTTTGACAATCCCGGCTTTGCTGGCGGAGGCCTCGACGATTCTGGAGCAAGAACCGGCTTTGCGGTCCCAATTGGCGGACCGGCTGTCCGGTTTTCCCTTAAGTGAACCACTATCGAAATGGCTGCGAAATTTTAAGTACGGATCATCGGTGAGCACGGCTGGCGCCGCCGCTTTCGCCTATTCGGTGCAGGCCCTGGAGCTAGCTGCCTATACTCTGAGCGCTGTTTTTTTGGCGCTCTACATAATGCTCGACCGCGATCGGCTTCGCGGCGGTCTTTTCTCAATGGTTCCCCGGTCTCATCATATTCGGCTTTCTCGTGTGATGATGAACTTGGAAACTATTGTGGGCGCTTATATTCGGGGACAGGTGATCACGAGTGTTTCGATTGGTGTGTTTATTTTGGTCCTGTTGCTTATCTGTGGAGTTGAGAACGCGCTGGCGCTCGCGGTCTTTGGCGGTATCGCTGACATTCTGCCCTATATCGGTGTTTTCTTTCCCATTGTTACGGCGGTTTTTTCAGCGCTGCCACATGGTCCGGTGATCACCATTGTCATTCTCGCTTTGATGCTCCTTTATATGGAATTCGAGAGCCGGGTATTGGTGCCGAGGGTTTATGGAAAGGCTCTGAGACTGCCGTCAACGGTTGTTCTCTTCGCCCTTTTGGCTGGAGGGACTTTGATGGGGGTAACAGGAGCCTTATTGGCTCTTCCTTTCGCGGCGGCAATGATGATGCTTATTGAGGAATTAAGAGTGCAATTGCCCGGGGTTCAGGAGCAGGTGGCGGATGAGGTTCTGCGGGAGAAAGATGACCGAGGGGAAGAAGAATATAAACACCGTACGGAGGGAGTGTCCGCGGAACAATCCGCGGCTATCGCGGTGGAAATTTCGGGAGACCGGGTAAAAGAAGAAAAACTTTCACTTAAAAATGAGGAAAAGAGGGGCGAGGTTTGAAAAACTGAAAAACGCTTCTCTTTGGGATGTTGTTTAGAATCGCTTATCTTAACTTTTAAGAATTCCTCTATAATTAAGCCTTGGTGTTAATTGGAAGGAGAGTTGTTTCGTGAAATTCTCGCCCGCTTGGTTCGCTCTTCTCATTCCCTTACTTTGTCTTCAAAACGGATGCGCTACACTTCCGGCCCACTATGTGAGAGTTTTGCCAGCTCCTGTCCGCGTTTTTTCTCCGCCCAAACCTGGCGTGGTGCGTCTGCCGGTGGAGATTGTTTTCCCGAGTGGCGGCGATATTTTTCAACATGTTGCCAATTTCTTTAAGGGCGGGATCAAGCAGCTGATGCCGGATATGTATAAACTCCCTGGACTTAATTTGAAGCCGCGAGTCGGTGATCTATGGGAGAGGATGCAGGTGCCAATCTATTTAGATAAAGGGGTCTGGCTTCTCATTCGCCCGGAAACACTCAGCATTGGAGTTGAAAAAACGGACCTCAAAAAGATATTTACGGTCCATACGGTATTAGAAATGACGGCGCAGCCCGAGGTGCTTTTTGGCCCCAAACCGACTACTACCCATAAATTATTGCCGGAACTGAAGATGTTTAAGCCGGGTCCGCCTATTTTTCAGGCAATAAGTAATGCCCGAATTAGTTATAAAGAAGTGAATCAATATTTGAGCGATCCTCGTTTAAAGATTGTTGGTCGAGTGATTCCGGGGACTGGGGAAAGGAAACTGACTTTGGAAGGGGTAAGGCTCTATGGATCCGGAGGGAAGGTGGTGGTGGAAGTAAAGCTGCAGTATAACCCGCCTATCATCAATTTCACCGGCAAGCCGGCTAAACTGACGGTTTATTTAAAAGGGACTCCCCGGTATTTGCCCCAACAGCGGGTGTTTTATTTACCGGACTTGGATTTCGATATTAAGTCCAGCGATCTGCTGGTTCAGCTGGCGGATTGGATTTTTAAGTCGGATATTCGAAACGACCTCAAAAAAGTCGCGCGGCTTCCGATTGGTCCCAAGATGGATCTGATGAAAGCGAAAATGGAAAAGGCTTTGAATCGGCCTTTAGGAAAATTCAACCGGTTGGAAACCCGGGTGAACAGTTTTAAGGTGTTGGATGGATTCGCGGACAACGAGGGACTCCAGGTGCGTTTGGCCGTTCAGGGAACGGCCTTGATGGAAGTCACTTGGAATTAGCGGGGAAAACAGATCGTATTTTGAAAACCAATTTTGAGCTGCCCTATTCCCCGGTGAAATAGGTTTTATATTTTACATACTTTTGAAAACGGCTGGGTTGGCTGGGGGAGCGGAGACGTTTATCACGGCTTCGGTTCCTTCGCTGGGATAGCCCGCCTTGAACCACTCCTGGACACCGCCGGAGTAATTTTCGGCTTTCAAACCCTTTTCGTTAAGGGCCTTCGCCGCCTCATAACTCTCTAAGAAACCAAAATGATCCCCGTACGCGATGAATTGTTTATCTTTTCCGAATTTCTTTTCGACCTCAGCCGCGAAAGCATTGAGGTCTTCGGTTAAAGGCATGCTTTGAGAACCGGTAATATGAAGTTTCTGAAAATTTGATTTGGGAAGAACGTTCAGGATCACCACGTTTGATTCGCTCATTTTTATCAAGACCTGTTCTTTTTTCATCACCATAAGTGGTTTCCTTTTATTAAATGAATTTGATTTGGTAACAAGAGCCAACAGTGTAAAGGTTAAGGCCTGGATTGATAGGGTGGGACTGAAAAACCATTTGTGACAGGGAGGCGATTTAGGGCTTTTTTTGATTAAAAGTTGCCCTTTTTGGGGACGGGGACTCATTCGGTCAAAAATGAAATGGAATTTGTGAACTAAAATTCCGAGTTGCCGTCTAGATGACGCGGTCATTTGGCGATAAGGGGTCAATTTTAATGTCTATCAAAGCGCTTACCATTTCGGTTTTGTGTTTGCTCTTACTGGGGCTTTTTTTATTCGCTGGATGATCTTTCAGCTGGGGGCTATGGTTAATCGCCTCGCTCCGGCTGGTTCCGCCTAGACCTGACCACTCTGGGTGGTTTTTGATACCTAAACTTCCTTTCTGAGAAATCCTTTAATTGTCAGCGCTTGTTGAATACGCTAAACTAACTTTCGTTATGAGGTTTATTCCTTCTTAAAGGATATTCTTTTGCCCCCCTCTCGTATTCATTTAGTCATCGGCACACCCTGTTATGGCGGTCAAGTAACCAGTGTTTTCGCTTCCTCGCTTTTGAAACTTCAACACGCCTGTGGACGCCGGGGAAATATTGATTTGACGGTGCTGATGTTATGGGGGGACGCCTTGATTACCCGGGCCCGGCAGAATATTACGGCCCAATTTTTGGAAAATGCCTCAGCGACGCATCTTTTGTTTATCGACGCGGATATCGGTTTTGAGCCGGAGCAGGTTTTTCGTCTTTTGGACTTTAACGCCGAAATGGCGGCCGCGGTTTATCCCACCAAGCGCATCGACTGGGACAAGGTTCAGGCCGCGGCTCTAAAGGGACAGAAACCCTTGGCGGAAGCGGCGCTTTCCTATGTGATGGAATTTGAGGAGTTGGGGAAAGCCGCTTACCGGGATGGTTTCGCCAAGGTTCGCTTCGCGGGAACAGGGTTTCTTTTAATTCAAAGAGAGGCGTTGTTGAAAATGATGGAACGCTATCCGGAGTTGCGCTATGCCCGGGAAAACCGAGCGGAGGATACGTTAAAAGATAGTCCTTGGCGTTTCGCCCTTTTTAACTGTGTGATTGATCCGGCGACGGGAACTTACTTAAGCGAGGATTTCAGCTTTTGCCGGCGCTGGACAGATATGGGCGGGGAGATATGGGCGGATCTTCAAAGCCGGCTGACCCATGTGGGACCTTTGAGTTTTAACGGCAACACCGCCAGCCAGTTTCCGCCGGTCTAGGAATGCCAGCCGCGGCTGAATTGTATTAAGGAGTTTTATGTTCAAAAATATTTTTGTCTCAATTTTGTTTTTGGGATTGGGGACTATGGGCCTGCTGGCATCATTTCCGGTTTCGGCCGCGGAAACGGCGATCTCCAAGGACGCCCCAATCCAATATTTTCTGGTGGCGCGGGTTAAACTGGGTAAAAACGAGCAAGTTCTCGTGTCTTCGGAAATCAAGGCCGTTTTTTTAGAGGCCTTTAAGGAACAGGGCTTTCATATGCTTTCCGATATGGAGCCGCTGTTGATCACCAAAAGCCTAGTGCGGTACAACCAAGTACACGTCGGCGGGCATTTATCCGCGGGGATTGGAACCGTTCACCGGGAAGTGGGGGAGGATGGAATCACTCAATTCACTTCGGATACGGGACAGGATGTGACCCTGAAAAAAAACGTGGATGAGGTCATTTGGGTTTTGGATAAAAAAAAGATACTGGATATGTCGGATAAAGCCGGCGCCAAATATGTTTTAATCGCGGAGATCAGCCTCCAAAGAATTTATGAGCCGAACGCGGCCAAACCGACTTATAACGTGTCTTTGGAAGGCTCTTTCCTGCAAGCGGATAATGGTAAAACCGTGATTAGCTATGAGGATTCCATGGTCAAACTGGGAACGACTCCCGCGGAGGCCGCGGTGGGGGCGGCCCAGTATTTCGGGCGCAAATGGGCCCAACAGCTGTCGGTAAAGTAAAGGTCAAGGGTTGTCTTTATCAATGTCCTTCGTGGCTGGCGGCAAATCACCGTTGATGTCCGAGGCTTTCCATGGACAATGAGTAATTTTCAACTCTTGAGCGTCAAAAGAAACCGGATAAATTGAGCCCGCTAACGGCTCCACCACTTTTCCACCCTGGGTTACTTGAATTCCTTCTCCCGCGATATGAATTTTCAAAACGACGCCTAAAGGAAACACCTGAGGCTTTTTCCATTTCCAAATCAGGGTTGTTCCGTCCTGATGGGGTTCCGCCGCTTCGATGACTTTTTGGGCTTTCCAATAGGCGCCGACAGTTCCGAAGGGCGCGATCCAAAGATCCTTTTTCCTTTCCGCTAAGTAATCCAATAGCTTTAAAAAGACCGCCTTGGGCACAGGCTGGAACCCCCAGGGAGTGCCTTCCACCCCGTGGGTCAAGAAAACCGTCCAACAGCCGTCGGCAATATCCTGATCAATCCATTGCTGATAAACGGTGTAATCGATGCCGGTCGCCGTACCCCGGCTGGGAATATTGGACCAGTTGATGTCTTGATCAGGATTCATCTCAAAAACGCCGAAGCCGCCGCGGGCGATAAAGTCGTTCTCATCTACGGTTTTTTCCAACTCGCCGTTGGTCTCGAAATACGGATAGGCGTAGGTCAGGATAGGGATTCCGAAATCTTTTTCGAGAATCTTTTTGGCTTCGACTACTTGTTTGACGGCTCCGTTGGGGCCGTATTCGGTTAGATGCTTGTGATCCAGGGAGTGGTTGCCGATTTCGTGGCCTTCTTGCGAGGCTTTCTGCCATTCGGTCAGGCGGTCAAGTTTAGCGGCGATAAGAAAAAAAGTTCCTTTCAAACCCCGCTTGTCGAGCTCGGGGATGACCAAATCCAAATGGATGGGGTCGCCGTCGTCAAAGGTCAGGGAAAGGGCGGCTTTATAACCGTTCCAGGGAAGGATTTGAAAGGGCGAAGGGTCAGCTTGGGTTGGATGGGGAAGGCTCGATATTACTAGTAGAAGAACAAAGGCTTTAAAGCTCGAACCCATAAACGGCCTCCAGAGTTATTTGATTTTGAACCACAAAGGTCACGAAGAGCACAAAATGAGACAAAACATTTGAATTTCGAGAACCTATAAACCTTCAAGACACAGCTCGCTTAAATCAAATTGGATGGGATAAATCGAGTTGGAAAGAGGGGAGATTTCTTTTCCCTTTTGAGTCAGCTTGGCTTGGCCTTTCAGTTTTAGCTTCAGAACAACCCCGGGGGGGAAAAGCCGGGGCTTTTGCCAAGTCCAAATTAATTTGGAACCTTGGGTTTGGGGAAGTGTTTCTTCCAAAAGCTTTTGGGAACGCCAATAGGCGCCGATTTCCCCCAGGGGCGCGGTCCAAAGTTCTTTTTTGCGTTCGGCGACGTAATCCAGAAAGTAAACGAAAGTTTTTCGCGAGAGGGGCTGCCATCCTTTGCCGCTTCCTTCAAAGGCGTGAAATTGGGGAATGCTCCAGCTTCCCCGCAAGAGATTCTCTTCGGCCCAGCCTTGGTAAACCCCGAAAGAGGTGGCGGTATAAGCGACTTGGCTGGGCAGGTAAGCCCAATCGGGATTTTCATCCGGGGTCATGTAGACCGAACCCATACCGCCCCGGCAAAGAAAGTGAAGGCTCTCGGCGGACTTTCGCAGGCCCGGGGTAATTTCGGTAAAGGGGTAGGCGAAAGTGGGAATGGAGGCGCCGAGGGATTCTTCTAACTCTTTGAGGCCGCCGCTGATTTGATCGATTTCTTCCGCTGATGTCAGGTCCCGGGCGTGTTTATGGTCCTGGGAGTGGTTGCCGATTTCCTGCCCGGACTCGATGGCTTTTTTCCAATCCTCAACCCGGGTGAGGCGGTGGGAAATGAGAAAGAAGGTGCCCCGGATTCCTCTTTGAGCCATCTCAGGAATAGCGACGTCCAGTTGGCTGGGATCGCCATCGTCAAAGGTCATTGAGAGAGCGCCTTTGAAGCCGTTCCAGGGAAGAATTTTAAAGAGCTGGTTCGAGATCAGGATTATTTCCTTTGAGCGGATCAGTCGTGGGATTATTTCGCGACTGGTTTATTAAAAATCCCCCGCCATCAAAAGTCCAGAGGAACCGGGAAACGGATTGGGCTACGGGAAAAATCACGAGTTTTTTTGAATGTAATCTTCCATATCCTGGGGAGTTGGGGCTTCGAAAGTGACGCGCTGGCCTGTTTCGGGATGGTCAAAGGTCAGCTTGGCGGCGTGCAGTAGATGGCGCGGGGTTTCGAAACGGCCTTCATAAGAAGGGTCGCCTCCGGCTTTGACGTGGTGGACGAACTCGAGAAACTCCTTGTCCGTTCGGCCGTAAAGCTTATCGCCCACTAGAGGATGACCGAGAGAGGCCAGATGAACCCGGATCTGGTTGGTGCGTCCGGTCTTGGGAACGCACTTGAGAAGAGCGCCCTCTTTGAGGTCTTTCATTTTCTCAAAATAGGTTGAGGCGGATTTGGCGAAAGGGGTATCAGCCGGCACGACCTTTTGGCGGATGGAAATTGCGCTCTCGGTATCTTTCCCTAGGGCGCCGGATAGCTCGAAGTGTTCCTGGGATACCTTGCCCCTTACGACAGCCAGATACTCCTTCTTGACCGTGCTTTTCTCGAACTGCTGAAGCAGTTTCAGGTGGGCGGCCGGGGTTTTGGCCACCACCATGAGGCCGCTGGTTTCCCGGTCCAGCCGGTGGACCAGATGGGCAGTTCCGGTAAAGCCTTTTTCCTTCAGCGTTTGGTTGATGAGATAAATGAAGGTGTTCTTGATGTAGTTGCCGTCGGCGTGGGAGGGAAGCTGGCCCGGCTTATCCGCCACGAGAAAGTCCTCTTCCTCATGAAGGACACGGATGTTTTTATCCACGGGAGGCTCTTTTAAAACGACGGCGTAAGCGACCTTGTCGCCCTTTTTGAGAATCAGCTGGGGTTGGGCTTTCTGGCTATTGACCGTGACTTTGCCCTGGAGGATTAAATCTTTCCATTGGTCCGAGGTTTGATAACGAAAGCGGCCGGAAAGGTAATCCAGAAGAGGTTTTCCAGCTTGGGGAGGAGGCACTTTGGATTGGAGTATGGTTTCGTCGGACATGTCTTTTCTTTCTAAAAACAAAGAAGCTTTTTAGCCGCAGATGAACGCGGATAAACGCAGATGAAAAATAAAATTAATTCTTTTGATTGCGGATTCAATTCGCTTTTATCGGCGTGAATCTGCGTTCATCTGCGGCAAAATGTCTTGTCTTTGTTGGACCGCTGAAAACCAGACCATTTTGGGGTAAGCTACTGGCATGAGCAACAAGCAATTTATCAGCCTTATTGCCGTAATCCTGCTAGGCTTTTTTGGCTGGCTCTACTACGATTCCCAAATGAATTCCGAAACCATCCGCAAGCAGGATGTCCGCCGGGATATTCTGGCGGACGGGGCTAATGGCGACGCCTCGGCTCAAATCCAATATCTCTATAATTTTCCCCCGCCGGTTTATTCCCACTCTCTCAGCACGCCCGAAATTGAGGCCTTGAGCCGGGCCCAGGGGGGCGGGGAAAACGAGCATTACCATGTCTACGGCCTGACCCAGGCGGAATTTCAAATGAAAACCCTCTACGAGTTCAACTCCTCCAAGAAAATGTTCCAAGATCAAACAACCATGTGGGTGGAGAATCTGCGGGTTGAGTTTTCTTACACTACCGTGAACGTTTTTGTGACCAGCGCCTACGCGGAAAACAGCTGTGAGTACCAGGCGACTCTGGCTCACGAAAACCAGCATTTGGAGATTCACCGCAAGGTCTACGCCCAGTATCAAAAGGTGCTGGAAGACGCTTTGGCTGCCGCCAAGGATATCCCTTTATCGAACCATCCCATTGTGGTGACCTCCCGGGAAGCGGGGAAAGAGCAGCTCGCAAAAATGATTTCCAGCGTGACCGACCCGGTTTTTGAACAATTTCAGCAGACGATGGCGAAGGAACAGGCGGAATTGGACACTCAGGAAAGCTACGCGGAACTGCGGGGTCGGTGCCAGAATTGGTGAGGTGGAGTGAATAGAGTCGAGGGGTAAAAGTTGCCCATGAAGGGACCCGTATTAGACAGGTGAAATTGGGTGAGGGTGAAAAACAGTATGGATCTTAAATTATTTTCAGCGAATAGGTCAAAGCGCAGGATGGCTGTCGTAGTTCTGATGTTGGCCATATTCACATATGAAGTTTGGCGGATTTTTCACGATAACGTCCTTTCCGATTGGAAAGAACCGGAATCATATTTAGGAAATCTTATATGGATCATCCGTTCTTTGGTTCTGCCATTAGCGGCGGCAATGGGTGTGTATCTTTTAAGGCCGTGGGGAGTACAGTCTGTTTCTATTTGGCTATTATTTTCGATGTCCGCGCTTGAAATGAACTTGCTTTTTTATGGCCCTAGTTTTTCTTTTCCAAGAGCGTGGTTGACCATATCGCTTGTTTTGGTTTTTCTTTTTTTGATAGGTGGCGGGGATATTTGGTGTTCTCTTGTAGTTAGGTCTCTCGACAAAAAAATGACTGCACCGGCTTGGTTTAATAAGTTGTTTTGGGTATTGATTGTCTCGCTGTTGTTGGGTCTGCCGCCGTCTTCTTTTATTTATAATGGCATGAAAAAAGGTTTTTCCTCGCCGGAGTTTTTAATACGGCCGAACATAGATAAAATTGAAATTACCGGTAATTCCCCCAATTTGCCTTTTGCTTATCAAGTTGATTTGCCATCATCTCCAAAAAATTGCTGGGTCTATCCAAAGGAAGGATATATGAACGTGGGTTTGGGGGAATGCTCAGATTGGACCTTGGACTCGAAAAATGGGGTTGATGACGGACTTAGTGCTCTGACTAAATCCAAGGAAAAGTTTTTAAGGGAACGTTACGGACTCCTTCCGCGGGTAATTCGAAATGACTTTGGTTTAAAGCCTGATTTTTATTTTGAAATCAAACAAAATGGCTTGTGGGGCTCGGTATCAGTTAAGAAACTTGAAAAAACAGGCAAAGCTGTCGTTCAGGTCTATCTTTGGGATGACGCCGGAACACCCCTTGGGGCCATCACTGGTGTTGCCGCATCTATAGCGCCGCAAGACTGGAAGTGGGTCTATTCAATCAGAAAATCCGAGCCTCCACTTTGGTCTGCTGAAAAATACGAAGAAACGGCCAGGTTTTGTATGGCTGCAGGACAAGCCGATACTGCTGAGTTTTACTTAGCTTCGGCGGTTCTAGTGGATAAAGATAAAGTTCCCCGTTTGAAATCCCTGATTGAGTATTATCGAAAACAAGGACTCACGGATAAAGCAAAGTATCAATTGAAAGTGGCCCTTGATGCCTTTCCACAAGACCCGATATTGAAAACCATCCAACTGACAAAGGTAAGGGGAAAATAAAGAACCTTATTTAGGAAAGTGTTGTCCACGGCGGGGAGCCGAAATGGACTCGAGAATCAGTCCGAAAGTGTTGTTTTAATTGAGAGGGGATTAACTAACTACGACGTTGGAACCGCGCTCATCTTCTTGCTGTAGCGGCTCAAGACAGGGGCGGCGTCGCGCAAGTGGACGAGGATGTCGTTGATTTTCCAGTTGCGGTTATAGCGAGGAGTCGTGCGGCGGCTCAAGATGGCGGCCCTTAAGTCTTCAGCGGTGTTTCCAGCGAACTCCGTATAGCCCATTCCAATAAAACGCGAATTGTGAGCGTCGCTGCAGCCAATAGGCGCCAAGCGGCATTGCGTTAGAAGCTTAACCGCTTTTCGGTTACTCCAAAAGGAAAGCGCGTCGCCGTGATTGATGGTCTCGATGCCGTCAAAAGGAATTTCGTGAATGATTTCCACGGCTTTCGGGTGGTCTGAGTGCGGCAGTAGTACACCAACACGCGCCCGTCCAGACGCTCGATGCGCACCCATTCGCCCGCCAGCGCCCGGCTAATTTCCCAGGCCCGCCCCTGCAGGTGGAGCCGACCTACCTTCGATACCCGGTAGACTTCCGCTCCCGCTTCGTATTCCCAAGTCGGCGGTTGCGCCACATAGCGGCGTGCACTTTTCTGCCACACCGTCGCCGGCGTTTTCATCGCCAGTGCTTCGTGCGGCCGCTCGTGATTATATTCATGACGAAATTTGTCCAGCCAGATTTGCCGCTCCGCACGCGCCGGGATTCCTCGTCGCTGCATCGCCGCGCTTAACGCTCCGTGAAAGCGCTCCACTTTCCCTTGCGTCTGCGGATGGCGATACCCGCTGAAGTGCAGCTGGATTCCTTGCCGCATGAAGGTGCCAAGACCTATGGCACCACCAACCTGGCTGGCAACGGCACACTCGACGCCGCCTTGCAACTCGCCTTATGGGATTTGAGTCTGCCTCACACGGTGGACCCCAACAACCCCTTTACCTCAAGCGCCGGGTCGGACCCCGTTTACTTCACCGCCGATGTAAATGGTGCCATCGAATCCGAGTTAAAGACATTGCTCAACGACGCCCAAGGCAAGTCCGCCACAGGGGTCAACGTCCTCTTCAACGGGGGAGTCGGCACCAACCTTCAGCAAAATGTACTTCAAGCCGTGCCGGAACCATCCGGCTTCGCATCCTGGCCACAGCCACGCTCCTCGGCCTTGGCTGGTACGCCCTGAAGCGACGTCGCTTGGCCCTGGCAATGTAACCCCGATTTTTTGACTGGGGCCAGCCTAACCAGGCTGGCCCGAGCATTAAAAGAGGCAGCCGACCCAGCCATCTTCTTTATCCGGAGAATCTGAGCAAAAATGAGAAGTCTTTTGAAAAAAAATGGGAAACAGTTTTGACAAATGGGAATCCAAATTCAATACTGAGCCTCTCAATGGGAGACTCGACGTTTCTTGACGATGATGTTGGCCGTGAATGTCCCTGGCGACAAGATCTCTCCCATTGTCGCGAGCGTTCTCCTGCATGGTGCCGCCGGATTACATACCTACCCCCATGGATTGGCTTTGGCTAATTTCTGATCTGACGTGACGACTTATACTAAACGGTAGTGGGGTGCCACTACTTTTCTGTCATTCATAGGCTCTCGATAGGAGATTAATCAGAGACCTGCGGGGAAGTTCCGCGCTCTGATGTGATTCCGTAAAGAATCACAAAGGGATCCAGACGATTGGTTTGTCTGGGAAAAGTTTAGAAAATGGTTTAAGGAGTATTCTGTGATGGCCAATGGCTCGCTGGTTGTAAGGGCCTGTAAAACTGTGCGGCTTCTTCGGTTAGGGACTTTCGCTGGCTTTGTACTTTTGATGAATGCCTGCGCAGGCTCGTAATTGCCGGTGGTGGCGGCTTTAGAAACGCTCCCGAAATCGATCCTGCTTCCTTGACAAGTGCTATTGCTATGCTGACAGGCGGGGTTCTGATTTTCAATGATCGTTTCCGTAGGAAGTAACAAGCACAAACGCAACATGATTTGGGGGCGTGGTATGAACCCACGCTTCCAATCTTTCAGCCGCGAATTTTTGATATTACTATAATTCCATCCTGAATACGGAGTGTCCAAGTACAATGGCGATTAATAAAGGTCCCCAAAAAAAGACATTGCCAGGACGTCGGCAATCTCGCTTTTTCCTCCCAAAAATTGAGATTCTTGAGTCTCGGGAATTATTAACTGCCGGGGCATTTCTCCAGGGAACTGTTTTTATTGATTCGAACCAAAACAATGTTTTGGACACCTCGGAATCCTATCTTCCTGGCGCAAGCGTTGCTTTATACCAGGGTACCACGGTAAATCCCACTAACCTGTTGGCTACAACAACAACTAACGCTTCTGGTTCCTACCTTTTTGATGACAGCAATGTTCCCAATTCTTTGGCCACGACTGGCCCGAATGCTGGATCCATTACTTCCGGTTTGAATCCCGGAGACGTGCGCCCATTGGTCGAGACTTCCCCTTTCAGGTTACAAAAACACGGGCACGCAGATCCTTTCGCAGCTTGACCCGGCAACATCTCCTGCTTCCAATACTATTCAGGTGACAATTGTTGATCCGTCGAGTTTGCAATTAGGAATCAATCTGAATAATTCCCAGAATCAGGACACTCCCTACTACAATCTTTATCTTCAACTGGGGACTCAAACCCATGGAACCGCGGTTAACCAGTTCTATGTAACAGCAACTGGGACTTCATTCTCGTCGTCATTTTATACCTACTGCTGGGATCTTTCCAATTTCTTAGTAGATGGAAATAACCAATTTCCGGCAACTCCACTCCTGGGCAAACCTCGCCCCAAAATGCTGGGCAAATTGCTTACCTTTACAACCACTACGTTATGGATCAATCTCAACCGATTTCAAGCGCAGTGGATGCTGTTGGGCTTCAAGTCGCAATCTGGGATTTGGAATACAATTCTGCTGCCTCCCGAATTACTTCTCCATTTCCGCTGGACCTGGTACTACCCAAGCAGATGTAACCGATATTAACACCCAAGCCCAGTACTACATCACCCAATCTCAGGGAAAAAGCGAAGACGCGACTTTCCTGGCCGTAAGCGGTCCCGCGTCAACGGGGGGGGAACAGGGACAGATTGCAGGCCAGACGTTTAACTTTGGCAATCTTCCTAAAGCCACTCCTTCGGTTAACACGACCCAACAGCCGGCCACCGCAACCGTGGGCAGTACCATTGCTGACCAGGCCGCAGTTAGTGGTGGTAACAACCCTGGCGGTACCGTTACTTTCAACCTCTACAACAATTCGTTAGCCTCTGGCACGCCGCTGTTCACCGACACGGAAATACTTTCTGGCGGGGTGGCCACCTCGGCTGGTTACACAGCTACGGCGACCGGGACTGACTACTGGGTAGCAACCTATAACGGCGACAGCAATAATAGCGCCGTCACCAGCGGCACGGCCTTGGAACCAGTTGTCATCAGCGCGGCCACTCCAACGATCAATACGACCCAGCAACCTGCTACCGCGACGGTTGGTACTTCGATCGCCGACATGGCCACGGTGAGCGGAGGGTACAACCCGACCGGAACGGTGACGTTCAACCTATACAGCAATTCGACCGGCACTG
>CAWKIY010000158.1:0-25675 GCA_963849245.1 candidate division FCPU426 bacterium | reverse complement strand
AGATTGAAAACCGAAGAAAATGTCGCAGCAGTTTCATCACTTTGTTTAACGGGAATATAGGTAACTTTTTCAGGAGAGGCAGAAAAATAGTTTTCTAAAATCTTATCTGTCAAATGATTTTGATAAGGTTCTAATTGAATTAAATAATGTAGTGGATCAGAAATTCCTAAATAGGAAGGAAGAGTTGAGTATGGGAAAGGCGTCGCGTCAATGACCGCTATTTTTTTGTTTCTTTTTTTTGCGGTCAAACGGGCAATCAATACTGTGAGTGTTGAACAACCGACGCCGCCCTTAACACCTAAAAACGAGGTGAATTTAGATGAGGTGGTTATGGCTGATCCCATACCCAAACTTCCCAGTAACCATCTCCAGATGAGTCTTCGTGAAATATAGCTGTTCGAACAACTCCTTCGTTGTCTTGGAAAAGAAACTCGTGGAGTATTTCACGAGTTTTATCATTTGGCCCGCCGGATAGTTCACGGTGATACTGAATGACCTTACCCCACGAAGGATCGGATTGTGGCTTATGGATTATAAGCGTTTTTAATGTATCTTGCTGTTGAAGCGGTTTGTATTGCAACGGTTTTGGAGTGGTAGTGGATATGGGGGTTGGAATTGATGTTGGGGTAATGGGTGTTTCTGCTGGATCCGTTGTTTGTTTAGCGGCAGATAAGATTAACGGTGCCAATAGAATAAAGAGAAGCGCAACCAAATAAAATTTCATTTTTTTATAGACCCATGTCCGCCGGCCCGGTATTAACCAGATCCGTAAAACTATCATCATAGGGGTTATAGCCGGCGACTTGGAAAAGCTTAGCTAAAGTTAATATCGCGGTTGGATCTTGTGAAGCTGTTGAATTGCTGGTTTTAGTCTGAGGAAGTACTTGAGAAGCTGTTTCGTCCGGTGATTTTGTCTTTGCGATAAAACGGGGTTTTTCGTTTCTTACATCATCGTACATATCCAAAAATTGATAAAATTTATCTGTCTTCCAGTTGTAAAACATTCGATCACAAATAACTTTTGAAAAGTCTTTCTTTTCAGGTGTTGAAAAAAACGAAAAGAAATCTTCCGGGTGACCATAGCGGTTAACGGGAGCTTTTTCATCGATCCAAATCAAAGTAATGGGAGCGTTCAGCATTCCCTGAAGTTTCTGCTTAGCGGATGTAGTTTCCGGAGCGTTAGGCTGAATTAAAGTTAAAATTCGATAAAGACCAAATCCTAATCTGAAATTAATTCTTTTGATTTTAAACCCAGGCGGAACACTTTCTTTCCAAACAATCTGTCCTTTTTCGTCCGTAGTTTCCTTGTAACGATAATAATCCCAATTTGTTTGAAGCTTTGAAACTTGATCAATTAAGAAAATTGAAAAACGGGAAACATATCCCTTTTGAATGGCAGGAGAGTTTGGCCACTTTTTAACCAAGATACTTAACCCTTTGACACAACCATCATAATCGCCGGTTCGGAAAGCGCATTGGGAATAATAATAGAGGGCATTACCGTTTAGCGAGGGTTGAGTTGATATAGTCGCTATTTTTTTAAAAAGATCTTTAGCTTGCTCGAAGTGATGAGCTTGATAGAGCGTGTAAGCGTAATTATAGGCCGTATATAACTGTTGGACGGATGGTTCTGCGGAAGCTTTCGCTCTGATGAGTAAAGAAAAAACAATTAAAAAAGAGAGAAGGATTTTTTTCATATCTTTAAGTATATTAATCTACTGTTGCGAAAATCGTCAATTAATATTGCAGGAAATACCCTTTAAAACAAAGCTTTTTGGCCTGTTTTGGGGGTTGATTCAAATTAGTCGAAGAGGTTTCGAGAATGAGAAAAAAAACAAGAAGCAGGCTTGTCATGGCTCTTGTAGTTGGGGAAGTTTTACTCTGGACAACGATAGGTTGTCACCAGAGGTTAAAATCGGATCTTCCGGTGATTCAATTAAAAATTAAAAATCACGAAATCTATGTAGAAGTTGCAAATAAAAAAGCAACCCAAATGGCTGGACTTATGTTTCGCAAACATATGGATTCAGATAATGGGATGTTATTTGTTTTTGCTGATTCTCAACCGCGGTCTTTTTGGATGAAGAATACATTGATCCCACTTAGTATTGCTTATTTGGATAATAAAGGAGCTATTCTTAATATTTTAGAAATGCCGCCACGAACCGAAGAAACTTTTTTATCCCAAGGTCCAGCTAAATTTGCTTTAGAAATGAATTCGGGTTGGTTTGAAAAATATGGATTAAAACCGGGTGATGTTGTTGAGGGCGCTTTAAGCGCCCCCAAAGACGAAGATTAGTTTTCAATATTTCCTTGGCCTACGAGTGTGGGGGTAACAAAGATGACCAATTCAGTTTGGCTTTTTACGTTGTTTGTAAAACGAAATAGTTCGCCAATAACTGGGATATCGCTTATAAGGGGAACACCGGACGTTGTTTTTTGGTCCTGCTCATCAATTAGACCGGCAATGACAAGGGTACTGCCGCTTTTCATATAAACGTTCGTTTCGGCCCATCGCGTTTTTAGAGCAGGGATTACGATTCCGTTACTGACGATTCCATTTGAATTATCGATATCACTAACTTCGGCCCGCAGACTCGCATCAATATTGTCTCCGCCATCGATAGTTGGTTTAATTTTCAGTTTAACGCCATAGGGTTTCCACTCAACATTGGTAGCCCCTTCCTTGTTTTCGGTCGCGTAAGGAATTTCACCACCTGCTAAAAAGCTGGCCTCTTCACCACTTACAGTTAATAATTTAGGTTTTGATAAAATTTTGGCCTTTCCGCGGTTAATTAGGAGTTGAACACTTGCAGTCAGGGCATTGCGAGTGAAGGATCCAAACGAAGCTAACGGTGGAGGCGCGTTTTCATTTAAAGTTAGATTATTTGAGGTTGTTGTCGAAGTTCCAGTGCTGGAAGGGGTTATTGAACCCCAACTTAAACCCGCTTGAAGGGCGCTTTGGGTGTCGATTTCCATGATTTCTACGCCAACTTCAACCATCGATTTTTTTAAGTTATGAGATGAAACGGTAATGGTTCGAGTTTCTTTTTGGCCGTTCGGGGATATAAAAATAAGATTCGTATTACCAGATGATTTGGCCGAAATCAGTATCTCTTGTTCGCTGACGGCCGTTACGTCGGCGATAGCGGGATTTCCCACGGCTACCTTTTTTGCTGATTCAACATTAATCATTTTAGAATCCCCAACGGTTAAGTGAATAGCGTCTTCATCCGCAAATGCATAAGAACTTATTACCGATATCGCCGTGATAAAAGCTAAGTAATATAAATTTTTCATTATTTATTCTCCTGACTTGAGGTTCCGCGAATAATTTCAAGATTATGAGTGCTTTTGGGGCTAAAGTGTCCTAGCTTTGCTAGAACCTCTGATTCACCCTGGGCTGGAATCGGGACAATTTCATCATCTCCTGGAGCCCTTAAAATTAACTTCAGCGGCTGTCCGTCAAGATACATAAGGGTTTCCGCTTGCTCGGGTGTTACGGCTAAAGTCACTGTGCTATAGCTTGTGTTTGAATCGCTGGATATCGTTGACCCCGTTCCTTGTCCTTTTTCTCGTTTTACCCCAGTTAAGTTTTGTCCCACGGCAAGGATGGTGAGATCTTGAAAGACAAAAGAAGTAATCTCGCGTTTGCTAGCCGAGACTTTAGCAAGGATATCGACATGGTTGCCAGGATGGATCAAGTTACCGACACCGCTAGTTTCATTTACCTCTAAGGTGTAGGCACGATAGCCGTTTGTTAAAGTGTAAGCTAAGGAATCCCCGCCAGAACCAAACTTATTGGAAAGTATTTGTTCGCCAGCCGAGATAGGGACTAGAGAAACCAAACCGTCTATTTCCCGAAGATCACGTATAGTGCTTGGACTAATATAGGATTCAGGAATTGCTTTTTTTTCAACCATGTCATTTCTCAGCAGAGAACCCGCGGGAATATAATGAGAAGCAAATAAAACTTCAATAGGCGTTGTTTTTCTTTCAATGTCGGAAGCTTTTTGATAAAGCAAAAAAAAAGCCAAGGTTCCGCTCAAGATGGCTCCCATTAGAGCGATAATTGTGTTCCGATTATTCATACCAATTCCTTTTCAGAGTTAAAATTTTCAACGCAAAAAATAGGCTAAAGATATTGAATCTTGATTTCCTTCGGCGGTTAATACCGCTAACAACCTTGTTTTCCCTTTTGACAAAATATAACTTTTTTTATCCGGATCATTGCGCCAAAGATTTTGAGTAAATCCCTGATTGATACAAGATTCGTGAAAATGATCCTCAAATCGAGTATCGGCTGGCAAAGTAATAAGCGCGATTTGAAGGTTTTTCAACTTTTGGCAATAAAGACGATTCGAGTTTTCGGGAGGGATAAAAGGAAAGTGCCAATTTGATTTAGCGGTGGATGGATTAAGGGCTTTGTCAGGAATTTCACTTACCCATCCATAAGTTTGATTTTCACCAGTGGGTTCCCACAGGCCTAGTGTTTTATGGAAGTCTTTTTTTTGAAAAACTCTTACTTGTACTTGATCGGAAAGATCTGTGTTTTCATCTAGTGCGCCCAAAATCGCGGAGGTTAAATCTAAATTATTGCCAGCGGGCCGCCATCCGTCTTTTAACCAATTTTGAGTAATTACCGGTAGTAAAGCTGTTAAATGGCCTTCATTCACCCAAAGCTCATTCTTTTGTTTTAATCCGTTAATTTCTGTTTCGTATTGACTCAAGAACTTTGGGGCAAAGTGAACCGGAGAATAAATTAACGCCCAGGCCATGACAGTGCCCGCAAAAATTACCCAAAACGCGAATGTTCCCCAAAACCACTTTTGCTTCATTTCGTTATTCCTGATCAGGATATTTTAAAACGGCTAGTTCTGTTTGAAATGGAATCCCAGCGGGGAAAAGAGTACCAAACAAAGGAATCGAATTGTAGCGAATCGTTACAATCCATTTTTGCCCCGAGTAATTGAATAAAGAAGATTTTATTTTTGAAATTAAAGGTCCTAGGAAACCCGTATTGTTTAAAAACGAATTAGCGACCAGTGATTGAGTAGGCGCGGGAACGACCACCAGGGTTTCGCGTCTGAAGTAACTTTGGTAATTTTCTAAGTTTGCCCAAACCTCGTCGGAAAAGGAATTTGAGTTATTTAAACGGCCCGCCGCATACTTGCGCGCGGCTTGTCCGCAAGATTGCTCGAAAGCGCTGCGAGCTAAAAAAAGAATGGAGAATTGTGTCATCCCAGCCACCATCAAAAACAAAAGCGGTATCACAATAAGCATTTCGGTCAAAGCCTGTCCTTTTTCGGATTGTATGAATTTCTTATTAAGGTCCATTTGGCACCATATTAAAAATATTAGCTTTAGGAATTATTTGGCCGGTGTTGGCTAGTTGCGTGACCATGTTTTGGATGTTGACGAGTTTCGCAAAATCGGCGGGATTTTTCGTAACTAGTATGGGTTGATAGGGAGGATCGTTTACATTCCATGCAGCTAATCCAGTGCCTTCAACACTGACTTCGCTAATAGATTGGATATCATTGGTGTTTCCGTTTTGGTTTTGTACTGAAGTTAGAGAATCGGAATAAACAATTAAGGTATGATTTGGCGGAGTGTCTCGGTCAGTCACATCCAAATTGATTCCAGCCATGAGATTGGCAAAACCCATCGCGGATTTTAGTTTTGAGGTAGCTTCTTTTTGAAACTGTTCTTTCGCTTCTTCTTCTGTTTTAGCCATGGCTTCCTCAGAAACGGTGACATAGGTATTGCTTCTATCGATGCCATTCTTGAAGACGCCTTTTTTTACCCATTTTTGACCTGGGTTTTTGGCATTTGGTGCTAGTTCGGTTTCATCAGTGCCATATTGGAATGTTTCTCCAGTCTTTCTATTCGTATTTTGATAAGTCCCTTTTGGCTTATTGAGATTAGTTAGAAATGACGGGATCGTTCTGAATTTTAAAGCCATGTTGGGAATTATGGCTTGAAGAAGACCCGGTCCGGCATCCGTCATGTTAAAAAGAAAAACAGGGGAAGGTGGTGTTGGGACGTTCCAAGATAAATGGGCTGGAATTGGCCACGTGTTCTCGAGTCCGTTGTCCGAAGCGAGAGAAAGTCCTTCTGCGAAGATGAGAAATGGATAGGCCCCAGTTGGATAAGTAACGCCAAACATAATATCTTGTACTTTTTGAAGGCCTTTTAGCCAGTCTTCCGCT
The DNA here is from genome assembly GCA_963849245.1 of candidate division FCPU426 bacterium. Taxonomy (GTDB): domain Bacteria; phylum Oederibacteriota; class Muellerivitia; order Muellerivitales; family Muellerivitaceae; genus CAWKIY01. Next base: position 19,463 of record CAWKIY010000158.1, on the reverse strand, counting down.
GCTATTGCCGCAAGACTAAGGACTCCACCTGATGCTGTAATCGCAGCGACTACTGCCGCTACAGCATAAAATATAAAAGCATTTGTAATTCTAACTAATTGTAAGCCGTTAGCATAGACCGCGCCGGCGGATAAAGCGGTCAAATCCGTGGCACGAACAGCACGCTCCTTTGAGTTGTACATTATTCCGGATTTGTACAGCCCCACAAAAAGCGCGACGAATATAAAACAAAACATAAGAGTCGCCACAAGAACCTGTCCGGAAGGATTCTGCGTCCAGTTTTTCATTTTGACCATGGTTTAATCCACACTAATGGAATTTTCGTCTAAGGCGTTGGCTGAAAATGTTACTAAACGAACATAAGGCAGACTTAGATTGTTGATTGAAAAATCAGGCACGGGTTTTCCTAATAATTGAAATACCTCAGTCAAATCTGAAATGGATGACGTGATTCCAGAATTATTTAGATCGAGTTTTTGCCCGAAAATTTTTCCGATAACCGGAACCCAAATAGGCATTGGATAGCGGACTTGGACGTGAACTGTTTTGCCGTCTGTCTTTATTTCGCAATTGGTAGCAAGCACGGTGGCCCATGTCGATTGATTTAATTGTCCCAATGGAGTTAAGGAGTAAGCGAGATCAAAATAAGGGTTATAGGCGGCAGGATTAGTAGAAGAGGCAGCTTCACGCGCAATAGCAAAGGTCGCCCGTTGCACAGCAAACGAAACGTATGCCATATAAGCGATTTGAATAATTCCAAAAAGTATCATGAAAAACAAAGGGACAATCAACACAAATTCAACAAGGGATTGTCCCTTTGTCTGAAGTTTTTTTTTCATTTATAAGCTTTAATTATTTTTTATTGACCAGCAAGGCCCGTGGTATTTGAAGTTCCCACTTGAGTGGTTAGTGTCCCAGCCGTGCTTCTAAAACTTGCATCTGTTGATTTTGAAAAAAACTTAACTGCGCCAATGACAGCTACAGCAATTAACGCAACAATCAAAATGTACTCAGTCATTCCTTGACCGCTTTGTTTTTTGTTCAGCTTTTTCATAATTGTTCTCCTTGAAAATATAGATTGCGACTAAAACGGCAACTTAAGCATCTCAAACACATTCGAGAGATAATGGTTTACTTGATTAGAAAAAAGAATCGACACCCCAGCAAATCCAATAAAAACTGCGGTTAGTGTTAGGAGATATTCAGTCGCAGCTTGCCCCGACGCGTTAAATTTGCTTAATTTTTTCGCAAACATGGATGTGAAGTTATAGGGGATAACGCAGAATTTCAACCAGAAAGTGCAGCTTATTTTGGCTATTAATTTTAAGTTAACTGAAGCACAGTTTTTGAAAAAATTCTTAAAGCCATAGGGTAATGGTTGTTTTGTCTTCAAACGATTTTGGTTGGAGTGTAGTTGGTTAGAAGTTTACTTTTAGCAGAACCCTTTTAATCCGCTAAACGTCTTAAAATAAGATCATCGGACTGTTTAAATCTTTTTAAACGCCTCAAGAATCTGACCGGTTAACCGTTAGTATATATGCGAGGAAAAACGGTTAAATATAAGTAGAAGACCTTGAAACCCTAAAACAGCGTGATATAGTTACCACCATTTATTGGACGGAGAACGGTTTACATGAAATGCGAACAGTGTGGGACTAAAAATGACCCTAAAAGCAAGTTTTGTAAAGAGTGTGGGGTCGATCTACAAATGTCGGCAGAGACTCAAACCATTTCGACTATTTCAGAGCTATATGGTAAGGAAATTGAAGTTCTTTTTTTCATCGAGAATTTTACAGGCAAAGTTTCCGGTATCGTAAATCCGAGTGAGGATCAAATCGGGCGGTATCGTGAGGGCATCATTCAGAAAGTCACTATCGAAGCTCCGAGCGGCAATGCTACGGAAGAAGGAGTTGGCGCGATTTTGACCTTCATCCGCCAAAGCAAAGAGTACTTGGGTGAGGAATATAACGAAAGCAACTATCGCACTTTTAGTCCTTCTGAACTTAAAAAGGAATATCTCCGCTTGTTTGAAAGAATATTGAAGGTCAAAGCCCAACGTGGGGAAATGAAACCCGCCTCCTCTGGAAAAACCGAAAAAAAGTAAATTTTCGTTTGTTTAAATTATTGAATGATCCCTATTACAATTTGTTTGATCAAAAGGGTTTGGGTTCGTAAAAATTCCAAAAACCCTTAATTCACTCAAAAATATTGGACTCTCTTAGGCTCTGTGTTACACTACGTCCCCTGAATCCAAGGTTTTCCCTGTTTTTCAACTGTCCCTGGTTTTGATAACCGGGGTTCTTTTTTTTGAAGGCATTGAGAAGTTTCGGCGCTTTCGCTCGGGTTTCACGTCATAACGACTTAAGGAGTTTGGCTTGTTAAATTTTCTTCTAGGGCTTTTTTCAAGTGATGTTGCTATTGATTTAGGGACGGCTACAACCTTGGTTTACGTCAAGGGACGCGGCATTGTTCTACAGGAACCTTCCTTGGTTGTGGTCCATAAAAGCACCAACCAAATTTTGGCTGTCGGCAATGACGCCAAATTGATGCTGGGTAGAACGCCTGGCTCCATTGTTTCGATCCGCCCGATGAAGGATGGCGTCATCGCTGACTTTGAAATTACCGAGAGAATGCTTCGTTATTTTATTTCCAAAGTTCATAACCGCCGCTCCTTAATTCGTCCCCGAATTGTGGTCGCTATTCCCTCGGGTTGTACCGAGGTGGAAAAAAGAGCGGTGCGGGATTCGGCGGAACAAGCGGGAGCCCGAGAGGTTTATTTGGTTGAAGAGCCCATGGCGGCGGCAATTGGAGCGGGGATGCCCATCGCGGAACCTCAAGGAAATATGATCGTGGATATCGGCGGAGGAACAACCGAAGTGGCGGTTATTTCTCTGGGTGATATTGTCTATGGAAAGTCGATCCGAATCGCGGGCGATGAGTTTGACGAGGCGATTATTAATTACATAAAGCGCACCTATAATATTCTAATCGGGGAAAGAACAGCGGAAGACATTAAAATCCAGATCGGATCGGCTTTTCCGTTAGAGCAGGAACTTCGGATGCAAATTAAGGGACGCGACTTGGTGACGGGTCTTCCGAAAACATTGGAGTTGACGTCGGAAGAAATTCGAGGCGCTTTGGAAGAACCTTTAATCCCCATTATTGAAACCATCAAAATGACGCTGGAAAGAACTCCTCCCGAATTGGCTGCGGATATTGTGGATCGAGGTATTATTCTGGCCGGGGGGTCCTCTTTATTAAAGAATCTGGATGAACGTCTTCGGGATGAAACGGGTGTCCCCGTAAACCATGCGGACGATCCCAGTACGGCAGTCGCCATGGGTGTTGGACACTTATTAGATCGTTCGATGGACTTCTTAAAGCGCATTTCAGTTCTTGAAAAAGAATACGTTTAAGAAACCGCTCAAGAATTATAGAAACGCAGAGACGTCATTGAATCGAATTAAAAATTTTCTTCTTTTCCATGCATTTTTCCTTATTGTGGTGAAACGCCTTTTTTCTTTATGGGCGATTCAAAGGCCCGGCGCTTCATGTTGAAATTTTTTCTGAAAAATCTAGGCGGTTTTTTTCTGTTTTTGATTTTAATGCTGTGTGTCGGTCTTTTGGTTCAGCGCAATTCCAACCGGTCTTTCGAAGCGGCTCCCTTTAAAAACCTATCTTTAAATCTTTGGCTTCCTGTTCAAAAATCAGTCTCTTGGCTGATTACGTTTCCTGAAAACACATTGAACGCCATCCGAGAGTTGCGGACACTTCGGCAAGAAGTGAACCGTCTTCAGGTGGAAAATCAGTCCCTCCATTTAGAGCTGTCCAATCATAAATCCTTGGAATCGGATTTAGCCCGGTTGCAAGATGTCCTTCAAATCAAGGCGAAGCTGCCGCACAAAGCCATGATCGCCCGCATCATCGCTCACGATCCCAGTACTTGGAATAAAAGCTTCGTGATTGATGTCGGTTCGGACGATGGAGTGGTGATGGATTCTCCTGTTATTTCGGAGCAGGGAATCGTGGGTAGAATATTGGAAACAACACCCAAAAACTCCAGGGTTTTGCTCATCACGGATACGGATTCCAGTGTCGCGAGTATCGACGAAAGGTCGCGAGTGACGGGGATTGTCCTGGGGACGGGCCGAAATGATTTGAAGGACGGATACGTTAACGCCAATGAGGATGTTCAAAAAGATGACATCCTTGTCTCTTCCGGGTTAGGCGGAACTTTCCCGAAGGGATACACCCTAGGGACTGTTTCTAAAAAAACTCAAGCGGATAACGGGCTTAATACGGATATCGAAGTTGTTCCGGCGGTGGATTTCGCCGCGCTGGATTATGTTTTTATTCTTCCGCCGATTAACATTTATGAGTAGCAAGACTTTAAATCGCGGTGATGTCACTTGAGAATTCCAAAAGAAGTTTTCTGGATTTTGGCTATTTTTTTTATTCAGCAATTGCCCGGTGTTTCCTCCTGGGGAATTGACCTTCCTCTTTTATTTATTGTTTTGATGGGATTGAGAACGACCGCCCCCCGGGCGGCAGGGCTGGGTTTTTTGTTGGGCGGTATTCAGGACCTTCTGTCCGCGGGATGGATCGGTCCCAATCTCATTGGTAAAACTTTCGTCGGTCTTTTTTCCTCTTTGTCAAAACGTCATGTTTATCGAGAACGAGTATTGACCCAGACTTTTCTCATTTTTTGGATGACTCTTTTTCATCAGGTCTTTATTTGGAGTTTATTGAAGTGGGATGGCTCGGCGCCCCCCGCCTCGGACGCCTTCTGGATTTGCGCGCGGGCGGTTCTGGCGACATCGTTGACGGGTGTGGTGGTTTGTTTCTTTGTGGTTCGGTTTCGCCGCAGGCGGTTTGATCCGGCGACCGCTTAAAACGAAGAGCCTTCAAGGCTCCGTGCGTGAAATGATTTTTCTGTTTTTTCTTTTGGAGGATGTGTGGCGTTAAAGTTTCCCCGCGGCGCTAAATTTGGCGGTTCACCCGAAAAGAAAATGAGCCTTTTACTGGGGCTTGTTACGCTTGCTTTTGCCGTTATTTTTTTCAAACTCTTCTATCTTCAAATTCTGAACTATCCCACTTACCGCGCCCTCTCGAACACGAACAGCCTGCGGTTGATTCCGCAAAGGGCGCCCCGGGGCATTATTACCGACCGAAATGGTGAGATTTTGGCGACGAATGTCCCGACCTATTCTCTTTTTATCGTTCCCGCGGATGTGAAGGCTTACAGTCAATCCTTGGTACGTTTAAGTCAAATTCTGGGCCAGCCTCTCTCTTCCTTGGAGCTTTTGGTCGAGAGCCGCCGGCAAAGGCGGAAATTTGAACCCATCCGCCTGCAATCCCATTTGGACGACGACCTCATCGCGCAAATCGAGGAAAACCGGGTTCGGCTCCCGGGAGTTTATCTTCAAATGGAGCCCGAACGCTATTATCCCCACGGTGAACTCGCGTCGCATCTTTTGGGATATATCGGCGAAATTAGCGAGGATGATCTGAACCGATTGAAAGATACGGGGTACAACGTCGGGGATTGGGTGGGGAAAAAGGGCGTGGAGCGGACTTACGACAGGATTTTGCGGGGAGAGAACGGCGGTGTTCAGGTTGAGGTGGACGCTTCGGGGGTTCAACGCAGGACCCTGGCTTATAAAAAGCCTATTCAAGGCCAGACGCTGCAACTGAGCATTGATTGGAAGGCTCAGGAATTAGCCGAGAAATTGCTGGGAGACCAAATCGGTTCGGTGGTGATGACCAATCCTCAAACAGGGGAGGTTCTCGCCATGGTCAGCCATCCCAATTTTGATCCGAACGAGTTCGTCAGTGGTATCTCCTATAAAGACTGGAACCAGTTGATGAAAGATAAAAATCACCCGCTCGAAAATCGGGCTATTCAGGGCCAGTATCCTCCGGGGTCTATTTTCAAGCTGGTGACCGCCCTCGGCGCTCTGGAGGATGGGGTGGTGGACTTTAATAAGGTTTTTCTGTGCCGGGGTATTTTTTGGTATAAAACCTGGCCCTACCGCTGCTGGAGAACTTCCGGACACGGATGGATGAATATGGAAAGAGCGATCATTGAATCCTGCGACATCTATTTTTATCAATTAGGACTTTTGGTTAAAATCGATAAGATTTACCGGGTTGCCCGTGAATTGGGACTGGGAAGCAAAACCAAGTTGGATTTGGACTCGGAAGTCGCGGGATTGGTGCCGAATCCCCGCTGGAAGGAAAGCACTCAGCACATGCCGTGGTTTCCAGGAAACACGATTCAAATGAGCATTGGCCAGGGGTATCTTTTAACGACACCTCTTCAGATGCTGGATGTCACCTCCGGAATCGCTATGAATGGAAAAATTTTTAGACCCCATCTTCTATATAAAGTCGTGGATCAAAATACGGGAAGAACTATTTTTGAAAAACAACCGGAGCTTTTACAAGAGGCGGATATTAACCAAGATTTCCTGAACTTCCTCAAATCGACCATGGAAAAGGTTATCAGCTCGGATAGCGGAACCGGGAAGAAGGCCCGTATTAAAGGCATCCGGGTCGCGGGTAAAACGGGCACTTCTGAAAATCCACACGGGGATAATCACGCTTGGTTTACGGCTTACGCCCCCGCGGAAGACCCCAAGCTGGCGGTCATTGTTTTGGTGGAAAACGGGGGAGAGGGCGGTGTGGTTTCCGCCCCCATCGCCAAACGTTTGATGGAGCTGGAACTGGGTCAGGACGTTACACCCTGGCAGACGCCCACCCCGGTGGTTTCTCAAGCCTCCCCCGTGCCGACGCCCACGACTGTTATGGGAGTCGCCCCATGATTAAAGCGCCTATTTTCGTCCGAGCCTATTTAAAAACCTTGGATTGGGTTTTGATCTCGGAAGTTTTAGCCCTTTCGGTTATCGGTTTTATGGTGATCTATTCCGCGACAGTTCATAATGTCGATATCTCGCAACTATGGAAAAAACAATTGTTTTGGTTCGCGATTTCCCTGATGACGATGTGGGTCTTCTCCAAAATCGACTATCGGTTTTGGATTGAGGCTTCCTATATTTTTTATTGGGTCGCGATTATTTCTTTATTCGCGGTTTTGTTGATTGGCGACCAGACCAACGGCGCCCGCCGTTGGATTCGATTAGGGATTCTTTCTTATCAACCTTCCGAATTGGCTAAACTCTCGGTTTTGTTGGTGTTAGCCAGATATATAGGAAGCCGAACGGTTGAATTGTTTTTCTTAGGAAGGTTTTTTCTTTTGCTGGGAATGCTGGGCCTTCCGCTGCTTTTAATCCTTAAACAACCCGATTTGGGATCAGCCCTTTTGTTGGTGCCGGTCTCCATCATTCTCATGTACGTAGGCGGTATTCAGTTCCGCTGGCTGATGTGGATGGGCCTGATGGCGGCCTCCGCCAGTCCGCTGATTTGGCATTTTTTGAAAGATTATCAGCGCGAGCGGCTGGAAGTTTTTATCAATCCCCAGGACGATCCCTTGGGAGCGGGCTATAACATTATCCAGTCGGTGATCGCGATCGGTTCGGGCGGTGTTTCGGGCAAAGGGTATCTGCAGGGCACTCAAACCCAGCTGTCGTTTATCCCGGAGCATCACACCGATTTCATTTTTTCCGTTGTCGGGGAAGAGTGGGGTTTTCTAGGCTGTGTCCTCATTTTGGGACTCTATTATTTTATGATCCAGAAAACTTTTGAAATCTCGCGCAAAGCCCGGGACCGGGAAGGATCCCTGCTGGCGCTGGGAATCGCGGGCATGTTCGCGGTACAAATTGTGATTAACGTGGGGATGACGGTTGGACTCCTGCCGGTAACGGGTCTTACTCTTCCTTTTATCAGTTATGGCGGCTCCTCGCTGATGTTCAGCTACGCCGCGATTGGAATTCTTCTAAATATTTCCTACGCCAATCGAAGGCCGGTTTTAATTACGGGGCGGGGATAAGTTGGTTCGTTCATCTTGACTAACGTTTCTAATTTTTCCTTCAATAATCCCTTGTTTTGCTATACTCATTCAAATTTTCAGAGGGAAAAAGCATGGAATCGAAGAAAAAAGCCAAAAAACTAACCTGGGGAATCAGTCTCCTCATTTTCGCCATTTCCTATGCCGTCACCTTCGTGGGTGTTTGGGTTTTACGCCAAACTTTAATCCCAAAAGAGGAACTCGATTGTTACGCCCGTGTCATTACTTTGCAGAAAGCGGTCAATCAGTGGGATAAAGCCCATCCCGATAAAATCATGAACGATGAAATTGATGAGGCCGCTTTAGTGAAAGACGGATTTTTACAGCCGCTAAACTATGACCACGAACGCCATTACTATTTTGTGGGTGAAACGGCTCATGGGTTCAAAGTGAAGTGTAATAAGGATGAGGATAATCCTCTCATCCTGAGACTGACAGGTGATTTTTTACTGGCAGTCTTGGTGTTCTTAGTCATTTGCTACATCCGAGGCTACGTTCTCTTTGACCCTAGTTGACGGGGTTTTAGTCAAAATACTTAAAGAGGTTCACCATGAATGAAGTTTTGATCGTTGGTTCTGTCGCTTATGACGGTTTGAAAACCCCCTATGGCTCCACGGAAAAGACCCTCGGCGGCGCGGCGGTTTATTCCAGCCTGGCGGCGTCCCTTTTTTCTCCCATCCATATGGTCGGCGTGGTGGGCGACGATTTTAAAGAAGCCGAACTGAAAATGATCCGTAAACACAAGATCAATACGGACCTGGTGACCCGGGAAAAGGGGAATACCTTTTTCTGGAAAGGATACTACGAAAATGACATGTCGGTGGCCCATACGGTCAGTCTCGACCTGGGCGTGTTCGAACACTTTGATCCCAAGATTACGGGTAAGTCCAAAAATATTCCTTTCGTTTTTTTGGCGGCGATCCATCCTGATTTGCAATTGAATGTCTTGAATCAAATGACGAAACCCAAATTCGTGGTGCTCGATACCCGGGACCTTTGGATCAATATCACCAAACCGGCCTTGCTGAATGTTTTAAAGAAAACAGATTTGGCCGTGGTGAATGACCAGGAGATCCGGCTTTTGACCGGGGAAGTGCACTTGTTGAAAGGGGCCAAGGCTCTTCAAAAATTAGGACCCAAGATTGTCATTGTGAAAAAGGGCGAGCATGGAGCCATGATGTTCGGCAATGGCTGGATGTTCCTTTCACCCGCGGTTCCGCTGGATGACGTGCTGGACCCGACGGGAGCGGGGGATACTTTCGCGGGAGCCTTTATCGGCTATTTGGCAAAGCAATCTAAGATCACCCCGGAGACTTTAAAACAAGCGGTCATCGTCGGTAATCTGGTGGCTTCTTACACGGTCCAAGGGCTCGGAACGAAGTCGATAGAAGCTTTGACCCTGGCAAAACTTAAAAAACGCTCGGTCGAATATTACAAATTTGCCAGCATCCCGAAGGTTAAACTTTAAAGGTTGTTTCACCACAAATTACATAAAGGGCACAAAGTAAAGCTTTAAAATTTGTGTACTTTGTGAACTTCGTGGTAAAAAATTTTTGGAGACTTTATGCCCATTCAAACCGAAGCCAATCTCATCAAAAAATTCCCGCCGTATCTTTTCGCCATTCTCAACGCGGAAAAATTAGCGGCCCGCCATAAGGGTGTGGATGTGATTGATTTTGGGATGGGAAATCCCGACAGTCCCACGCCCCAGCCCATCGTGGATAAGCTCATCGAGGTGGTTCGGGATAAAAAGTCACACCGCTATTCCACTTCCAAGGGTATCCCGGCTTTTCTCAAGGCGGTTTCCCGCTGGTACGAGCGCAAATTTGACGTGGCGATTGACCCAAAAACCGAGGCGGTTTCGGTCATTGGTTCTAAAGAAGGTCTGGCGCATTTGGGTTTGGCGGTCATTAATCGGGGCGACAAGGTATTGGTTCCGAACCCGACTTATCCTATTCATCATTACAGTGTCATCATCGCCGGGGGAAAGCTGGTTCCGATTCCCATTTTGGACGGCCCCGAGGCTTTCTTGAGGCATTTGGATAAAGCCTTCGCCAAGGCCAGGCCAAAGCCCAAAATTCTCATTATTAACTTTCCCCACAATCCAACGACGGTTTCGGTAGACCCGGAATTTTTTAAGGACATCGTGAAGTGGGCCAAGAAAAATCAGGTTTTGGTTATTCATGACCTGGCTTACGCCGACATTGCTTTTGACGGTTACAAATCACCCAGCTTTTTGGCGACAAAGGGCGCTAAAGATGTGGGTGTGGAAATCTTCACCATGTCCAAATCCTACAACATGGCGGGCTGGCGCATTGGTTTCGCCGCGGGTAACCCCAAAGTCATAGCCTCCTTAGCCAAAATTAAAAGCTACATGGACTATGGTATTTTTACCCCGATTCAGGTCGCGGCTATTACCGCTTTGGATAGCCCGGAAGAGAATTTGCGTAAGCTTTCCGCTGTTTATGAGGAACGCCGTAACATCATGGTGGATGGCATGAACAAGATGGGTTGGCCCATTGAGAAGCCCCGGGCCGCCATGTATTTGTGGGCCAAGATTCCCCAGCGTTTCGCCAAAATGAGCGCCATTGATTTCGCCATAAAACTTTTAAAAGAAGCCGAGGTTGCTGTTTCTCCTGGAACGGGCTTCGGCAGTTTGGGCGAGGGTTATGTGCGTATTGCGCTGGTGGAGAACAAGGACCGTATTCGGCAAGCCTTGAGGAACATGAAGAAGTTGTTTTAAAAATAGCGATTGAGATTCTGTTTTCTTATCTGAAGAGGTTTTATGAAAATCCTATATGGGGAAATCGCAACCATCCGTAAGATTTTTTTAACATTGTTTGCCATCGGTCTTTTTATCCTCGGCGCATTCTCGGCCTGGGCAGAGGACCCTATCCGGATTGGAGTCTCCAACAAATTGATGGATTCCTTTTTTGATCTTCCCTTTGGTGTCCATCAAATTCCTAAAACCAATGTCATTCTTTCGCAATCAATTAAATCCAAAGACGCCAAGGAGATTGAAAAAATCCTCGGCCTGGATGTCAACGCGATCACTCGTAAGGCGCTCCAGGATCAATTTAACGGGAAGGTGATGGATGGAAGATTCACTATCTCCGGGGATTCGGACAAAGACCTTTTGGAAATCACTCCTTGGGTATTATTGAATTTCTCCGAAGACGGTCAAGTCGTTCCCTGGATGGTTTGGCAGGTGGAATACTGGGACCTCTATTGGAATAAAAAGAAATGGGAAGGGTATTGCGCCGCCTGCCTGAGCGGGCCTCGGGCAATCGAAGGTAAAGAAAGCTGGTCTTCCAACGGCGGGGAATTTCTGGAACAAGCGTTTAAAATGGATGCCTTGAAGCTTTTAGAAGCGGCGAAAACGGATCTGATCGGGGGATATAAAGATGTATCTTTCCAAACAGAAACAATGGAAGCGGTTTGGATGTTTGAAAAAAAGCCGAATGAAAAAGAATTTGAGACCTTCGAAGTTGATCCGGATACTCTGCTGGTCAAAAATTTCCTGGACAAAACATGGAGTGATTTTAGCGCCGGAGGATTAAGCGGGCTTCTTCTGAAAAGCCTTCATTCAAACACAGTTCTTTTCAATGGGGCGCTCATTGTGTCCAAGGATTTATGGGAAGTCGATGAAGATGATCCCGAAGCAACTGCGATTAGTCCCAAAAAATAAATCCATGCTTTAATCGCTAAGCTATCCACTTGCTGTGATAAGAGGAATTTGGGGTTACCGACGGCCCCCAGAACCTCCACGACCATCTTTTTGCTTGTTCTTCGCGTCATTGGGGTTGTAGCCCGCGAATCGGTTCCAACCGCCAACCGTTTTTCCGGTCGTTTTCGGAAGTTCGAACGGAACAGCTGGGCCGGGTGCTGGCGCGGGGGCAGCGGCAGGAGCGGCCGCGACGGGTGCAGGCGCAGCTGGTGCCGCTTCCGGGGTGCTCGCTATCGGTGCTGGAACGGAGGCCGGGACCGGCACTGTTTCCGCGGGGCTGCTATTTAACGTATCCATTGTGATTTCCTTTTGGCTTCCTAGAGCCTTGATATTACAAAACGGCTTGTACGTTAGACCCTAAAGGGGAAAATAGATAGCGATTCTTTCTGGAAACCTATTCGCTAATGTACTCAGGCATTTTGGTCATTGGGAAGGCTTTACCTTTTTTCTCGGTGATGGGAGTGGTGACTTTCCACCCGCGTTTCTTTCTTCACCTCTTTTTCACCCAGTTTCAGCAATTTCCGCCCTGCCTTCAAACCCAGGTGGGTGAGGGATTTAGCCACGGGGATTAATACGGTTTTCCCCGCGTGGGCCACGAGGATGAGATTGTCCTGTAGATTGAGTTCTTGGTCGGAGTTTAATTTTTTCTGGACGGCTTTCACGTGAGGCGGGGCCGGTTCATCTGGGGGACCGGCATTCGGCGTCGAGGCGGCTTCCTTGGCTTTTAACCCTTTCGCCACCAAGTCCGGCAGGGAGGCGCTAAACCGGGGGTCGGCTGGGCCCGCTCCGGACTGTTCCTTCAAATGCTCGAGAGCCGCCATAGCCCCGTAGACCGCCGCGGGGGCATCGGCGCCGGTTAGGTTCCAGGTGAGCTTATAGCCCTTGGGGGTGGGGTGGATCTGCAGGGTCTTCGGGAGCCCTTTCCAAAGTTCGGCGTTCGGGTCGCTGGGGTCAGACCGCTGTTGTTTGGAACCCTTCTGGCCGGAAAGCTTGCCGTTGTCGGGGAAGGCATCGGGGCTATTGCCCGCCTTCACCCATTCCACCAGCTTTTTGGCCTGTGGTTCGGTCATTTTGGAATCGATGGCGACGTTGAGGGCTTTTTCCACCTTATCCGGGTCGCCCAAGGCCGTTAAGCGGGCGACGACCGCTTGGGGTATGAGGCCTCCGTCGAAGACTTTTATACTTTTTGTATAAATGGCCTCCCGGGAAGCCATGGTTAAAAGGCTTAAAATCCCGAGTTTTAGGCTTACGTCCTTTTGGTAGACCCCTAACATATCGGCAACGGCCTGTTGGGTCGGTTTGGGGTTCATTTGGAGCAGGCTGTCCATGGCCTCCGCCACCTCGAGCCAGTTCATCTGCTGGCTCATGTTGTCCACCGCACCCACGACCCGGGCCTGGTCGGGGGTCAGGTCACAGACCTGGACATCGAGGGCGGCTAACCCGGCTCTTTGGGCGCCCGCATGGCGGATATGCCCGCCGATCAGCTCATAGTCATGGCCGGGGTCTTGGGCCTTTTCGGCCTCGGTCAGGGGGCGTACCTTTACGGCGGTTTGCTGGCCAATGACCCGAAGGGAAGCCTCCATGGCCTCTACCGCCCCCGGCGGAAAGACATGCCGGGGGTTGTTGGGATTGGGCCTGATTCGGTTGGTAGGGACTTTAAGATATAAAGGTTCGGACATGATCAGGCTCCTTGAAGGCCGCGTCGACGCGCGGCGGAAGTTTCAAACCCGTGACTTTCATTGAGCTTGTTGGCGAAAGGATATTTCGGGAAAATACCCGAGGTCAAATTGAAAATAGGGTTTAGGAGGGTTTTGCTTTAACCCAAGCGACTCTCTGCCTAAAATTCGACCGAATTGGTCAAAAGCGGTGGTTGAAAGAAATAGACCGTATTTGAATCCTGATTCCGAAGGTTTCAGAGTGGTTCGAGTCCAACCCGGGGAGCGGCTTTGGATGAATGGTTGGAGTTTTGAGCGCGTATTTTAATTTTTGATATTTTTTAATTGAATTGGGAGAGTCCATTTATGAAACAGTTTATGAGAATAGCGGTATTTTTTCTGGCAGCACAAGTTTTATTCATGTTCGTATCGCATAAAGTTTTTGCCCAAGAATCGCTTCGAAGCCCATTCGTGGCTGTTTTTGTCGATGACGCGACGGAAAAGGAGTTAGGCGCGTTTCCCTATGACCGCTCAAAGTATGCCCAAGCGATTTCCGCGCTGAGGAAGGCCAAGGCGAAAGCGGTGGTGGTTAAATATTTCCTGGATCAGGCGAAGCCGGGGATGGGGGATGATGAACTTTCGGCTGAGATTAAAAAGATACCTGTTTTGCTGCAGGCGCGCTTGGATTCGACTGAACCCCATCCCAATGTGTTGCCGGTCAGCTTTGGATGCGGGTCGCAGGTCACGGGGGATACGGGGGCGCTTCTTTCGGGCCAAAGCGGTTGGATTCCTTTGGAAAAGTTCAGCCAAGGCTGTGCGGGTGTGGGGTTTGTGGACAGAGCCTCCAAGGCGGATGTTCTCAATATCTCGTCGGTCGTGAAATACAAGGACGGCGTCTTTCCGTCTTTAGAACTGGCCGCACTGGAATTGGCGCTGGGTCAACCCGCCCAAATTACGCTGGGAAATAAAATCACTCTAGCGGGCCACAGCCTACCGGTGGACGCGGCGGGTAAGGTTCAAACCCAGCTTCCGGCGAAAGATCAGATCGATTCCATCTCATTTTTGGATGTTCTGAAAGGGACTTTCGACAAAGAACGGGTGGCAGGGAAGATTGTCATCTTGGGCTACGACGCCCAAAAGACCCCGACACTGGAGACTCTTCAAGGCCCGATTCGCATCCATCGGCTTTTTTATTATTCACTAGAAAATTTCTACAAACAATTGATGGCGCATTGAGTTAACTCCGCTTCCGGAAAGAGTCTGGCTTGCCCCTTTCTGGAAATTAACAATCCAATGTCTTGAATAGTCTTTGTTTTTGGAATAAAATTAAAAAGAATTAAAAAGAATAAAAAGGAACGAATATGTCGAAAACAATTACGATTCGATTATCCGATCAGGATTATAAATTGTTCAAAGAATTCGCCGAGGCGGACAACCGACCCATGGCTAATTTGATTGAGACGGCCGCTAAACGTCATTTGCAGGAATGCGAAATGGTCTCAGAGAAAGAAATGGCCGGCATTCGGGCTAATGCCAAATTGGTTTCCCGATTGAAGGCTGGCTCTAAGGCCGCGCACAAGAAACACGGTCGGTTTGTGGCTTGAGTTTAGTCCATTACCGGCTTTTTGAGACTTCCGTTTTTATAGAAGACCTGGAAGACTTAGATAAGTCGGTCCGGGAAAAGCTGAAAGAAAAATTGCGCGATTACGTTTATCCACGATTGAAAATCCAACCTCATTTTGGCCCAAATATAAAAAAACTTAAGAATTGGGAACCAGAGACTTGGCGCTACCGAATCGGTTCTTGGCGGTTTTTTTACGAGATCAATGAGAAAGATAAGATTGTTTCTTTAATCGCGGTTGACCCTCGAAAAGACGCCTACTCCCGCTAACCGTTTACCGGTTTTAAGTGGCCATTTGATGTAAGTTGCTTTGAATCATGGCTGTGTTTATACTTTTCGCCAATCATTGGTCGTTTTTGACCAAAACTTAAGGATAAGAAAATGGATTTAGCCGAGAGAATGAAGCTGATTACGCCGTCCATGACGCTGGCCATCGACGCGAAGGCCAAGAAACTCAAAGACGAGGGAAAAGATATCCTCAACTTTGGCGTGGGCGAGCCGGATTTTAATACGCCTCAGGCGGTTTGTGACGCGGGGAAGAAGGCTATCGACGAAGGGCATCATAAATACACGCCCGCGGCGGGGTCGGTGGAATTGCGTAAGGCGATCAGCCAGTATCTGGACAAAGAATACAAAGTGCATTACGAACCGGCGGACATTGTGGTGTCCAACGGGGCGAAGCATTCTCTCTATAACACCTTTTTGGCGCTGGTCAACCCGGGGGATGAGGTTTTGATTCCTTCGCCTTTTTGGGTGAGCTATCCCGAACAGGTGAAGTTCGCGGGCGGGGTGCCGGTTTATGTGGATTGTCCCGAAGCGGACGAGTTCAAGCTGACGGCGGCGGCGCTGAAGGCCAAAATTACGCCGAAGACCAAAGTGCTTATCCTCAATTCACCCAGCAATCCGACAGGGGCGGTCATTGACCGTAAGACCATGGAGGGAATCGCCGAGCTGGTTTTGAAACACAAAATTTGGGTGGTCTCGGACGAGATCTACAGCAAGATGATTTACGGGGAAGAGCATGTCTGCTTTCCGGCCATGTCCAAAGAACTGGCGGCTCAGACCATTCTGATCAACGGAATGTCGAAAGCTTATGCCATGACGGGCTGGCGCATTGGGTACGCGGCGGGACCTTCCTCGATTATGAAAGCCATGGCGGACTTCCAGAGCCATGCGACCTCCAATCCTTCCGCCATCTCTCAAAAGGCTTCGGTGGCGGCTTTGGCCCTGCCGGATTCGGAAATCCAAAAGATGGTCAGCGTGTTTCAAAAGCGCCGGGACTTGATTGTGGACGGCTTGAACAAAATACCGGGAGTGAAGTGTTTGAAACCGGCGGGAGCCTTCTATGTGTTTCCCAATGTGAAGGGCCTGCTGAAGCCGGGAAGAGCCACTTCCATGGAACTTTCAGAGTATCTCCTGGAGAAGGCCCAAGTGGCCATTACCCCGGGGATCGCTTTCGGGGCTGAGGGCTATCTAAGGATGTCCTATGCCACCAGCGAGAAGAACATTGAAGAAGGGCTGAAACGGATTAAGGAAGCGGTCGCATAAGCTTTACAAAGGCAATTTAGCCGCAGATGAACGCGGATTTACGCAGATAAAATTAGACGTTCATAACCACGCCAATCTGCGTTCATCAAAGATTTTGGGTTTTAAAAAGTAAGAATGCCGATAAGATGAATTTTTAAAACTTTTATTCCTATCGGCGTGAATCCGCGTTCATCTGCGGCTCCAAAGCTTTTGGAAGGGCTGTTCATGAACGAAAAGGTGATGAAGGTAATCGGCCTGACGGTTCTGGCGAAGCTGGCCGTTTTCGGCGTCATTCTTTTAGGGTCTTTTTTCTTTCAGTTTCAAACCCAATATTTCAATACTAATTTTATTTGCCACCGGGATGAGGCGCCGGGCCTTTCCACCCGGTTCACCACGTGGGACGCGCAATATTATTTATTTTTAGCGGAAAAGTCTTACGCCGCTGAACCGACCAGCCATGGTTTTTATCCTTTGTTTCCTTTTTTGATTCGTGTTTTTAATTTTATGTTTTTGAATCACACTTGGATGACGGGGTTGTTTCTTTCAACTGTTCTGACGGTTATCGCGATGGTTTATTTTTTCCGGCTTACGGAAAAACTTTATGACGAGGAAATAGCTTGGACGGCCTGCGTTCTGCTTTTGGCTTTTCCCACCAGCTTTTTTATCGGACTCGTCTATTCGGAATCAATTTTTCTCGCCCTGGCCGCCGCGTTTTTTTACTATTCTGAAGAAAAGAAAGAAATTCCCGGGATGGTCTGCGCTTTTTTACTTCCTTTTTCCAGACCGGTTGGAATTCTCATCCTGATTCCGGCTTTGGCCGCGATGGCGATTAACCGTAAAAAGGAAGGGGTTGGATTTCGCGGTTTTCTGATCCCTTTGAGCCTAATCGCGGGGTTTTTGGGGTATTTGTGCCTGATGAATCTGGAGACAGGGAACCCATTCGCGGCGTTCGTTTCTCAAGCCCGGTTCCCAGGTAATAATTCCGTCGGTAATCTTTTTCATCCTATCGATTGGATTTGGAATAACTTTATAACCGGAAATTTTACGTTGAATCAAATGGGAAGGGGTCTTTTGGACCGTTTGGCCTTTGTTGGCTTTTTAACCGTTATTTTCCTGGGGTGGAGGCGGCTCAACCTGCCTTTGCTGGTTTACGCGCTGGCGCTGGGATTGGTGGGGCTTCTTTCCATTAATCTTTGGGGATATATCCGGTATGTCGTCGTTGTTTTTCCGCTTTTTATCCTCGCGGCTTTAAAATTAAAGGGCAACAGGGAGTATTACCTGGCTTTTTGTCTGCCGCTTCAGATGTTTTTTGTTCTGCTCTATTCCTTGGATTATTGGGTGGCCTAAATGGGATTGAATCCGGGTCTTAAAAAGGTTGTTGTTTTCACGCTGTGCGTGAAGGCCGCGGTTCTCGCGGTGATCGCCCTGGGGAGCCGCTACTTTGACTTTTGGACCCAGAACTACCGGGCGAATTTTTTTTATCCGTCCGCCAATGACTCGGATTTTTGGGTCCGGTTTAAAACCTGGGACGCCCAGCATTATTTGTTTTTGGCGGATCACGGTTACGCCCCCCACCAAGCCAGCGACGCGTTTCCTCCGCTTTTCCCCTTCTTAATTCATCTTTTTAGCTTCTTGTTTTTGGGGAATGGCTTGGCCGCGGGTTTGTTTCTCTCGACTTTGTTTACGGTTTTCGCCATGGTTTTTTTGTATTTGCTGGTTCGGAAAACGCACGATGAAAAAACCGCGTTTGCGGCATGTGTTTTGCTGCTGGCTTTTCCATCCGGATTTTTCGTGGGCCTTGTTTATACCGAGTCTCTTTTTTTGATGTTAACCTGCGCTCTTTTTTATTATTCGCTGGAGAAAAAAACGGTTCTGGCGTTTATCTGCGCTTTTCTACTGCCGCTGACGAGATTAACCGGGATTTTCGTTTTGGCTCCCGTTTTAGCGGACTTGGTTTTAAACAGTGATTTTAAAAAGAAGCCGTTTACGACGAGGCAATGGATAGTGCCGCTGGGATTTATGTTGGGTTTCGCGGCTTATTTTTTAATCATGAGAATAACAACGGGAGATTATTTCGCGGGATTCGAATCCCAGACTCATTTCGCTTCCGGATATTCTTTCGCTCATGTTCTGCATCCGCTGGCCTGGATTTCCCATAATTTTTTTGAGGTTCAGTACAGCTTTAATCAATTTGCAACGAGCGCTTTAAATCGTTTGTTGTTTGTTTTATTTATTGTGGGTTTGGTTTTCGGTTGGAAACGATTAAGCGTTCCGTTTTGGGTTTACTCCCTCTTGCTGGGATTGATTCCGGCTTTATCGGACAATTTGACCTCTTATCTGCGTTATGGAATTGTGGTTTTTCCCTTATTTATTTTGGCCGCGTTAAAACTGAAAGATAAAATGGATTATTACTTGTGGATCGCTTTGCCTTTGCAGATGTTTCTGGCGCTTCTTTATTCTTTGAATGAGTGGGTGGCTTGACGGCGGGGAAGAAGGGCGCTTTGAAGGGGCTTTTTGAAGTAAAAAGGCCCCCTTTTTTCTTGAATCCGCATGTTCTTTTCGATAACCTATAGCTCCTTCAAACCAAACGCCCTGGGCCCTCTGAATGCCGGGGCGTTTTGCTATTTGGAGCTCTTTTAACGACCCCAGGGAGAATGTCATGGCTGAAAAGTCGGTGATTCAAATCGGAATGATTGGTTTCGGCAACGTGGGCCAGGGAATTTACAGGCTCCTGGAGAAGAACCGTTCTCTCATTGAATCCAAGGTCGGCGCGCAAATGCGCATTAAGAAAATCGTGGTCCGAGACATGGCCAAAACACGGGAAGTCGTGGTGCCTGAGGGAATGCTGACGACCTCTTATGAAGACATCCTGAATGATCCCGATATTGATAT
This sequence comes from candidate division FCPU426 bacterium, assembly GCA_963849245.1. GTDB lineage: Bacteria > Oederibacteriota > Muellerivitia > Muellerivitales > Muellerivitaceae > CAWKIY01. Next base: position 75 of record CAWKIY010000158.1, on the reverse strand, counting down.
TGTTTTGGAGCTGATGGGCGGCTATGAACCGGCCCCCACTTATCTCTTAGACGCGATGCGCAAGGGAAAACACAT
>CAWKIY010000157.1:0-6785 GCA_963849245.1 candidate division FCPU426 bacterium | reverse complement strand
GCATCGTGATGGTGGATTGGCATAAAATCATCGGCATTCTTTCCGTGGAAAACCGCCGGGGGCGCTCTTTTAAAAAGAAAGATTTAGACGCTTTCTATAATTTCGCCGCTCAGGCGGGGTTGGCGATCGAATTCTACCGGCTCTATCAGGAAATCACGGCTCTCACCATTACGGACGCCTTAACCCAAGTCTATAACCGCCGCCATTTCGAGGACGCTTTAGCCAGCGAGATCAAACGCTCCAAGCGCTACAGCCGTCCTTGCGGATTGCTGACGGTGGATCTGGATAAATTTAAAATGGTCAATGACCGGTGGGGCCATTCCATCGGGGATAATGTGCTGAAGCACGTCGCTTTCCATATGCGGGCGGCGGTACGAAACATTGACGTAGTCGCGCGGATTGGCGGCGAGGAATTCGCCATTATTCTTCCGGAGACCACTCCCGAAGGTAGCTTGTTAGTGGCCGAAAGGCTGGTTAAGGCGGTCGGCGAGGCTTCTTTAGCGGGCCAAATGGAAAAAGTCACGGTGAGTGTCGGAGTGGCTTGCTATCCGGAGCACGCGAAAGACACGGAAACCCTCAAACGGCTTTCGGACCAGAGTCTTTATGAAGCGAAAAAAGCCGGCCGCAACCGGGTGGGGCCTTTTTTACCTTCCGCTTAAATTTTTTCTTTGCCATAAAAAGCGGTTTCCCGCCGCGAGGATTAAAGCCTTTTAGCTTTTAGCCTCCTGTGGGAAAATAGATTTCAGGGGAACGACATGCTTTCATCGCGGGACAACGAAATACGGCGGCTGCGGATTCAAAAGAAAGAACTTCAACAGGAAGTTCTCATGTACCGCAACGTCATGGAAAGCATGAGGGGCAACGAGGTTTTTGAGAATCTTTTAAAAATGATTATTGATAACGTGACCAAGGGGCTGGGTTTTGACCGGGCCGGCATTTTTCTGGTCCAAGAGGACGAGAAGGTGGTTAAGCAGGTCATGGGAATTGACCAGGACGGTCGTTATGAAATTTCCGGCTTGGAATTTCCCTGTAACCCCAAAAAAGGCACCCACTGGTTTTCCGACCTGGTTCACGGCCATGTGCAGTGGGGCCTGAGCAACAACATCAAAAAGAAAGTCAGCAAAGAAGTCTACGAGCGGGATTTCCTGGGAAAAGTCATTTGCGCGGCCCAAGTGCCCATCAAGGTGGACCGGGCCAAGACCATCGGCGTCCTGGCGGTGGATAATCTTTTCACCAAGCGGCGGCTGGTCAAATCGGATTTGCAGTCCCTTCTGAACTTCGCCACCCAGGCGGGTTTGGCGATTGAGTCCTACCGCCTGCATGAAAAGGTCAAAGCCCTCACCATTACGGACCCCCTCACGGGGGTTTATAACCGCCGCCATTTTGAGAGCACCCTGGATTTTGAGTTTAAACGCGTCCTGCGCAACGACCGGCCCTTGGGACTCCTTTACGCGGACCTGGATCATTTTAAATCGGTCAATGACCGGCTGGGCCACGCCATGGGCGATGAGGTTTTAAAACAAGTGGCGCTCACTTTGCGGGCCGGCGTGCGCAATATCGACGTGGTGGCGCGTATCGGCGGGGAAGAATTCGCGATCATCCTGCCGGAGACGCCCTTGGCTATGGCCCAGATGGTCGCCGAGCGGCTGGTCAGGGATGTGGGGAAGGCCCATGATGTGAAACAGATTGAACCCATTACCCTGAGTATGGGGTTATCCTGTTACCCGGACACAGCCAAAAGTCCCGAGGGCCTCAAGCTCCTGGCGGATAAAAGCCTCTATGAGGCTAAACGAAAAGGACGCAACCGGGTGGGCTCTCTTATCCGGTTATGAGTAGAAAGTTTTCATCGCTTCCAAGATAATCGCTTCCTGCGGGCCCCAGATACGGGAATCGGTCGCGTTAAAGACCGCGAAGGTCTTCACGCCGCAAGCCGAGGCCAAATGGGTGACTCCGCTATCATTGCCGAGATAACCACAAGCCTGAGTTAAAACCGCCGCCAAGTCTTTTAACGCCAGGGGCTTCTCCAAAATTTGGGTTTTGCTTAATCCCTTGAAGGTTTCTTTTATTTCATCCAGATAGTCCGATTCCGCCTCGCCCCAAGTAATGAGAATTTCTTTCCCGGCTTCCGCGGCTGCCTTTTCTGCCGCTTTACGGAAGAAAGATAAGGACGCATTCTTGGAACGGCTCCCGCTTCCGGGATGAACCACAAAAGGCTGTTTCAGGTTGAGCGATAGGCAAAGTTCCGCTCCGCGGTTTTTAACCGCTTCCGAAATTTTTAAATGGGCTGGTTTAGGCAGTAAGGGAGCGGTTTCGGCCCGGGGATTGACCACGCTCAACCAATACTCCCCCACCCAGCGTTCCTTTTGGAGGAAGGCGTCAAAGGCTTCGGAAGGCTGGACTATTTTAAGATTCGTGAAGGGCGCCAGCGCCGCAGTAAGGGGCGCGTCGGGCGTTTTGAAAAAGACAAAGACTTCCTGGAACGAAGACCAAAAGGATGGATCGAGGGCGCCGCCGGATAAAGTTTGAAGCAGAGGCTCCAGAGCCAGAACCTTTTCCACCCCCAAAAGCTCAGAGCCCAATTGAAGATAGGGCGTGGTTCCGGCGACGGTCACAAGCGAGCGGGTTTGAAGTTCCTGGAGCGCGGGAAGCGTTAAAAGGCAGTCGCCTAGGCTTCCGGCGGCGAGGACTAAAACCGAAGGATGTTTTTGCATGGGGGTTATTATGGCTTATTTTTCAGGAAGTCGGTTTGAAAGTTCTTCAACAAAAATTGTTTCTGGCCGATTTTCAAAGATTTGTTGCCTTTCTTTGCCTTGAAACGAAAGCCCCCCTGCCGGATAATCAATTCATACTATCTTTTGAAGAGGAAAATATGTCTGACCAGTTTTACGAAATTAAACGCCGCAAAACCCGCACTGTCATGGTGGGAAAAGTCGCTGTAGGCGGCGACGCTCCTATCTCCATTCAATCCATGACGAACACCCTCACTTATGAAGTTCCTGAGACTTTGGAGCAAATCAAGCGCCTGGAAGACGCAGGCTGTGAGATTATCCGAGTCACGGTCGAAAACCAGAAGTCTTTGAAGGCTGTTTCCCAGTTGAAGGCCAAGATGCGGGTGCCTTTGGTGGCGGATATCCATTTCGCCTACCAGATCGCGCTCGACGCGATCGACGAAGGGGCGGACAAGATCCGCATCAACCCGGGCAATATCGGCGGTATGGACCGCTTGGCCCAAGTGGTCGAGAAGTGTAAAAAATACAATGTGGCCATGCGGGTCGGGGTTAACTCCGGCTCTTTGGAAAAAGACCTGCTGGAAAAGTATGGTCATCCGACGCCGGAGGCGATTGTGGAATCGGCCATGCGTCATATCCAGTTCATTGAGTCCCTGGGCTACCACAACATGATCATTTCGGTGAAAAGCTCCCACGTGCCGACCATGATCCGTTCTTACCGCCTACTTGCCGAAAAGTGCGACTATCCTTTCCATGTCGGCGTGACGGAAGCCGGAACCAAGATGCAGGGCATTACGAAAAGCGCCGCGGGTATCGGGGCGGTCCTCGCCGATGGTATCGGCGATACCATTCGGGTTTCCTTAACCGCTGATCCGGTAGAAGAAGTGAAGGTTGCCACGCACTTGCTGCGTTCCATGGGCTTTCGAAAAGAAGGCGTGGAGATTGTCGCTTGCCCCACCTGCGGGCGCTGTCATGTGGACTTAGAAGGCATGGTCGACGCTGTGGAGACCGCGACCCTCACCATGAAGACACCGATGCGGGTGGCCATCATGGGCTGCGTGGTCAACGGACTGGGCGAAGGCGCGGAGGCGGATGTCGGCTTGTGCGCTGAAAAGGGCCACGGGGTGATTTTCGAAAAGGGCGAGGTGAAAACCCGCCTGAAAGAAGAAGAACTCGTGCCGAACTTGATTGAGGAAATTAAAAAACGCGCGTTGGAAATCGACAAAGCCAAGACTTCCTAAATCGACTTTCTGACGGTATATTGTGCGCTCTTAAAGGGGCGGGTCATACGACCCGCCCCTTTCATTATTCGCAGCCCCATTTTTAAAGAGGAATCTATCCATGCGAGTCTCTAAAGCCCTCATCCCCACGGTCAAAGAAACACCCCAAGAGGCGGAAATCCCTTCCCACAAACTGATGCTTCGTTCGGGACTGATGCGCAAAGTAGCCTCGGGTATTTACGAGTATCTTCCGCTGGGCCAAAGGGTGATTTTAAAAGTGATGACGATCATCCGCGAGGAAATGGAAAAGGCAGGCGCCCAGGAAGTGCTGCTTCCCATCATGACTCCCGCGGAATTGTGGCAGGAGACGGGGCGCTGGCAGAAGTACGGCAAAGAACTGATGCGGGTCAAAGACCGCCATGAGCGGGATTACGCCTTGGGACCCACCCACGAGGAAGTCATCACCGATTTGGTGCGCCGGGAACTGAAAAGCTATAAGCAGCTGCCGATGAATCTTTTCCAAATCGCCACGAAATTCCGCGACGAAGTACGCCCCCGCTTTGGCGTGATGCGCAGCCGTGAGTTTTTGATGAAAGACGGCTACTCCTTTGACGTGGATGACGCGGCTTCCGACAAAACCTATTGGGCCATGTTTGAAGCCTACAAACGCATCTTCAAACGCTGCGGTCTTCTGTGCTCTCCTGTGGAAGCTGATTCAGGATTGATCGGCGGAAGCTTTACCCACGAATTTATGGTGCTGGCGGATTCAGGCGAAGCGGCTATCGCTTTGTGCGAGGCTTGCGGCTACGCGGCGAACATGGAAAAAGCGGCGGGGGTGCCGGCGCCTTCCGCTGTTGCCCAAGCGACCACGGAAGCTTGCGTTTCGGTGGACACTCCCGGGAAATACACGGTTGAAGAAGTCGGGGCGCTGCTAAAACTCCCATCCTCTCAATTCATTAAGACCCTTATCTTCTTGGCCGACGGCAAGCCCGTGGCGGTCTTGGTGCGCGGCGATCACGAAGTCAACGAGATCAAGGTTCAGAACGCCTTAGGCGCCACGGAGTTGGTCCTGGCTTCAGCGGAGAAAGTGATGGAAGTGACCGGCGCACCGGTCGGGTTCGCCGGGCCGGTAGGACTTAAGGGCGTGAAGATCCTGGCGGACAATGCCTTGAAAGAAGGCCATGATTATGTCACTGGCGCCCTGGTTAAAGACAAGCACTTGATCCATGTGGAGATCGGTCGGGACTGTGCCGCGCCTTGGTATAACGACTTTCGAAGCGTATTGACCGGCGACGGCTGCCCCAAATGCGGGAAGCCCCTAAAAACGGGGCGCGGTATCGAAGTCGGCCAAACCTTTAAGCTAGGCACAAAGTATTCCAAGTCTATGCATTGCGTGTATCTGGGCGAGGACAGCAAAGACCACGAGGCTGTCATGGGCTGTTACGGTATCGGGGTCACCCGCACAGTGGGTGCCGCGATTGAACAACACAATGACGCCGACGGCATTCTCTGGCCCGTTTCCCTAGCGCCTTACCAGATCCACCTTTTGTCCCTGAACCCCGCTGACCCGGAAGTGGTCAAGGTGGCCGACCAATGTTACGAGGATTTAAAGAAGGCCGGTTACGAGGTTCTTTATGATGACCGGACTGAAGCGACCGCCGGATTCAAGTTTAAGGACGCGGATCTTTTGGGATTACCCCTGTCCGTGCGCATCGGTGCGAAGGGATTAAAAGAAGGACTTATTGAAGTGAAGCGCCGTCGTTTGAAAGAAGTTGAAAAGGTTCCAGTCGCGCAGGTTTTAGAAAAGGTCCAGCAGATGGCCGCTGAAGAATGGAAATTGTGCACACCGTAAGGCTTTGAACCACAAAGTACACGAAGGGCACCCCTTTGGCATGATTGAATTATAATCATGCGGGGTCGTACCGACCTCTTTATCTGTCTTTCTTAAAGAGGGTTGGCACACAAAGTAAGGTGAAATTCATTCATTCGTTTTGATTTTAAAGATTTTAACTTCGTGAACTTGGTGTACTTCGTGGTGAAAAAATTTTTGTTAGGAAAAAAATGAAAATCGCTCTCGTTACCGACACCTACTTTCCCCGCATCAACGGCGTTTCCACCTCGACCCAAATTTTCGCCGAAGAGTTCGTGAAGCTGGGCCATGAAGTGCATATCTACGCGCCAGCTTTTCCGAACAGCATCGATGAAAGCGACCACATCCATATTCACCGGTTTCCTTCCATGTATCTCTTCTTTGATCCCGAGGACCGATTGGGCCGGCCGGGCAAAGATAAAAAGCTTGTTCAGCAGTTCATCGACGCGAAATTCGACATCGTCCACACTCAAACGCCCTTTACTATCGGCGGCCCCGCGGTGAAGTGGGCCCGCGAGAGCGGAGCGAAGGTGGTGCATACCTATCACACTCTTTTCGCGGCTTACACCGAGCATTACCTGTGGTTTCTGCCCAAGGCTTTTGGGATTTGGTACGCTAAAAGCGCTAGCCGCCGTTATTGCAATTCCTGTGACTTGCTCATTACGCCTTCCACCGAAATGCAAAATGTTCTTTTAAGCTACAACGTGACGAAGCCGGTTGAGGTTATTCCGACGGGCATCCGTTTGGAGAGGTTCGAAGGCCGGGACGGTCAACGATTCCGAAAGATGAAAGGGTACAAGTCCGAAGATAAGCTTTTGCTTTTCATGGGCCGGGTGGCGGAAGAGAAGAACATCGATTTCTTGTTAAAGGTCGTGAACCGTCTTCGCTCCCGGGTGCCGAATCTGCAATTCTTAATCGCAGGAGAAGGAGCGGCGAAGAAGCGGCTTGAAAAAATGACCGATGATT